>JAFRBA010000107.1 GCA_017405115.1 Kiritimatiellia bacterium
TTCGCAGCGCGGAGCCGTCGCGATACGGAACTTCCGCCTTGTGAACGACAAAGTCCATTCGGAAGGCGAGAGGGAGGGCTCGTTCACGTGCTCGGACTCGAGGCTTTCGCAGCTGTGGGAGGCGTCCGTGCGCACATGCGAGCTCTCGGCGATTCCGTCGTACGTGGCGACGCACGTCACGCCGAACGTGAAGACGCTTCCATACCTGGCGGACGGCGCCAAGCGCGACAGGCTCGTCTGGAGCGGCGACCTGTGGTTCGCGGAGCGGACGTGCTTCTACGGTTTCTCCCCGAGGGCGCCGTACATGCGAGGCTCCATAGACATGCTCGCGGCGAACCAGACGCCAGAGGGTTACATCCAGGCAAGTCCGTGGCCGGAGCAGCCACAGCCCAAGGCGGGCGAGTGGGGGCCGTTCGGGTCAGACGAGTTCGCCTGCTGGTTCGTGCCGGTCCTGCAGGACTACTACCTCCACACGGCGGACTTCGACACGCTGAAGCGGAACTACCCGAAGGTCATCAGGCTGATGGCCTACCTCGCCAAGCACCAGCGCCCGGACGGCATCTTCGAGCAGCGCAAGGAGACGTGCAAGCACGCGGCCGGGCTTGTGTTCGGCGGAACTTCGCTGCATCACCGCTCCTACATGAACATCCTCCTGTGGAAGACATACTTCGACGCGGCGTATCTCGCGGACGCCATGGGCGCGGCGGATGGAGCTGGCTGGAGGGCGGCTGCCGACAAGCTGGCGAAGTCGGTCAGGAAGTCTTTCTGGAAGGACGGATTCTTCTCGCTTTCGGAGGAAGACCCGTCCATGGGATTCGAAGCGAACGCCCTCGCCCTCGCGACGCGTTTCGCCACGGCGGAGGAGGCGGCAGCGATCATGCCTAGGCTCGTCCGCGTCGATCACGGCAAGTTCCAGCAGCTGGCGGCCCGCGGCAAGTTCGAGTACGGCGACGCCAAGGGCGCGCTCAAGATGCTCGAGGACCACAACTGGTACAAGCTGCTGGACGAATCATGGAAGGGACCGCGGCTGACGTCCGAGTGCATGCACCTCCATACGCGAGGGTGGGGCGACGAAGCCCACCCCGACACATGCGTCGCCTCGCTCTACACGAACTACGTTCTAGGCATAACCCCGCTTGAGCCGGGCTTCAGGGTCTTCGTGTTCAAGCCGCTTGCCGCGGACCTGATCGACAGCGCCTCGGGCGAGGTCCCGACGCCGCACGGGGTCATAAAGGCCGAATGGTGGCACGAGGGCGGAAAGCTCCGCTGGAAGGTCGTGCCTCCGCCCGGCACGCGTTGCGAAGCCGGTGAATAATGATATAATAAGTAACGGCCAATGACATCTGCTGGAATAACTCTTCTCATATTCTTCGTCGCGGTCGTCCTCTTTGTGGTGGATGTCTTGCCGATGGGACTTCTCGTGTTCTCGGTGCCGGTGGCGCTGTATTTTTGCGGCGTGATCGAGGCGAAGGAGATTTTCGCGCCGCTCGTCGGGCAGAGCATCATCCTCGTGGTGGCGATGAGCGTGATCGGGGCGGCGCTGTTCAAGACCGGCATGGCGGAGAAGATCGGCGCGGCGTTGTTCCGGTTCTGTCCCGGCGAACGCACGCTCATCTTCACCGTGATGCTGTTTTCCGGGACGGTGTCGAGCTTCGTCTCGAACACGGGCACGGTGGCGGTGCTGATCCCGATCGTCATGGGCGTGGCGGCGGCACATCGCATCAAGCCGAGCCGACTCCTGATCCCGCTCACCGCCGGTGCGACGATCGGCGGCAACATCTCGGTGATCGGTTCGCCCGGAAACCTGATCGCCAAGGAGACGATCGAGAAGTTCTCCGAAGGCGCGATGTCCGTCACGTTCTTCGAGTACGCCAAGATCGGCATCCCGCTGCTTCTGGCGGCAGCCGTGTTCTACGCGTTGCTGGGACCGAAGATCCTGCCGGCGCACGAGAGTCCGGAAGCGGAGAAGTACGTCTCGGAAGAGTCGCGCCGCACCGATTGGAAGGGCTGGTTCACGCTGGCGACGCTCATCCTCACTGTGGCCGCGATGATTGCCGCCGACTACGTGAAGTCGCTTCCGCCGATGCACATCACGGCGTGCGTCGGCGCGATGGCGGTGGTGCTGTTCCGCGTCATCACGCAGAAGGAGGCGTTCGCGGCGTTCGACATGCAGGCCGTGTTCCTCCTGTCGTTCATGACGCCTCTCGGCGGCGCGATGATGAAGACGGGCGCCGCCGAGCGAATCTCGCATGCCGTGATATCCGCCGCCGACGGACACGGCCCGATACTCCTCATGGCCATCCTCTGGCTCACGGTGTGGGGGCTTACGCAGGTGATGAGCAACACCGCCACCTGCGCGCTGTTCTGTCCGATCGGCTGGAGCATTGCCCAGACGCTGGGCGCCGATCCGCGCGCGGTGGTGATAGCCGTCCTCATAGCCTCGTCGGTCGCGGTGTGCACTCCGCTCGCGATTCCGGCGAACTCGATGATTCTCGTGCCTGGCAACCTGCGCTTCAAGGACTTCCTCAAGCCGGGGCTCGCATTGAGCGCGGTTGCGTTCGTCCTGTCGATGATCCTGCTTCCGCTCCTGTATCCGTTTTTCAGTTCGACTTCAAACTGATGCGGCATTTTTGATATACTACGCGCCATGAACTGTTTTGCAATCCTCTTGGCGGCGGCGACGTCATTCAACTGCTTCCCGCCTGAAATCCATACGGTCGGCGTGGTCATGCCAGCGAGCATCCAGCCGAAAGCGCGCTTCGACGCGGGTGTGGAGTCCCTCAAGGCGGCCGGTTTCCGCATCAAGCTCGCCAAGCGTCTCAATTTCAAGACGCAGGCGTCCGCCGCCGACCGCGCGGCGGACTTCGAGGAGATGTGGATGGATCCCGAGGTGGATCTGGTCCTCTGCGCACGGGGCGGTTCGGGATCCGAGGACATCCTGCCGCTCCTCGACTGGAATCGTCTCCGCACGCGCGACCAGCGTGTGCTTGGATTCAGCAACATCACGATGATCCTCAACGCCATGGCGAAGGAAAAGGCCGGGCATCCGTTCTCCGGCTCCACCATGAGCCATCTGCTGTATGCGAAAGGGGACACGTTCGAATGGCTCAAGCGGGCGATCGCGGGCAGCCCGCAGCCGGCGGTCAAGCTCCGGGCTCTGCGTCCGGGCGCCTTTTCGGGTCTGCCGTGCGGAGGGCACATTGCGCTCGTGAGGCTCGGCATCAAGACGAACTGGGCGTGCGACGCCGCCGGAAGGGTGGTGTTTCTGGAGCGCAACAACTCGGCCTCGGCAAAGAAGATCGCCGAAGAGCTGGACGAAATCGCGGCTTCGGGATGGATGAAGGACTGCGCGGGCGTGATCTTCGGCGACGTCACGCCGGGCCGCGAGGGCAAAGGCGGCAAACGCACGCTGACGGGGGCCGAGCTTGCCGCCGCGCAGGAGGAGGTGGCGCGCGCCAAGCGCGCGTTCGTCGAGAAGATCGGCAAGCCCGCGTATGACGGTTTCGCCTACGGGCACATTCCCGTGAGCCATGCCATCGACTTCCGCCGCAAGGTTTCCGTGGCCGAAGACGGCACGATGACCTGGGAGTAGGATTGCGATTCTTTCGTTTTTGGCGGTGGTGGAGAAATTTCCGGAAGGAGCAGAAATGAAAACACATAGGATTGCGGTGATTGCAGGCGATGGCATCGGCCCGGAGGTGATAGACGAGGGCGTCAAGGTGCTTGATGCGGCGGCGGCACGCGACGGCTCGTTCCGTTTCGCGTTCGAGCGCTTTCCGTGGGGCTGCGAGTACTACCTTAGGACCGGGCGCATGATGCCTGACGATGCCTTGGAGACGCTGCGCGGATTTGATGCGATCTTCCTCGGCGCCGTGGGGTATCCCGGCGTCCCCGACGACGTGTCGCTGCGCGGACTGCTTTTGGCCATCCGGCACGGGTTCGACCAGTATGTGAACGTGCGCCCGGTGAAGCTGCTCCGCGGCGCGCCGTGTCCGCTCAAGGATGTGCGGCGCGAGGATGTGGACATGGTGTTCATCCGCGAAAACTCCGAAGGGGAGTACGCCGGCTCCGGTTCGTGGAGCCATCGCGGCGAACCGGACGAGCGGGTTGTGCAGGAGGGCGTCTTCACGCGCAAGGGAACGGAGCGGATCATGCGCTACGCCTACGAGCTCGCCCGCCGCGAGAAGAAGACGCTCACGAGCATCTCGAAGGGGAACGCGCTCAACTACTCGATGGTCTTCTGGGACCAGGTCTTCAAGGAGGTCGGTGCGGAGTATCCGGACGTGGAGACGCATTCGCTGCTCGTGGATGCGGCGTCGATGTTCATGGTGAAGGATCCGAAGCGCTTCCAGGTGGTCGTGGCCTCCAACCTCTTCGGCGACATCCTCACCGATCTCGGCGCGGCGATCGCCGGCGGCATGGGCCTCGCCGCCGGCGCGAACCTCAATCCGGAGCGAGCCTTCCCCTCGATGTTCGAGCCGATCCACGGCAGCGCGCCGGACATCGCGGGCAAGGGCCTCGCGAATCCGCTCGCAACCGTCTGGAGCGCCAGCCAGATGCTCGACTTCTTCGGACATGGCGCGTTGGCCCAGGAGCTTCTCGACGTGATTGAGAGCCTGCTCATAGAGCGGAAGTGCCTCACGCCCGATCTGGGCGGCACCGCCACCACCTCGCAGGTGGGCGATGCCGTTGTCGCAGCATTGGAAAAATGACATAACGGATGGCAGACCCCCAATATGGTATAATTCGCGTTAATGGGTAAGGCAAGGGAGAAGAAATGAATACATACTGTGAAGGAAAGGTGGCTGTGGTGACCGGTGCAGGCGGAACACTCTGCAGCGCCATTGCCATTGATCTCTCCAAAAAAGGCGCGAAGGTCGTCCTGATCGGCCGCACACGCGAAAAGCTGGAGAAGGTGTCCGCCGAAATCGCCGCAGCGGGCGGAACCTGTCGCATCGAGCCTGCGGACGTCACAGACGAGGTGGCGATCCGCGACATCGCCGATCGCATCGCGGCGGAATGGGGGCCGTGCCGCTTCCTCATAAACGGCGCAGGCGGCAACAACGTGAAGGCGATGCCGACGCGTCTCCGCTTCAGCGACGCGGACTTTGCGCCCACGGCAGACTTCGCAAAGGACCGCGGGTTCTTCGACATCGACATGGAGGCGTTCAAGTCTGTCCTTGAAATCAACACCATCGGCACGGTCATCCCAAGCCGCATCTTCGGCCTGCAGATGGCGAAGGCCGGCGGAGGCGCCATCCTCAACTTCGCGTCGATGAACACGTACCGCCCGCTGACGCGCGTCGCGCCGTATGCGATGAGCAAGGCTGCGATAGCGAACTGGACGATGTTCTTCGCGCAGTACATGGCGCCTGCGAAGGTGCGGGTGAACGCAGTCGCGCCGGGCTTCATGGTCAACGAGCGCTCGCGCGGCTACCTGATGACGCCGGACGGGGGACTGTCCCCGCGCGGAGAGCAGGTGATGCACCACACGCCAATGGGTCGCTTCGGCGAGGCGCAGGACCTCCTTGGCTGCGTCAACTGGCTGCTCGACGATTCGGTGTCGGCGTTCGTAACCGGCATCACCGTCCCCGTCGACGGCGGCTTCCTCTCCAGCGCAGGAGTGTAGCTACAGGCATTCCACACGGCTCAACAAAATGAAACTCGCCGAGTTCGTTCCGCCGGACGATTCGGCGGGCCGCTATGCATGATGCCTGCGCCATTCAGACGGGGATAGCCCTGTCTCTGCCCGGAAGAAGATGGCGAACACCTCTGACGAGCTGTAGCCGCAGCTGTTGGCGATGAAGCCCATTCCGAGCCTGGGGTTGCGCAGCAGGCGCTGTGCGGTCTCTAGCCTGACATGGCGGATCTCCTGCAGGATGGAACGTCCGATCACCTTCCTAAAGCGTATTTCCGCCATCCGGCGCGAGCAGTCGAAGTCGTTTGTCACGTCGCGGGCCGTGAGTCCGTCACACGCTTCCCTGCGAATGCGCTCCACCGCCATGGAGACATCCCTGTCATGTCGGCTCAGGCGCCTTGTGGATTTTCGCCTCACGAGGCATAGCGGCGGAGACTTTATTCTCATTGGTGCCACGTCCGGGTCGGACATAAGTCTGTCGAGTCCCTCTGCGGCGATCAGGCCGGACGCGGCGAATCCGACGTCGATGCTGGATATTGACGGCTGCGAGCTTTCGCAAAGCTCTTCGTCGTTGTCTATGCCGATTGCCGCGACATCCTCCGGCACCTCCAGTCGCACGATATGGCAGGCCCTGACGACCTGGTGGGCGATCTGGTCGTTCGCCCCGAGCACGCCCAGCGGACGTGGAAGGGCTGCCAGCCAGGCGGCGAGCTGTGGCCCGAGCGCATTCGGCGAGCACTTGCGCTCCGATGGCTCGAATACGAACGTCTCCTTGCCGTGCATCTCCATGAAAGACTTGAAGGCCAGCTTGCGCTGTACGCTCCATCCCGTCGGCTTGTGCCATCCCACGAACGCATAGCCGCGCAGGTCGAGCGACAGCAGTTCCTTCCCGGCCATCTCCACTGTTGCCGCCGAGTCGTTGAAGACGCAGTTCTCCCTGGCACTCTCGTCCAGAATCGGGTTGTGGGAGAACAGGACGGGCGTGTCGCCGAAGCACTTCGCCGACAGCCGGTTCATCATCGCCCCGCGGCAGACGATCAGTCCGTCCGGCTTCCAGATGCGCATTAGCGTCTTTGCTTGATTCGGCGACGCTATCGACTCCACGGACTGCAGATTCCACCCGTGTTTCTTCGCATACTCGGCAACCCCTGATAGCCTCTGCCTGTCCTGGAACTTTTCCGTGCCGTTCACGTATAGTACGGTTCGCATGGGGACAGTCTATCATCTTTGCCTTCGTGTCGCAATCGGCAATATTGTTTTGTCGCAAACGGCAATCAGCCGTCTCCAGCATGTGATATACTTTCGATGGATGAAAAAGTGGGTCACATTGGCGTTCCTGTGTCTGGCATTCTTCTTCTACATGTCGGACCGGCAGCTCTTCGGGCTGCTCGTGCCCCTGATACGCGAAGAGACGGGCCTTGACAACATCCAGATTGGCATGGTCGACACGGCGATGTACTGGATGCTTGCCCTGTCGATGCCGTTTTCGGGCTTTGCCGGAGATCGCTGGCCGCGCACCCGCATCATCGCCTGCGCGATTCTCGGATGGGGCGCGCTCACGCTCCTGACTGGCTTCATGGGCGGGCTGCTGGGGTTCATAATGGTAAGGTCGATCGCCTGCACAGGCGTCCAAACGCTCTACGCGCCTTCTGCCTACGCGCTGATGGCCGACGAGCACAAGGCGACGCGAACCACCGCGCTTTCTCTACACCAGGGCGCGATGTACACCGGGATGATAGTCTCCGGTGCTCTCGTCGCCACG
The DNA here is from genome assembly GCA_017405115.1 of Kiritimatiellia bacterium. Next base: position 7,401 of record JAFRBA010000107.1, read on the forward strand.
ATCCTCGCCGGATTCGGCTCCTGGCGTTGGGTGTATTTCCTGTTTGGCGGCGCGACGATTCTCGTCGGCGTCGCGTTCGCGGCGGTTTTCTGGCGAGATGGCAGGATGTCCGCCGACTCGCAGAAGAAGAGTTTTTCGGCAGGCATGAAGGCGTTCTTCTGCAACCCTGCCGCGCTTTGCGCCGGCGCGGGGTATGTCGCCTTGATCTTTGCCGCGAACGCCTGCATGAGCTGGGCGCCGACGTTCATCGCGGAGAAGTTCTCGTTAGACGTCGGTACCGTTGGGAGGGGCGTGATGTTCGGACCGAACCTCGCGGCCATGGTCACCGTGCTTTGCGCCGGTTTCGTGACAGACTTCTTCGTGCGCCGTTTCCCGCGTTTCCGCCTCATGCTGCAGATCGCCGCGCTCCTTGCCGCCGTTCCGCTTTTCGCCGTGTTCGGGTTCGCGTCGTCCGCCGGCATCTGCTTCGCGATGCTTGTCGGCTGGGGGGTGATGCGCGGCCTGTTCCAGTCGAACACCTTTACGTCGATTTTCGACGTGGTGCCGCCGGAGAGCCGCGCATCGGCCGTCGGCTTCGTGAACGTGTTCGCCTACGTGATCGGCTCGTTCGCCCCCGTCCTGTTCGGCTTTGTATCCCATCGCTGGGGCGTGAGGGGTTTCGAGGTGGGCTTTGCCTCTCTCGGCGCGCTGCTTGTCTCCGCCGCCGCGATGATGGCATATTCGTATTTCAGGCTGTTCGAGAAATACAGGGTGGAGAAATGAAGAAGACAATGCTGGTTACAGGTGCGACGAAGAACACCGGCTGGGCGATTGCAAGACGCTTCGCCGCAGACGGATGGAACGTCGTCGTAACCAGCCGGAGCGCGGCGTCCGCAGAGGTCGCCGCCGCGAAGCTGAAGGGCGAGTTTCCATCCGTCGACGCGCTCGGCCTCGCGATGGATCCCGCGAAAGTGGGCGACATTCGCGTCGCTTTCGCTTCCGTTGGAGAGAGGTTAGGCAGGCTCGATGCATTCGTCTCAAACGCGGCCAACCTGGGCGTCGGCCTTTCCGTCCTGAATTCCGCCGAGGCGGACTGGGACGCCGTGATGAACGCCAACGCGCGGGCGGCGTTCTTCGGGGCGCAGGAGGCCGTGAAGCTCATGGAGGGCGGCGGCTCGATCGTGTTCATCTCAAGCTGCCATGCGAAAAGGGCAGTGCCGGGCCGCGCGCTCTACACGATCTCGAAGGCGGCGATCGGCGGCATGACGCGCTCCCTCGCGGTCGAGCTCGCATGCCTTGGGATTCGCGTGAACGCCATACTTGCGGGCGCGGTGCGCACGGATCGGTGGGACGGACTTTCCGAGGAAGAGGTTGCGAAGCGCCGCGCGCGCTGGCCGGTCGGCCGCGAATCCGCGCCGGAGCAGATTGCGGATGCCGTCGCATTCCTCTGCTCCGACTCCGCCGGCACCGTCTCGGGCGCTGAGATTCCCGTCGATAGCGGAATCGGCGCCTGTCTGCTCGCTTACAACAAGGACTGGATCAAGAACGACCCGTACAACGTGAAGTACTGGGAGAAGAAGTGAGAGATTGTTCACAAATGGCAAATGACAAAATTGTTCACAAATTACAAATCGCAATTTGTATTTGTGGCAATGGTGGCATTTGTGGACAATTGAGATTTGTGAACAATGAAAATAGGGAGTAAGCATGAATGCAATTGACGAACTGAAGAAGACGCGCTTGATGGTGTTGGCGAGGGGCGTGCCTAAAAAGGTGCTTGTAAAGGGCGTCGCGGCAATCGCCGATGCGGGCGTGACGGTGTTCGAGTCGACTTTCGACCATCGCCGCAAGGACTGCATTGCCGAGAACGCGGAGAAGATCGCCGCGCTCGTCGCTGCGCTTGGCGACCGGATGTCCATTGGCGCGGGAACTGTTCTTTCCGTAGAGGAAGTCCGTGCTGCGCACGAGGCGGGCGCGACATTCGTCGTAAGCCCCGACACCGACCCCGATGTCGTCGCCGAGACAAGGCGGCTTGGGATGGTGTCCATTCCCGGAGCAATGACGCCGAGCGAGATCAAGCGGGCGTATTCGCTTGGCGCGGACATCGTAAAGCTCTTTCCCGCCGACGATCTTGGCTACCACTACATACAGAACCTAAAGGGGCCAATGCCGCACATCCCGCTCATGGCGACGGGCGGCGTGAACCCCGAGACGATTCCGGAGTTTCTCTCGCGAGGCATAATGGCGGTAGGGACTGGCATTACCATTTTCCGCCCCGACCTCGTTGCCGCAGAGGACTACGAAGGCATCAAGGCGCTCGCAAAGGAACATGTTGCGGCGATAAGGAAATTCAACCATGAAAATCACTGATGTTAAGATTTACACGCTTGACGCTTTTCGCACCAACTGGGCGTTCGTCAAGGTCGAGACCGACGAAGGGCTGTACGGCTGGGGAGAGGCGACGCTCGGAACGCAGGAGATGTCGCTCGAAGGGTGTGTCGCGGACTACAAGCGGCTCATAGTGGGGCGCAATCCGCTTGAAGTCGAGAGGATGCTTTTCGAGGTCTATCGCGACAGCTACTGGAAGGGCGGGCCGGTGATGATGAGCGCACTTGCCGGAATCGAGATCGCCTGCTGGGACATCGCGGGCAAGTTCTACAATGTCCCGACCTACGCGCTCTTCGGCGGCAAGATGCGCGACAAGGTGAAGATGTACGCGAACGCGTGGTTCGTCGGCGCGCGCGAGCCGGATGATTTTGCCGCCGCCGCGAAGAAGGTGAAGGCACTCGGCATAAAGGCGCTGAAGTGGGACCCGTTCGGCAAGGCGCACATGACGCTTTCGCGCGAAGAGATGGACCATGCCGTCGCCGTCGTCGGCGCGGTGCGCGACGCGGTAGGGCCCGAGATGGAGATCCTCATCGAGTGCCACGGACGGTTCAACCACTACACCGCAGTTGCCGCATCCAAGGAACTTGCGCCGTTCAAGCCGATGCTGATGGAAGAACCGGTCGTCCCGGACAACAACGACTCGCTTGCTTGGGTGCGCGACCATAGCGCGGTGCCGATTGCGGCGGGCGAGAGATTCTACGGGATGTATGCCTGGAACGACGTCCTCAGGAAGAACTGCGTCGACATCGCCCAGCCGGACATCTTCCACAACATGGGGCTTTTTACCTCGAAGAAGGTTGCGGCAATGTGCGAGGCGAACCACGTTCCCGTGAGCTTCCACAATCCGTCGGGGCCAATCTCCAACGCGGCGATTCTCCAGCTCGCGGCCACCACGCCGAACTTCCTCATCCACGAGATGATGCTGACGGACGGCTCCTTCCGCAAGCTCGTCACGAACGAGTGCGTGAAGTTCGAGGATGGCTGCCTTCTCATCGGAGACAAGCCGGGTCTCGGCATCGAGGTGAACGAGGAGGAGGTCGCGAAGCGCCCGTACAAGCCGCGGATGCTTCGCCATTATACTGGCGCACTCACGGACATACGGCCTAAGGGCGACACGTTCTATTACTTCGACGGGCTCGAATGCGAACACCCCGTGTTCTGAGGATCGGGCGATGGGTGATTTTGTAGGTCTTATTGTCGGTCGCTGTGGATTTTTTTGTCCATTGCGTCACATTATCTGATAAAATTCCAGACATGGTAGCCCGAGTACCGCATCTTGTAAAGCTTGACACCTCGTCTGAGAGCCCTCTATACGAGCAGATGTCTGCGCAGATTGCATCTGCAATCGAGAGTGGACGTTTGAAGTCAGGCGACCGCCTGCCTTCGCTGAAGGAGTGGTCGTCGGAGCTCGGCGTCGGCTCGTGGGTGCCGCGCCGCGCGATGTCGGAGCTGGCGAAGAAGGGCCTGGTCGACGTTCGCCGGCACATGGGGGCTGTCGTGTCGGCGGCGGCGTCGCATCCCATGAGGGGCAAGGTTGTCTACCTTAGCATAGATCGCGGCAACATCTGGGCGCGCGAAGTGTTTTCGTTCAATTTCGGCGAGGCGCTCCGCGGCGCCGGCTACAGCTACGAGCGAGTGAGCGTGGCTGGGCGGCGGCAGGATCGTGCCTGGCCGAAGTCCGCGTTCGATTTCTCCCATCTTCGCAGCGTTGTCAAAGACGGCGTTTCGTTCGCCTGGGTTGGATGCTCGGCCAAGTTTGTCGTCGAGCCGCTGATCGAGGCTGGCGTGCCATTTTCTGTCGTTGGCGACTTCGATTGTCCTGAAGCGGTCGACGTGTTTCGGGAGCCATGCATCGAAATGGCGAAGGAGATTGTCGCCTTGCTGAAGAAGGCCTGCTGCAAATCCGTCATGTACGTCGGCTATGGTCGCTGGATCGACGGCGCGAAGATGGCTTCGACGTTCTACAGCTCGGGGCTTAGGCTCTCGCGTCTCTGCATAAAGCCGTCCGACGCCGCCACGGAGGCGGATTTCGCCCAACGCGCCGCCCTTGAGGAGTTCGAAAGGCGTCTTTCCGGTGGCAAGGGGTGGCTGCCGGACGCGTTTGTATTCTCCGACGACTACGTAGCCGCTGGCGCGCTCTTCGCGCTTGCGCACCATGGCGTCGAGGCGCCGCGAGACGTCAAGGTCGTGTCCTTCGCGAACAAGAGGCATCTGCCTGTCTACCTTCGTCCGCTCACGCGCATCGAGAACGATCCCGTGCGGAACGGCAGGGAGGCGGCCAAGTACGTCGTGTCCGTACTGCGTGGCGGCCGCCGGCATGTCCCAGACATCTTCCCGAAGCTGCTCAAGGGGGCGACGCTGCTGGTCATGGTCCTTGCCTTGCCTTTCGCGCTTGCCGCAAGGCCGATGATCGACGACGCGCACGACCGAGTGCAGACCACGCTCGACCCGATGATGGACCGGATCGGCACGCTTTCACCGCGATCGGCCGGCGAGGTAGGGCCGTCGCGTCTCGCCATCGGCTGCGAAATGCTGCCGCGCGGATACGGCGAATTCGAGAACATAAAGGAATACCTTCCGCCGCTTGGCATCGCCCGCGTAAGGCTGCACGCCGCATGGGCGAAGCTTGAGCCGCAGCGCGGCAAGTGGGATTTCGAATGGCTGGACAGGCAGGTCAGCTGGCTCGTCGAAAACGGGATGGAGCCGATCCTGGAGACGAGCTACGGAAACCCGGTCTATCCGGGCGCGGGCGGCGCGTCGCTTTCGGACGGCATGCCGCGCGGCGAGGAGGCCCTTGCCGCCTGGGACCGCTATGTGGACGAGCTCGCGCGGCACTATCCGAACGTGAAGAACTGGGCCTGCTGGAACGAGCCAAACAACATAGACGCCAACACGCCCGAAATCGTCGTGGACAACAATATCCGCACCGCGCGGATCATATTGAAGCACATCCCGGACGCCAAGATCGGGATGCTCACGCTGGGCACTCGGAAGATGAACGAGTTCACCGAGAAATGTCTCAAGCTGTTCAAGGAAAGGAATGCGCTCGGCCTCTTCACGTGGATCATCTATCACGACTACACCCCTAACCCGGACGCCTGCTACGGGAACCGGGTTGACGCTTGGGCTGAAATCGTGCGCAAGTACGCCCCTGGGCTAAAGATATGGAACGGCGAGTCGGGCGCCACGAGCGACGCGCACTACTCCGGCGGAATCTCGTCCCTGAAATGGAACTCCGAGCTTACGCAGGCGAAGTGGGACGCGCGCCGCCTCGTCGCGGACCTGGGGCACGGCTTCGACTCGCTAGTGTTCACGATCTACGACCCGTGCTACGACCAGCCGGAGCGCTACACGCGGCACATCCCGCCGTACTGGGTGCGCACGCGCAATGACCGCTTCATGAAGCGAATGGGGCTTCTCAAGTGCAACGACCGCCTCGAAGTCGTGAAGGTGAAGCCCGCCTACTATGCCGTGCAGAACGTGGCTGTGCTTTTCGACTCGACCATCGAGGCTGGCGGAGTTCAGGTTGACGTGTTTCCCGGCGAGGGCGGCGAAGGACTGGTGACGTACGCGTTCCGCCAGAAGGGCACGGATATTCCGCTCATCGCGTTCTGGGACGCCTCGAGGCATCCCGAGAACAACAACGACATCCGCAGGGCCACGCTGTCGGTCGTCATGTACAAGCCCAGGGAGCCGGTTTGGATCGACATGGTGACCGGCGCGATATACAAAATCCCCGACGGGATGGTCATCGGCGACCACAGGGGCAAGAAAAGCACTCTTTTCGAGTGCGTCCCGTACTACGACGCTCCGGTCGTGATCACAGAACTCTCGCTGACAATCAAGGGCAAAGATGGAAAGGCGGAAGGACGGTGAGCATGCCACGCTTTAGTTCCTGCATCGTGATGTTCGCCTTATGGTCCACGGCGTTCGCCGTGGATGCGGCGGTTGAACTGGATGCAGGCCCATACCGCGTCAAGACGCCGCTCAAGGTGGACATGAAGCGCATCGGAACGATCCGGCCTCGCCCAACGGACGAGATAAAGTCGTCCAACTGGACGATAGGATGCGAGACCCTCGACCGAGACTTTGCGGATTTCGACGCATACAAGCGCTTCCTCAAGCCTCTCGGCATCAAGAAGATACGGTTGCAGGCCGGATGGGCGAAATGCGAGAAGGAGAAGGGGCGGTACGACTTTTCGTGGCTTGACCGGCAGGTTGACTTCGCCCTTGAGAACGGCATTGTCCCTATGCTGGAGACGGGCTATGGCAATCCCGTCTATCCGGGTGGTGGCGGCTGGGACCTTGCCGGCGGCTTCCCGACGAGCGAAGAGGGCCTCGCGGGGTGGGATGCCTGGGTGGACGCGATCTCCAGGCACTTCGCCACGCGCGTGCGCGACTGGGCTATGTGGAACGAGCCCGACTACGGGCACAAGTCGTCGAAGCCGCCCGAACTGATAGCGGCGTTCAACGTGCGCACCGCGAAGATAATCCGCCGCAACATCCCTGGCGCGCGCATCGCCGGCCTTTCGCTCGCCCGCAACGATGCGGCGTTTCTTGAGGCGTGCCTCAAGGCCATGGGCCCGGACGTGGCGCTCTTCGACTCGATCATCTACCACGGCTACGCATCTGCGCCGGAGAGTTCGTATGCGCAGGTCGAGGCCCAGAAGGCCGTGCTCGCCAGATATAACCCTTCGGCGAAGATGCGGCAGGGCGAGAACGGCTGTCCGAGCGAGATGTGCACGTACTTCGCCCTCTCGAAGACGCCATGGAGCGAATACAGCCAGGCGAAGTGGGACATGCGCAGGATGCTCGGCGACCTCGGGCACGACGTGGAGTCGAGCGTGTTCACGATTTGCGACTTCAACCACAGGGGGCGCGAGATCAACCGCAAGGGACTTCTCCGCGCGAACGCGAAAAGGGAGGTCATCGCCGTCAAGCGCGCCTACTACGCCGTGCAGAACGTGGCGAGCGTCTTCGACGACACGCTTGTGCGCGTTGCGGACTCCGGGTTCGGAACGACGGACGAAACGGTCTGCACGTATGAGTACCGGAAAGACGACGGCGCGAGAGTGTTTGCGTTCTGGACCTGCGGCTCTTCCATGATCGAAGCCGGCGTCCCCGCCTGCGAGAGGCCGGGCGACGGCTTTGCCACGCGTCCGTATGCATTCTATTGGACTGGCGCGCCGCTGAAGGACCCCGTGTGGGTGGACCTCCTGACCGGTGCCGTCTACGAATTTCCGCGGAGCGGCCAGCTCGTCCATTCGGACGGCGTCACCTTCGTCGACGTTCCGGTATACGACTCGCCGAGCCTGCTTACGGAGCGTCGGGTCGTCATGCATGTTCAACAGCCAAAGGAGGGTACCATCCCATGAAAAACGAAAAAACAGCACTCAGCAGGACATTGCTCGGTGGCGTGGTGGTTGCGCTCGTTGCGCTTTCCGCCGCGCGGCTTGAAGCCGACACCTATGTCAACAACCGCGGCTGGTATTGGCCGAACAAGAACCCGATACCATGGGGAGAGTATCCGCATTACTGGTGGAACTTGACGACGGGCGCGGAGGCGACGGTCGCCCCCTCGCTGACGGACGTCGTCTGCCTGACCAACTATCCCGGCTATCTGCAGGTATTCCGGGCGGGCACTGTCGGCACGGCTGGCTCTACGTCCGCCGGCGAGATATACGGCGGGCCCGACAAAGAGATTCTCCTTGCGGAGCGCTCTACGTCCTCTTCCCCGGACTCGTACTGCGCGCAGACGTTCACCGTCGTCAACCCCGACGGATTCTCTGGATTCTGGAGCTCCGGGGACTCGAAGGCGGAAATCATCCTTGAGCCGGAGCCGGGCCATTCCCCGTCGCTGTCGCACGTCGTGGCGACCAACCGCATGGTCCTGACGGTTGGCTCGCCTGCAAGCGTCGAATCCATCCAGGGCGGTTCGGCTGTCGACAAGAAGGGGGGCGGCACACTGCGCGTGAAGTCCGTCTGCGGCGTGGATACCGGAATCTTCCTGCAGGAGGGCGATCTCGAACTGGACGGCGTTCCGGCCAAGACTACGGCACCAGTTGCCGGCGCGCTGTACCACTTCGACGCCTCGCGCATCGACACGATGACATACAACGTAGCAGACGGGCGCACGAATGTCACGGCGTGGGCTTCGCTCGGCGGCACAGGCATGTCGGCCTTCGTTCCGCCAAACCTCACGACAACGGGATCGTTGAAGATCAACTATGCGAACGCGCCGTTCATAAGTCCGGTGAAGTCGCCGACCGGGCTGCCTCTGCTCGATTTCGGCTCCGCCACGGTGGCGGGCGTTCCCACCTACGGGCCGACGAACTGCACGATGGCCCTCTCTCGCCCGGACGGCACTTCGTCGGTGACGGAGGCGGGATGCGCCACGATTCGCGAGGTGTTCTACGCGGGCGTCCACACCCAGATCAACAGTGCGCCGCTCTTCGGAGGGTATAACGAGTACGACTTTCACGCGGACGGTGTGCCCAGACGCTACTCGCCGTCAAACGCCGCGAAGAGCGTGCTTTTTGGCGAACACACTTTCAACGGTGCGCCGGCGAACAACGCGATGGGGGTCGTGGGACGCGCCTGGACGGACTTCCACGTCTACAGCTGCGGTGCGACGTCGTCGACGGCGCGCGTGCGCTATCTGGCGACAGACCGTCTCACCCCGGGCAAGGTCGGCGGCTGGCGTGTCGGCGAGATACTGTTGTACACGAACGCCCTGACGCGCGCCGAGCGCCACCAGGTGGTTCGCTACCTCATGCGGAAGTGGATGGGCGCGGACGATGCGGACGTCGGCAGGCTTGTCGTCGCGACGGCGGATTCCGCAGTCGGCGTGCGAGAGGGCGGCGTCGCCAACGTGCGCAGACTCGCCGCCGTCAGCGGGTCGCTTGAAAAGACGGGCGGCGGGTGCCTTGAGGTCGACCACATAAGCCCTGACGGGCTTGCCGTTTCCGTCGAGGCCGGTTCGATTGCGTTGACGCCGGAGAACTCCCCCGTGTCCGCGTCGCCGGCTCCCGCCGCGAACCCCGTGCTCTGGCTGGACGCCGAACATGCGCTCACCTGCACTAACGCGGAAGGTTCTTCCGTGCGCTGCGTCACGAAATGGGCCGACCGGCGAGGCGAGGGTTTCGGCGGATACGCCGAGCTCCCGGAGGGCAATGCCTACTGGTACGGCCTGCCGCCATACGTGAAGCCCGGCGTGGCGAACGGCCACGACCTCGTGAGCTTCTGCTATCCCGGAAGCAACGACAATTCGTACCAGAGCTGGATGCGCATTGTGCCGTCCGGCGAGAACGCATGCGAGGCCTTCATCGCCCAGCGGATTGTCAACCGCTCCAACAAGTGCTCGATATTCGGCTCCACCACCCTCAAGTTGTACGCTGGGTTCTGGAACGTGCTGGACGCATCGACTGGAGGGCCGACGGTGCCTGGCGCCGTCTGGACACTCAACGGCGCGCCGTTCGACCCGTGGACGTACCGCTTGGCGTCATCGGCCGAGTCTGACGTGAAGGTCTATTCTGTAGCCCTCCCTTCGAAGCACGCGTTCGACCTGCTGGCGAAGACACGCACAAACGTCGCCGAGTCGCAAGGGCGCGTTGACATCGGCGAATTCATAATCTACGACCGCAGGCTCACGGATGCGGAGCGGCGCGACACCGTCGCGTACCTGATGGAGAAGTGGCGCGGCGAGAAGGGGCCGGACGCCGAGCGGCTCAGGATATCTTCGGTGTCGTATTCCCAGGGGACGTCGCCGTCGCTCGCGACAGGGCAGGACGTCATCGTGAACGAGATCGACGGCATCGCGGGGAGGCCGTTCACGAAGAGCGGCTCCGGGACGATGACGGTCATGGGAAGCCGCAGCGGCCTTGCGCCGTCTTCGATAACCGTGGAGGGCGGCGTGCTAAGGTTCGAGATTGCGCCGGATCCCGCAGCGACAGCGCTGTTCCATTTCGACGCATCCGACCTGCATTCCATCTCCCGCCGCGTGGAGGACGGCGGCGCGCGCACAAACGTGACGCAATGGGCTGACGTGCGCGGCAACGGGATTCTTGCGACGACGTTCGTAGATAACATAATCTCCTTCACGAACGCGACGCTCAAGACGGTCGAGACAGCAGAAGGAGTGTCGCGCACCGTCGTGGACTTCGGACGGCGCAACAACAACTCCACCGAGCCGAGATATGGCGACGCAGCCGGCATGAAGATATCTGGCGTCGCGGACAAGACCGTACGCGAGCTGCACGTCGTGTGGGCGGATGCGAATGCGGAAGTCGAACCGGGCGTTTTCCGCCGTGCAGACATGGCGACGGCGCAAAACGAGTACAACTATTATCGCTATGGAACAAGGCTCATCGACAGCCGTGCAGGATCGGCCGCCCACTGCGGCGCTGTCGTCAACGGCCTTCTCTATGCCGACGGCGACGCTATAACGGCCGACTTCCAGCCTGGTACGGCCGCACACCTGATTTCAGCCGTCCCGACGAACGCGACCACGGTGACCTCGATGTTCCTTGACCGCACGTCGAACGCCGGCGGCGGATGGTACGGCGAGCTCGTCGCGTTCTCGAACGCGCTCACCGTGACCGAGCGCGACTTCCTGGTGAAGCGCCTCCGCGCCAAGTGGTTCGGCACGGCGGAGCCCGTCTGGACGAACGCGACGCCGTTTGCGTCCGTCAGCGTCGCGTCCGGCGCGTCGCTCGACTTCACGAAGAACGCGTTTGTCCGCGCCGCGTCGGTGTCCGGCGGCGGCTCGATCTCGGCGGCGGGTGTGATGCCCGGTTCGCTTTTGCTCCGCTACGGCGGCGCGGACGATGTGGAGCGCATCGACGTCGACGGCGATGTCGCATTCGGCGAGGGCGCGACGATCGTGGTGACGGCGGATTCGGCGAACGTGGTCGAGCCAGGGGTGTGGACGATTCTTTCCGCATCTTCGATATCTGGTTCGCTGCCGACGCTGAACGCCGTGAACTTCGGCCGCAAGTTCGTTCGTCTCCGCCGTGTCGACAATCGTCTTGACATCGTCGTGACGAGGCCCGGCATGTCTATCATCATCAGATAAAAAACTCTGCGTTCTCTGCGCCTCTGCGTGAGATATAACATGGTACAGGAAGGGAAATCAAGATGAGGAATCTATGTTCATCGGTTGCGGCGGCATTCGCCGCGCTTGCCGCGTTCGCGGCTCATGGGTACGAGATAAAGATGTCTGACGCGGCGAAGCCGTGGGAGAAGACGGCCGTGCAGGAGCTCGGCGACTACATGAAGCGCCTCGCGTCCGACGGGAGAGTGACCGTCGGCGACGCCGGCGAGGCGACGTTCCACGTGGGCGACACGGCGTTTGCTCGCGGCAAGGGGATGGGCGCGCATGCGTTCGCCGACGAGGAATGGGCCGTCAGGTCGTTCGGGCGCGACGTCGTGCTTGCTGGCGGCGGGATGCGCGGAACGCTCTACGCCGTCTACCACCTCCTCGAGGACCGGTGCGGCGTGCACTGGTGGCATGACGACGACGAGGACGTGCCGGAGGCGAAGTCGCTCGCACTTCCCGCACTCGACATGCGCGGCAAGCCGTACTTCATGCAGCGCGACATCTGGCGCACGGCCACGAACGACCTGCGTACGCTCGTAAGAAACCGCCTCAACGGCAACTGCGGCAAGCCGATTCCTGCCGCCTGGGGAGGCGGGGTGTCTTTCGGCCCTCCGCACCTCTGCCACACGTGGAACCGCTACCTGCCCTTCAAAAAGTACGGCAAGGAGCACCCCGAATGGTATTCGCTCCGCGACGGCAAGCGCGTCGGCGGCCAGCACCACGGCCAGCTGTGCCTTTCATGCCCTGGACTCGTGGAGGTCTTTGCGGCGAAGGTGAAGGAGTCGAGTGCAGGCGCGGAGGCCAAGGCGCGCGCGACAGGAGAGCCCGCGCCGCGCTTCTACGACCTCACGATGAACGACAACAGGCGCTTTTGCACGTGCGACGCATGTGCGGCGGAAGTCGCGAAGTATGGGCATTCAGGACAGCATATTCGCTTCGCCAACCGCGTCGCCGCGATTGCGGGCGAGGGGCGTCCTGACCTGCTGTTCACTGTTTCGTCGTATTCCTATGCGTCTGACCTTCCGTCGAACGGCGTGCACACTGCGTCCAACGTCGTCCTGCGAACGGGTCCCACCCGCGACTACGACAGCCTCGGGGCGCCCATGAGTGCGTACTACAGGCAGAAGATCCGCGGCTGGCGCGGCTTCGCGGACAAGTTGTTCATCTGGGACTACTCGATCACCTACAATCTCACGGAGGGAATGCCTTTTCCGAGCGAGTACCACTACGGCGAGAAGTACCGCTTCTACGCGGAGAACGGCGTCAAGGGCGTATTCTGGGAGCACGAGACCCCCGAGCGGCAGGATATGTACGAGCTGAAGTTCTACCTCGAGCGTGCGCTCCTCGAGGATCCATTCCAGGACTGCAAGGCTCTCATTGACGGCTTCTACCGTCTCTACTACCGCTCCGCCGCGCCGCATGTGCGCGCCGTGCGCGACAGGCTCAGACGGATCTTCGACGAGCGCAACGCCTTCATTACGTACAGTTCGCGCCTCGGTGACTTCGCCTGGATCGAGCCGGACGACATCGACGTCATGGAGGGGCATTTCCGCGCGGCGGAGTCCGCAGCGGCCGACGACGCAAAGCTGCTCCGTCGCATCGCCAGGGCGCGCCAGAGCCTCGTTCGCGTCGCAGAGGTGCGTTCGCGCCTCAGGAAGTGCGCGCCGGAGCCGGACTTCGCAGGAGGACGCGCTTTCTACGAGTTCTCCGCCGACTGGCTCGACCTCTACGACAAGGACAACGTGAAGCTCCGTGACGATCCGCTGGCGGCGTCAGGCAAGGCCGTTTGCGTCAAGGCCGACCACGACAAATACAACCTGCCTTTCACGGTGGCCTGCAACTGGTCTCAGTCGAAGCGCAAGCCGCTGGAGCGCGTCTACCGAGAGCTTCAGCCGGGCGACGGCTATTCCTGGTACATGCTCGACGTGCCTGACGTGCCGACGAACGGATACTTCTTCGCGACGTCCGCATGGAGCATACAGTGTCCGCTAGGCTTCCCGGAACTTGCGGGGAGGCATTGCGAGGTCTACTTCTCTGCGCGTTTCACGGGGCCGAAGTACAGGCCGGGGTCCAAGGAACCAAACCGCATCTACGTCGACCGCGTCCGCGTCGTGCCGCTGGATGGCTGCGTCGTAGCGGCATGCGCGGCACCGTCATCTCGCAAATATGAAATCAGGCTTCCGAAGAACGCGAAGCCGTGGGAGAAGACCGCCGCGCAGGAGCTTGGAGACTACTTGAAGAAGCTTGCCTCGGACGGTTCGGTGTCCGTCGGCGGCGCTGGCGAAGCCGTGTTCCACGTCGGCGACACGGCGTTCGCCCGCGAGAAGGGCATGGGGGCCGGGGCGTTCGCCGACGAGGAGTGGGCGGTCAAGTCGTTCGGGCGCGACGTCGTCCTCTCCGGCGGCGGCATGCGCGGCGCGCTCTACGCCGTCTACCACCTGCTCGAAGACAAATGCGGCGTGCACTGGTGGCATGACGACGACGAGGACGTGCCGGAGGCGAAGTCGCTCGCACTTCCCGCACTCGACATGCGCGGCAAGCCGTACTTCATGCAGCGCGACATCTGGCGCACGGCCACGAACGACCTGCGCACGCTCGTAAGAAACCGCCTCAACGGCAACTGCGGCAAGCGAATCCCCGCCGCGCTGGGCGGCGGAATGATGTTCGGGCCTCCGCACCTCTGCCACACGTGGAACAGGTACCTGCCGTTCAAGAAGTACGGCAGGAAGCACCCCGAGTGGTATTCCCTGCGCGACGGGAAGCGCGTCGGCGGGCAGCACCACGGACAGCTCTGCCTTTCGTGCCCGGGGCTTGACGAGGCGCTGGCAGCCAAGGTGAAGGAATCGATAGCCGGCGCCGAGGCAAAGGCGAAGGCGGCAGGGGAGCCTGCTCCGAAGTTCTACGACCTGACGATGAACGACAACAGGTTCTTCTGCACATGCGACAACTGCAAGGCGGAGGTAGCGAAGTACGGGCATTCCGGCCAGCAGATACTGTTCGCGAACCGCGTCGCTGCCATCGCAGGCGAGGGGCGGCCCGACCTGCTGTTCACGGTCTCGTCATATTCGTATTCGTCGGACCTGCCGTCGAACGGCGTACATACGGCGTCCAACGTGGTGCTCCGCACTGGGCCGACCCGCGACGGCTGCGGCATGGGCACTTCGGTGCTGCACCCAAGCGGCGCGTACTTCGTCAAGAAGATCAGCGGCTGGCGCGACTTCGCCGACAAGGTGTTCATCTGGGACTACGCAATTACTTTCGTCTCCATGACTGAGGGTATGCCTTTTCCGAGCGAGTACAACTATGGCGACAAGTACCGCCTCTACGCCGACAGCAACGTGAAGGGCGTTTTCTGGGAGCACGAGACCCCGGAGAGGCAGGACATGTACGAGCTGAAGTTCTTCCTCGAGCGCAGGCTGATGGAAGACCCGTACCAGGACGACAAGGCGCTCATGGACGAGTTCTACCGCCTCTACTACCGCGCCGCCGCGCCGCACGTGCGCGCCGCGCGCGACCGCCTCAGGCGGATGCACGACGAGCGCAACGCATTCATCACGTACATGCCGCGCTTCGGCGAGTTCGCGTGGATTGAGCCGGACGACATCGAGGTCATGGAGGGGCACTTCCGCGCGGCGGAGTCCGCTGCGGCCGGCGACGCAAGGCTGCTCAGGCGCATCGCGAAGGCGCGGCGTAGCCTCGCGCGAGTCGTGGAGGTGCGGTCTCGCCTGAAGAAGTGCGCGCCAGAGGCGGGCTTTGCAGGGGGACGCGAGTTCTACGAATTCGGTTCCGACTGGCTTGACCTCTACGACAAGGACAACGTAAAGATGCAGAAGGACCCGCTTGCCGCGTCCGGGAGCGCAGCTTGCATAGACGTGCGCCCGGGGAAGTACGACCTTCCGTTCGTCGTCGCGTGCTGCTGGTCGAAGTCGGGCCGCAAGCCGCTGAAGCGTTCCTATTGCACGCTTCAGCCTGGCGACGGCTATGCATGGTACGCGCTCGACGTGCCGGATGTTCCGACAAACGGCTACTTCTTCGCCACGTCGGAATGGAGCATACAGTGTCCGCTCGGCTTCCCCGAGCTGGCGGGACGTCATTGCGAAGTCTTTTTCTCGACGCGTTTCACCGGACCGAAGTTCAGGCCGGGCTCCAAGGAGCCCAACCGCATCTATGTCGATCGCGTCAGGGTAGTGCCTGTTGACGCAAGAGGAGGGAATCGGAAATGAGAACGTCATTGGCTTTTGCGGCGGCGGCATGTGTCGCGTTTGCGGCGCATGGGTACGAGATAAGGCTGCCGGACGCGGCGAAGCCGTGGGAGAAGACCGCCGCGAAGGAGCTTGGCGCCTACATGAAGCGCCTCGCGTCGGAAGGGAAAGTGACCTTGGGCGGCGCTGGCGAAGCCGTGTTCCATGTAGGCGACACGGCGTTCGCCCGCGGCAAGGGCATGGGGGCCGGGGCGTTCGCCGACGAGGAGTGGGTGGTCAAGTCGTTCGGTCGCGACGTTGTCCTCTCCGGCGGCGGCATGCGCGGCGCGCTCTACGCCGTGTACCACCTGCTCGAAGACAAATGCGGCGTGCACTGGTGGCATGACGGCGACGAGGACGTGCCGGAGGCGAAGTCGCTCGCGCTCCCCGCCCTCGACATGCGCGGCAGGCCGTACTTCCTCCAGCGCGACATCTGGCGCACCGCGACGAACGACGTGCGGACGCTCGTCAGGAACCGCCTCAACGGCAACGGCGGCAAGCCGATCCCCGCCGCGTGGGGCGGCGGGGTCTCGTTCGGCCCGCCGCACCTCTGCCACACGTGGGACCGGTACCTCCCGTTCAGGAAGTACGGCAAGGAGCATCCCGAGTGGTATTCGTTCAGGGACGGCAGGCGCGTCGGCGGCCAGCACCACGGGCAGCTCTGCCTTTCATGTCCGGGGCTCGCTGAGGTCTTCGCGGCGAAGGTCAGGGAGTCGATAGCGTCGGCCGAGGCGAAGGCGAAAGCGTCGGGCGAGCCCGCGCCGAGGTTCTACGACCTCACCATGAACGACAACAGGTTCTTCTGCACGTGCGACCCGTGCAGGGCGGAGGTCGCGAAGTACGGGCATTCCGGCCAGCAGATTCTGTTCGCGAACCGCGTGGCGGCCATCGCAGGAGAAGGGCGGCCCGACCTGCTGTTCACCGTCTCTTCGTACCTCTACTCGTCGGATATGCCGTCGAACGGCGTGCACACGGCTTCGAACGTCGTGCTGCGCACGGGACCGACTCGCAACAGCATGGGCGCGTCCGTGCTGCATCCAGACAACAGGTATTTCACGGACCAGATTCGCGGCTGGCGACGTTTCTCCGACTCGGTTTTCATCTGGGACTATTCAATCACCTACGTGGACGCGACTGCCGGCATGCCGTTCCCCAGCGAATATCACTACGGCGACAAGTACCGCCTCTACGCCGACTGCAATGTGAAGGGAATGTTCTGGGAACACGAGACGCCGGAACGCCAGGACATGTACGAACTGAAGTTCTTTCTCGAACGCAAGTTGCTTGAAGACCCGTTCCAGGACGACAAGTCTCTGATGGACGAGTTCTACCGCCTCTACTACCGCGCGTCCGCGCCGCACGTCCGCGCCGTCCGCGACTATCTGAAGAAGACATATGACGAGAAGAGGGCGTTTGTGACGTGGTTCCCGCGGTTCGGCGAGTTCGCGTGGATCGGACGCGACGACCTGCGCATCATGGAGGGGCATTTCCGCGCGGCCAAGGCCGCGGCGGCGGGCGACGCGAAGCTGCTCCGTCGCATCGCCAGGGCTCGCCAGAGCCTCGTTCGCGTCGCAGAGGTGCGTTCTCGCCTCAGGAAGTGCGCGCCGGAGCCGGGCTTCGCGGACGATCGGGCCTTCTACGAGCTGGATGCCGACTGGCTCGACCTCTACGACAAGGAAAACGTGAAGCTCCGCGACGATCCGCTCGCGGCCTCAGGCAGGGCCGTTTGCGTCAAGGCCGACCACGACAGATACAACCTGCCTTTCACGGTGGCCTGCAACTGGTCGCAGTCGGAGCGCAAGCCGCTGAAGCGCGAGTATGGCGAACTAGAGCCGGGCGACGGCTATGCCTGGTACATGCTCGACGTGCCTGACGTGCCGACGAACGGATACTTCTTCGCGACGTCCGCGTGGAGCATACAGTGTCCGCTCGGCTTCCCCGAACTGGCGGGACGCCATTGCGAAGTCTTTTTCTCGGCGCGTTTCACGGGGCCGAAGTACAGGCCTGGGTCCAAGGAGCCAAACCGCATCTACGTCGACCGTGTCCGCGTCGTGCTGGTGAATCGAGAATAAGAGGAAATGCCGTGAGCACATCGTTTCTTTCGGTCGCCATCCTGGCGGCGATCGTCCTGCCCGACAATCCGACCGAAGTCGAACGCGGCGCGGCGGACGAACTGCGCGGCGCGGTGGCGGAGATCACCGGGGCCGATATGGAGATCGTCAGCGAATCCGCCGCGGCCGGCGGCCCCGGCTTCTACATCGGCGCAACGCGCAGGGCGAAGCCGCGCATCCCCGCCCGGTGGCGTCCGGACGAGGTGCTTGTCGCGGCGGACGGCGGCGACGTCGTGCTGGCGGGGCACCCCGACCGCGGGCCGTTCTACGCCGTGGACGTGTATCTCGAGGACGTCTGCGGGGTGAGATGGTGGACGTCGACGGAATCGACCTACCCGCGTCTCGCGGCGATGCCGCTCCCGGCGGCGGAGATCAGGCACGCCCCGAAGTTCGCGTACCGCGAGACGTACTATCTCGACGGATTCACCAACGCGCTGTTCAAGGTCCGCTCGAAGGGCAACTTCTCGTCGCGGACGCGCTACATGTTCCATGACCTAGAGCCGGTTCCGGCGAGGCTCGGCGGAGACCACCGCCTCTATTTCTACAAGGGACGCCGAAGCGCATATCATTCCTTCTTCGAGGTCCTTCCGCCGGCGAAGCACTTTGCGGACCATCCCGACTGGTATTCGCTCGTGGGCGGAAAGAGGGTCGCGAAGCAGCTCTGCCTCGTCAACGAGGAGATGAAGCGCGCGTACATCGACGAGACTCTGAGGCTTCTCGCCGAAGACCCGTCCGTCGACTTCATATCCGTCTCGCAGAACGACTGGAAGGGGTCCTGCGAATGCGCCGGCTGCAGGGCCGTGATCGAGGAGGAGGGCGCGACGTCGGGGCTCTACCTCCGCTTCGCGAACGCCGTCGCAGAGGCCGTGGAGAAGGTCCATCCCCGCGTCCGCGTGGACACGTTCGCCTACCAGTTCACGGTCAAGCCACCAAAGAAGACGCGGCCCCGCGGCAACGTCGTGGTGCGGCTGTGTTCGTTCAAGTGCGGCGTCAACGAGCCGTACGAGCGCGGCAGGCTCGACGACGGCTTCTCCGAGAACCTCGCGGCATGGTCGGAGATCGCGGCCGGCCGTCTGTTCGTCTGGGACTACGCGGCCAATTTCTGGTCGTACATGCTGCCGCATCCGAACATACGCTCCATGGCGCCGAACGTGCGCCTCTTCGCGCGGCGCGGCGCAGTTGGCGTGTTCGAGCAGGGAGACGCGATGTGCTCGGCGGGGACGCTTGCGGCGTTCAGGCACTGGTACCTGTCGCATCTCCTGTGGAACCCGGAAGCCGACGAGGGCAGGCTGCGCGCCGAGTTCATGCGCGGCTACTACGGCGGGCGCGCCGCGCCTTTCATGGACCGCTACGTCGACGTCCTCGAAGACTGCGCCGCGCGGTTCGCCGCCGCCGGGGGCAAGATCACGTGCGGGCATTCCGACGTCGCGGACTTCATGGGCCGCGAAGACGCCGAGGAGGCCGCTGTGGCGATGTCCAACGCCGTCGCGGCGGCGCGTGCCGATGGCATCCGCTTCGAGCGCAGGGTCCTCAGGGAGAAGCTCTCGCTCGATCACGCGTTCATTCTCAACTTCGACCGCTGGCGTCTTTCGGGGAGCCGCGCTGACGCGGTGGAGCGGTTCGCCGAGGGATGCCGCGATTTCGGCGTCGAGGCTCTGCGCGAGACGGTGGACCGCGGCATGATGGGCCGGTATCTGGAGAAGCTGCGCAAGTCTGCGGCGGAGGCGGCGTCCGCCCGGCGAGTCGTCAGCTTCAAGGACGCCGCGAAGATAAAGACCTGGGACGCGTGGAACGACCACAAGGGTCCGCATAAGTGGAAGGAAAGGCCGTGCGTCACGTGGAAGAAGCTCAATTCCACCGACCCGGGCCTCAGGCGTGTCGGCACGCTCAGGACGCGCACCGCGAAGGAGATTCGCTCGTCTCGCTGGTCCGTCGGCTGCGAGACGCTCGACCGCGACTACGCCGACTGGGACCAGTACAAACGCTTTCTTGGCGAGCTCGGCGCGAAGCGCGGCCGCCTCTTCTCCGGCTGGGCCAAGACCGAGCAGGAGAAGGGCAAGTACGACTTCACGTGGCTCGATCCGCAGGTGCGCGAGATGGCGGCGATGGGCGTTAAGCCCTGGATATGCATCTCCTACGGCAACCCCGTGTGGGGCAGCGACTTTCGCCTGGGAATGCGCGTCAGGCAGGTGACGGACAACCCTGCGGCGTTCGCCGCGTGGCTTCGCTACGTCAAGGCGCTCGTCGCCAGGTACAAGGACGTCGTCGACGAGTGGGAGATATGGAACGAGCCGTTCGGTCAGCGCGACGAGTATGCAAAGATGGTCTATGAAACGGCGCGTGTCATAAAGGCGGAGCAGCCGGAGGCGAAGTGCATCGTGACGGCCGTCCACTTCGGCAGGACGCACGACCCGTCGAAGAACGAGTATCGCGCTGTCGCCGACAAGCTGAAGACCGAGAATGCGCTCGACCTCGTCAAGTACTGGGTGTTCCATCCGTACTGCGCCAACCCGGACTGGGCGTATCTGACATACGACGAAAGCGAGGCCATAGCCGAATCGAACGAAATGACGTATGAGTGGCGGCGTTACTTCGCGCCGGAGTTCGAGAAGTTCCTCAAGGGGTATTCCAAGGACTGGACCGTCATCCAGGGCGAGGTGGGCTGCCCGGCGCAGCTCGAATTCGCCCACGCCCTGCACGGCATCGAGTGGACGGAGTACTCGCAGGCGAAGTGGAACCTCCGCCTGCAAATGTGCGCGGCGGCGCGCGAGATGCCGTCCAACCTGTTCACGTTCATCGACCTTCAGTATACGTTCATGCTGCAGAGCTTCGGGCTCATACGCTCGAACACGCTGAAGGAGCCAGTCTACCGCCGTCCGGCGTACTACGCCATGAAGAACTTCTACTCAGTTTTCGACGACGACGTGTCTGCACTCGGTTTCGAAAAACGCAGAGTCGGCGGCAAGGAGCTTTCGGTCGCAAGGTTCTCCCGCCTTGGCAAGCCGTTTGCGGCGGTCTGGTTCTCCGGCGAGCGACCGGGAGACTCACTGGCGTACGACAAGGCTGACCTTTCGTTTCTGAAGGCCGACGGGGCGACGACGTGGATTGACATCCTGACGGGCCGCGCCTATGCGCTGGACGGTCTTTCCTCCGTGCCGGTCTGGGACTCCCCGGTTCTTCTTGCTGGCGACGGTGTAATCCCTCTGGATCGGTAGGCTTTGTTGGCGCGCGAGAAAGGTTTCATCGCCCCATTGCTGCATAGCGTCCTGTGCGCAACTTAAGGGTCTTTCCGATGATTAGTGCAGTACGGATGCATTAGACAATATTCATTATTGCAATCTCAATGCACTATTTGATATAATGTTGGCCAGGGAGGATGTTTTGATGGCTGACTACAATACGGTTCTGAAAAACCAGAAAGAGGACTTGGGCGAACTGCTCAAGGCGGATGTTCTTGTTCGAGAACGCATGTCGGGAATCGACCTCGCAAGCCCGTGCGCACAGGTCGTGATCGGCGTTCGGAGAAGCGGCAAGTCCATCCTCTGCCTTACGGCTTTAAAGACGGCAGGTGTTCCGTTTGGATACGTGACGTTTGACGATGAAAAACTTGACGGCATCGAAGCCGCCGATCTTGACGAGATTCTCAAGGCCGTCTATGTCGTATATGGACCGGTCAAGCATCTATTCCTTGACGAGATACAGGATGCCCCCAAGTGGCAGCTGTTCGTGAACCGTCTGCTCCGCAAGGGACTTCGCGTCGTCATCAGCGGGTCGAATGCGCGATTGTTGTCGTCGGAACTCGCGACGTACCTGACGGGGCGTTTCGTATCGACCGAACTCTTCCCGTTCTCCTTTGCCGAATACCGTGCCTACATGAAGCGGGGGCGTCCGGAGACGACGAAGGGGAAGGCGGAGGCCAGACGCGACTATGAACACTACGCCCTGCATGGCGGAATGCCCGAGACGTTCCACATGATCGACGCGCGCGGCTATCTGCGCGACATCTACAACGCAATCCTCTTCCGCGACATACTCAAGCGCCACAAGTTGCGCAACCCGCAGACGCTTTCCGACATTTCCAGAGTCCTGATGGAGAGCTATGCGCTTGAAGTCTCATACGCCAACATCGCAAACAGGCTTGGAATCAAGAGCGTCCATACGGTTCAGACTTACGCCAACTACCTTGAAGCAGCCTATCTGATACAGACCGTAAACAGGTTTTCCTTCAAGACGGCGGAACGTCTCAAGCTGGGCAAGGTGTATTGCATCGATCCAGGCTTCGTCAGCTATGCGTCCGGTGTCCTGGAGGGGGCTGAGAATCGAGGACGGCGGCTTGAGAACATAGTCTTTCTGCAGCTTAGGTCGTTGCGTGAGAAACTGGACTACGAGATATACTACTACCGCGACCAGTCACACGAAGTCGATTTCGTGCTTCGGCATTTCGGGAAGGTCAAGCGGCTTGTACAGGTCTGCTGGGACATTTCCGACGAGAAGACGCGCAAGCGCGAATTGTCGGCGTTGTTCGAGGTCGGCCGGAAGCTTAAATGCGCCGATTTGCTCCTTGTCACCGACCACGAGGATGAGATTGTCAATGAAGGTTCCGAGACAGTCCGTGTTGTGAATGTCGTTGACTGGCTCTTGGCGGCTCCTTTGGAGGAGACGCCCAATTGGGGGCAATGTGCTTCCGCTGAAACTGGAGTAAAAACATGCATGCCATAACCATTGCCGGGCTGCTGGCGGCGATTGTGCTGCCGGGGATGTCGTGCGGACGTGACTTCGTCCCGGAGGCCGAGACCGGCGCGGGCATCCAGCGCGCCATCGACGCCGCGCATGCGGCGGGCGGCGGACGCGTCGTGCTGAAGCCGCAAGTCTACAGAAGCGGCACGCTGTATCTCAAGAGCAACGTCGAGCTGCACCTGCCGGAGGGCGCGGTGATACTCGGCGGCGGGAAGCCGGCCGACTACGACGACGTGGTCGACCCGCGTATCCGGAAGCATCCCGAGCGTTCGGACAAGGTATTCATCGCATGCCTCTTCCAGGACAACGTCGCCATAACGGGCGCTGGCGCAATAGACGGCAACGGCGTCAGCTTCTACGACGGTACCACGCCCGACGGGCGCCACTTCCTAAAGCCGCCGCATCCGCGCACGCGGATGGTCGAGTTCGTGGGCTGCAGCCGCGTGAGGTTCGAGGGCGTCACCTTCAAGGACAGTCCGGGCTGGACGTGCTGGCTCAGGATGTGCGAGAACGTCGTCGCAGAGCGCGTCAAGATACACGGCGACCAGCGAATGATAAACAACGACGGCTTCCACGTGGACGGCTGCCGCCACGTGGAGATTCGCGGCTGCGACATAAGGACAGGCGACGACTGCATAATAATGCGGGCGATCCGCACGCCCGACGGGGAGTCTGATCTCTGCGAAGACATGCTTGTAGAGAACTGCACGCTGAACAGCACCTGCCAGTGCATACGCCTCGGCTGCCCGTCCGACGGCACGATCCGCCGCGGCCTCTTCAGGAACCTGCGGATGAAGGGATACAACGGCGTTCTCTCGGGGCATCCCACCCGCTACCTGCAGGAAGGCGACCACGGCCATTACGCCATGGAGGACCTTCGCGTCGAAGACTGCGATATTGACGTCGAGGGCAGTCCGATTTCGTTCTGGATAGAGCCCGGCATAAAACTTAGAAGCTACGGGAATGTCACGTTCCGCAACGTCAGCGTCAAGGGCAAACTGCCGATTATGCTACAGGGCACGGGCGACACCGTGCTGAGGAACGTGCGCTTCGAGAATGTCGGCGGAACAATAGATGCGGAGAAACCCGTTGAGATGAAGTCCGTGGAAAACGTCCGCTTTGTCGACTTTGCCGTGACGTCCGGCTGCGGCAGGACCTCTCCGCCCGGCATAAACACCGGCGACAGCTGGGAGAAGGACCGTTGAGCGACCTTGGCGTTTCGTATTTTGCGTTACGCGCTTTACGAAATGCGGATGATATGCTACAATTCGCTTCATGAACTCAAAGAATCCATTGGGGGAAGTGAGGAGGCTCCATTGAAACTTGTCGAATTCGTTCCGCCGACGCCGCATCCGCTGTGGAAGCTTTGCCCGCAGATGGGAATCACGGACGTCATCGTAAAGGTGAATCCCGATCTGACGGGGCTCGCCGATCCGTGGAAATACGAAACGCTCTCGTCCATCGTCTCGCGTCTCAAGTCCGCGGGCCTCGATGTCGTCGGCCTCGAAGGCGACCCGTTCGACATGAGTCCGATAAAGGAATTTGGGGAACAGGGAACAGGGAACGGGGAACGGGAAGAGACGTTGGCTCATTACCGCGAGTTGCTGGAGTCGATGGGGAGGCTGGGCATAAGGCTCCTCTGCTACAACTTCATGGTCGGCAAGGGCTGGTCGCGCACAGGCGTGCGCGAAGGGCGCGGCGGAGCAAAGGCGACGTTTTTTTCAACTAGCGATCTTAGCCACAAAGGGCACAAAGAAAACAATCTCCGCCTTACGGCGGAGCAGGTGTGGGCGAACTACGAACACTTCATCAAGTCTGTCATGCCGACGGCTGAGAGGTGCGGCGTAAGGATGGGGCTTCACCCAGACGACCCGTGCCTTCCGTCGCTAGGGGGCTATGCGCGAATCTTCGGCTCGGTCGAGGCATACGACCGCGCCTACGAAATCTGTCCTTCGCCGTCAAACGCCGTCACGTTCTGCCAGGCGAACTTCAAGCTTATGCTGGGGAACAGGGAACAGGTAACAGGGAACGGGGAACGGGGAATGGGGTCTGAAAATTCCGTCAAGACTCTTGATGACGCCGCACGCCACTTCGGCAAGCGCATTGCGTTCATACACGTGCGCGACGTGGAGGGGACGAAGGAGGACTTCACGGAGCTTTTCCACGACCAGGGGACGACCGACCAGTTCGCGCTGATGCGCACGTACCGCGAACTTGGCATCGACGTTCCGGTGCGCGGTGACCACGTCCCCGAGATGGCGTATGACCGAGACCTGACGCCTGAGGGAACGCCCGGCTACTTCACGCTCGGGCGCCTTTTCGCCAACGGATACCTGAAGGCGCTCTTGCAGGGGACGTTTGTAGTATAATACAAGGCATGGAGAAGACGAGGTCCAATTGATGATTGATCTAGACAGGAGTCAACACGCAATCGAGGAATTGTGGCGATGAAAGGGAAGCACATGGAACTCAAGATTCCGTACGGCATTGTTGCGGCCGTTGCCGCGCATGCGTTCGCAGCCGGCGCTGCAGTGCCGCAGCCGGCGTTTTCGTTCAAGTATGGCGACAGAGTCGTAGCGGGCGGCGAGTCCGTGCAGGTGGATTCGCGGCTGAAGGTGACGGTCGAGACGAAAGCGTACCAGCAATACGACGCCGTCGAGTGGGTGCTTTGGTTCGAGAACCCGTCGGCGGAGAAGAGCGACGTGCTGAGCGAGATCCGCGACGGCGACTTCCTCGTGGCGCTGCCGCCCGCGCCCAAGAAGTTCGTGGGCGACATCTCCCTGCCCGGCGACCGTGCGGTCGTTACGATGAACGGATGCGTTCCTGGCCACGACTATTCCAACAGCGACCCAAGGTCCGCCAGCGAGTTCGCCGCCAACGTCCGCTACTTCCATCCGCGCTGCCGCAAGGAGCACGAGGTTGCGAACACTGGCGCACTGCCGTCGGTCGGCGAGATGCCTTTCTTCGAGGTGACGCAGGGCGGCGAGGGCGCGATGATCGCGCTGGGCTGGACGGGAGGCTGGAAGGCTAAGTTCAAGGACGGCGCGGACGGCGTGCGCGTGGAGGCAGGGCTTGCTCGCGCGCGCTTCTACCTGGAACCGGGCGAGAGACTGCGTACGAGCCGCGTTCTCGTGATGAACTACGCCAAGGGCGAGGACTCCGGCAACAAGTTCCGCCGGCTCATTCGCAACCACTTCTCGCACGTGGCGTCGCGCCCCGGAGTCCGCGAAGGTCTGCTCGCATACGAACTGTGGGGCGGGCTGACCTCCAAGGAGATGATCCGCCGCGTCAAGACGCTCAAGGAGAAGGGCCTGGCGTACGAAGACCTCTGGATCGACGCCGGATGGTACGGCCGCGCCACGAAGTGCGACGACGCCTACACGGGCGACTGGTGGCCGTGGGCCGGGGACTGGACGCCTAATCCGCGCATACACCCCAAGAGGCTGGAGGACGTCCGAGACGCCGCGAAGGACGCCGGCATGGGCATTATGCTGTGGCTGGAGCCGGAGCGCGTGGGCAAGATCACCGACTTCGCCAAAAGCCATCCATACCTGCTCGTCGGGCCGCTCCTCTACTACGGCAACGAGCAGGCGCGGAATCTCGTGCGCGACATGCTTGTCGGCTTCGCCGGGCGTCTCGGGCTCTCCTGCTACCGACAGGACTTCAACATCGAGCCCTCCGGCGTCTTCAGGGAGCACGACGCGAAGGACCGCGAGGGCGTCACCGAGATCCGCCATGTCACGGGAATGTACCAGATGTGGGACGAACTGCTTGAACGATGCCCGAAGCTGATCATAGACAACTGCTCCGGCGGCGGGCGCCGCATCGACATAGAGACCCTGCGCAGGTCGATCCCGTTCTTCCGCAGCGACTACCAGTGCGGCTTCAACGCCAACGCCGACGTCCTCCAGGCGCACAACGCAGGGCTTTCCCGCCTCCTGCCGTACAACGGCTGCACAGTGAAGCTGAGCGACGAATACTCGCTTCGCAGCGCCTACTCGTCCAGCCACGGCGTCGCGTACTGGAACGCGGTCTTCCAGGACGAGGCGAAGGTGGAATGGGCGGCGGCGAAGAAGTGCTGCGACGAATACCGCCGGATACGCAGGTACTTCCCGTGCGACTTCTACAACCACGGCAGCGCCGGGCTCGACGACACGGCGTGGGCGATATGGCAGTACCACGATCCCGCGTCGGGCGGAGGAGTGGTGATGGCGTTCCGCCGCGCGGCTTCGCCGTCCGACCGCGCCGCGATCCGGCTAAGGGGCCTGTCCCCGTCGTCGTCGGTGGAGGTCGAGAACCTCGACACTGGGGAGAGGTCCTTCGTAGGCGGGGAGCTTGAAATCGTCCTCCCGAAGCGCCGCACTTCGGCCGTGCTGCTCTACTCGGCCCGCCGCTGAAATTTTCTGAAATACCCCCCTTGCGCGGCGAACGGTTTTTTGATATACTTCACATATTCTTCGCCAAAGAAGATGGTCGCGATACGGGCGAGTAAATCCCGTCGCGTCGTGGCCGTAGGGCGTCGCCCGCGGTCATGAATGGATCGCGGGCGTCGTTTTTTGCGGGGATGCTGCGGGGAGACACAACCGCGCGTGGGGCGCCTTCGAGAGGGCCTCCGGCGGCAACTTCGGGTGAAGTCCGCCGAGTGCGAGGTCGTTGAGTCGCAGGAAACGAAACGAAGAGAAGGGAAGAGCAAAGAGATGCAACAGCAGAGAGTGCGCATCCGCCTACAGGCATACGACCATCGTGTGCTTGACCAGGCCGTCGGTGGGATCATCGACACGGCCAGGGGGACGGGCGCGCAGGTGGTGGGCCCGATCCCGCTGCCTACCCGCGTCGAGCGCTACACGGTGAACCGCTCGCCGAACGTCGACAAGAAGTCGATGGACCAGTTCGAGATGAGGACGCACAAGCGCCTGCTCGACATCGTCAACCCGACCGCGCAGACGATCGACGAGCTGAAGAAGCTCAACCTGCCTGCGGGCGTGGACATCACCATCAAGGTCTGACGGGAGGGGGATGCCATGGAAGGTTTGATTGGCAAGAAGGTCGGCATGACCCAGGTGTTCGACGCAGACGGCCGCCGCGTTTGCGTGACGGTGATCGAGGTCGGCCCGTGCCCCGTCGTGCAGGTTAAGACGCTCGAGCGCGACGGGTACGTCGCGGCGCAGCTCGGCTTCGGCGAGCAGAAGGCGAAGCGCCTCACCAAGGCGGTCTGCGGCCACCAGGAGAAAACCGGCGGCCTGAAGGACAGCAAGGTCCGCGTGCTGCGCGAGTTCGCCCCCGACGCCGGCGAGGAGGTCAAGGTCGGGGACGTCATAACCGTCGCCAACTTCGAGGGCGTCAAGTACGTGGACGTGACCGGCGTCACGAAGGGCAAGGGCTTCGCGGGCGTGCTCAAGAGGTACAACTTCGCGGGCGGCAACATGACGCACGGCGGCCACTCCAAGCGCCGCACGGGCGGCCTTGCGGCGCGCGACCTGCCGGGCTGGATCGAGAAGGGCAAGAAGATGCCCGGCCACATGGGCGACGTCAACCGCAAGATCACGAACCTCGAGGTCGTGCAGGTGCGTCCCGACGACAACGCCCTGCTCGTGAAGGGGTCGATACCCGGCGCCCGCAACGGAATCGTGATCGTGCGCAAGTCCCTCAAGAACAACGTTATCGCCGCCAGGGCGAAGAAGGGGGCGTAAGTCATGAAGAAGATAGAGACAGTCTTTGACAAGGCCGCGCTGACGCTCGACAGGGGCGCCCAGGCCGTCAAGGACGTGGTGACGGCGATCCGCAATTCGCGTCGCGCCGGCACGGCGTCCACGAAGTCCAAGGGCGAGGTCGCCGGCTCTAACAAGAAGCCGTGGAAGCAGAAGGGCACGGGCAACGCCCGCGCGGGCTTCCGCCAGTCGCCGGTGTGGCGCGGCGGCGGCGTCGCGCACGGTCCGAGGCCCCGCTCCTTCGAGCGCAAGGTCAACAAGAAGGTCGTCGCGCTGGCGTTTGCGCGCGCCCTCTCCGACAGGCTTGTCGCGGGCGACGTGATCGTCGTGGACAAGTTCGAGTTCGAGGCCCCGAAGACGCGGCTGATGGCGAAGTTCCTGAAGGAGCTCGGCGTCGACCGCACGGCGGTCATCGTGCAGAAGGACGTCGACGAGACGGTCTTCCTGACGATGCGCAACCTTCCGGGCATCGACTATTCCACGGCCGGCTCGCTCGACGTGTACACGGTTCTCGCGAACCGCCGCATCGTCTGCGACAAGGACGGCTTTGACGCGCTCATGGCGCGCATAACGAAGTGAGGGGGTACGCATCATGACGAAGTCGGAACTCAAGGCCAAGACGGACGGCGTGATCCTCGACGTGCTGATCACGGAGAAGGGCTCCCGCATGTCGGCTGAAGGCCGCTACCAGCTCAAGGTCGCGCCGGACGCGCGCAAGCCGCACATAGCCGCCGCGGCGGAGAAGGCGTTCGGCGTGCACGTTCTCGCCGTGCGCACGGCAAACATGAAGGGCGGGCTCCGCTACCTGCGCGGCACGCGCCGCCAGGTCCGCGAGTCCACGTGGAAGAAGGCGGTCGTCACCGTAAGGGAAGGCGAGCGCATCGAGCTCGCATAAGGAGACCGATCATTATGGCACTCAAAACCTACAAGGCCCGTTCGTGCGGCATTCGCTTCCGCGAGTCCGCAACGTTCGAGGAGATCACCGAGAAGCGTCCGGTGAAGTCGCTCACGAAGGCGCTCCGCAAGAAGGCGGGCCGCAACAACCAGGGCCGCATAACGGTCCGCCATCGCGGCGGCGGCGCGAAGCAGCGTCTGCGCATAGTCGACTTCAAGCGCCGTAAGTTCGGCGTGGAGGCGACGGTGAAGGACATCGCCTACGACCCGACCCGCAGCGCGTACCTCGCGCTGCTGGAGTACGCCGACGGCGTGAAGAGCTACATCCTCGCGCCTGAGGGCCTCAGGCCCGGCATGAAGGTGATGAACGGGCCGTCGGCCGAGGCGACCCTCGGCAACTGCCTGCCGCTTTCGCAGATCCCGCTCGGGCTGATGGTCCACGCGATCGAGCTGGTGCCCGGCCAGGGCGCGAAGGTCGGCCGCTCGGCCGGCAACGCCTGCCAGGTGATGGCACGCGACGGCGGGCGCGTCACGCTCAAGATGCCGTCCGGCGAGGTCCGCATATTCGACGGGCGCTGCCTTGCGTGCGTCGGCTCCGTGGGCAACAAGGACTGGGGCTCGATCAAGCTTGGCAAGGCCGGGCGCAGGCGCCACATGGGCATACGCCCGACGGTGCGCGGCGTCGCGATGAACCCTGTCGACCACCCGATGGGCGGCGGCGAGGGCCGCACCTCCGGCGGTTCGCATCCGCGTTCGCCGTGGGGCAAGCTCGCGAAGGGCGGGAAGACCCGCGCGAAGAGGAAGGCCTCGAACAAGGTGATCGTCAAGAGGAGGAAATAATCCATGTCACGTTCTCTCAAGAAGGGCCCCTATGTCGAGGAGAGCCTCCTCCGCAGGGTCGAGAAGATGAAGGCTAGCGGGAAGAAGCAGCCGATCAAGACGTGGAGCCGCCGGTCCATGGTGATTCCGGACTTCGTCGGCCTTACGTTCGCGATCCACAACGGCCGGCAGCACATGCCGATCTTCATCACGGAAAACATGGTCGGCCACCGGCTTGGCGAGTTCGCCCCGACGCGCACGTTCAAGTCGCACGGCAACAGCGTGGCGAAGGCCGACAAGTAAGGAGTAGACAATGGAAGTCATCGCCATTACACGCAATGCCAGGATGTCGGCCTTCAAGGGCCGCCCGCTTGCGCGCGCCTGCCAGGGCCTTCCGGCCTCCGAGGCGCTGAAGATCGTCGAGTTCTCGCCGAAGAAGGCCGCGGTGATCATCAAGAAGACGCTTCTCAGCGCGATCGCAAACGCGCGGAACAACAACGGCGTCTCCGACGCCGGGGCCCTCACCGTCAAGCTGTGCGTGCTGGACGAGTCCGTCCGGATGCGCCGCTACTGGCCCACGGCCCGCGGCTCGGCGCATCCGATCGCCCGCCGGATGTGCCACTGCAAGGTGATCCTCACGGACGACAAGAAGGAGAAGAAATAATGGGACAGAAAGTAAACCCCGTCGGTTTCCGCGTCGGCGTCAACCACGCCTGGGGCAGCCGCTGGTTCGCGCCCAAGAAGTCCTTCGGCGCGTTTCTCGTCGAGGATCAGCGCATCCGCGACGTGTGCAAGAAGCGCCTCGCCGAGGCCGGAATCTCCAGGATACTGGTCGAGCGCTACGCCAACCGCGTGCGCGTGACGCTCTTCAGCGCCCGTCCCGGCGTGATCATCGGCCGCAAGGGCGGAGACGTCGAGGCGGTCCGTACGGAGCTCGAGAAGCTGACCAAGAAGGAGGTCTACCTCGAGGTCAAGGAGGTCCAGGGCGCCGACGCCGATGCGCAGCTGGTGGCCGAGTCGATCGCCCAGCAGCTCGAGCGCCGCATCATGCTCAAGCGCGCGAGGAAGCGCGCCATGAAGGTCGCGAGGGACCTGGGCGACGACGGCATCAAGATCCACGCGGGCGGCCGCATCAACGGCGCCGAGATCGCGAGGGTCGAGTGGTCCCGCGAGGGCAAGGTGCCGCTTCACACGCTCCGCGCCAACATCGACTACGGTTTCGCGGAGGCAAACACCACGGCCGGCAAGATCGGCCTCAAGGTGTGGATCTGCAAAAGGGAAGGGTTCCAGGCCCGTCCGCCCCGCGGCGAGCGCCGCGGAGAGCGCCGCGAGCGCGGGGACCGCAAGGAGGGTCGCTAAGCCATGCCTTTGATGCCAAAGAGAGTAAAGTACCGCAAGGTCTCCAAGGGGAACCGCGCGGGATACGCCACGTCGGGCACTGAGCTCGCATACGGCGAGTTCGGCCTGAAGGCGCTTACGCGCGGCCTTCTGACGGCCACGCAGATCGAGGCGTGCCGCGTCGCGATCAACCGCGAGATGAAGCGCAAGGGCAAGCTCTGGATCCGCGTGTTCCCGGACAAGCCCGTGACGCGCAAGCCGATCGAGGTCCGCATGGGCGGGGGAAAGGGCAACCCGGAGTTCTGGGCGGCCGTCATCCTGCCGGGCAAGGTCCTCTTCGAGGTCGGCGGCGTCAGCGAGGAGATAGCCAAGGAGTGCCTCCGCCTCGCAGCGACGAAGATCGGCATCCACACGAAATTCATCACCCGCGCAGGAGTAAAGATCTGATGAGCACGGAAAGCAGCAGCCGCGGCGCGCGCAAGATGCGCAAGGGCGTCGTCGTCTCCCGTATGGGGGCAAAGAGCGTGAAGGTCGCGGTCTCGTACCGCGAGCGCCACCCGATGTACGGCAAGATCGTCACGCGCACGAAGAACTACCATGTCCACGACGAGGCCGACACGGCCAAGGTCGGCGACACGGTGACCATCATGGAAACGCGTCCGATGAGCGCCACGAAGCGCTGGCGCATCGTCGCGGACGCGAAGTAAAAGGAGAAGCCGACATGCTTCAGGAACTCTCCAACCTAGTAGTTGCGGACAACACCGGCGCCAAGCGCGCCATGTGCTTCCGCATCCTAAAGCAGCGCAAGGAGTACGCCCACCTCGGGGACGTGATCCGCGTCGCCATCAAGGAGGCGTCGCCGACGTCCTCCATAAAGAAGGGCTCGGTCGCGACGGCCGTGATCATCCGCACCGGCCAGCCCATCCGCCGCGAGGACGGCTCGACGGTCCACTTCGACCAGAACGCCTGCGTCCTCGTCGACTCGAAGCTCAACCCGATCGGGACCCGCGTGTTCGGGCCCGTGGCGCGCGAGCTCCGCGAGAAGAACTACATGAAGATACTCTCGATGGCCCCGGAAGTGGTCTGAGAAGGAGCAAGGAAAATGGCACTCGCAAGAATCAGGAAGAACGACACGGTGATCGTCACCTGCGGAAACGACGCGGGCAAGACGGGCACGGTGCTCAGCGTGAACGCCAAGAAGGGCACCGCGGTCGTGGGCGGCGTGAACGTCCACAAGAAGGCGGTGCGCCGCACCGAGAAGACCGCCGGCGGCCTCATCGAGCGGGAGTTCCCCGTCCGCTTGTGCAAGCTCATGCCCTACGACGCCGAGAAGAAGGCGGGCACGCGGGTCAGGACCGGCGACAAGGAGGGCAAGAAGTCCCGAGTCTCGGTCAAGAGCGGCAAGGCCCTCTAAGGAAGGAACGAACAGTCATGGCAAGACTAAAAGACGAATACGCGGGCCGGATGGTGGCGGAGCTCGAGAAGAAGCTCGGCACCACGAACAGGATGCTCGTTCCGCGTCTCCAGAAGATCGTGATCAACATGGGCTTCGGCATCGTGTCGAAGGACGAGCAGAAGACCCTGGTCGACGACCTGGCGACGATCACGGGCCAGAAGCCCATGCTCTGCCGCGCCAAGAAGTCGATCTCGAACTTCAAGCTGCGCGAGGGCATGGTGATCGGCGCGACGGTCACCCTCCGCGGCGACCGCATGTGGGAGTTCGCCGACCGCCTCATATCGGCGGCGCTGCCCCGCATACGCGACTTCCGCGGTGTTCCGAACCGCGGGTTCGACGGCGCGGGCAACTACACCCTCGGCATCAAGGAGCACACGATCTTCCCGGAGCTCGTGGACTCCGCCGTTCACTCCGGCATGGACATAACGTTCGTGACCTCATCCACCGACAACGCGGCCTGCAGGGAGCTTCTCGTCTCCATGGGCATGCCGTTCGCAGGAAGGAACTAAGTCATGGCCAAGAAGTGCCTCATCGAAAAGCAGAAGCGCACGCCCAAGTTCAAGGTCCGCGCCTACAACCGCTGCCAGCGCTGCGGGCGGCGCCACGCGTATCTCCGCAAGTTCGGCGTCTGCCGTCTCTGCTTCCGCGAACTCGCCGTCGCCGGCCTCGTGCCGGGAGTGACGAAGGCGTCGTGGTAACGTAAGAAGAAAAGGAGTCCAGCACATGTCCATAGATCCAATTTCCGACATGCTCACGACGATCCGCAACGGTCTGAAGGCCCGCCTTTTCTCCGTCGAGACGCCTGCGAGCGGACTGAAGGGCGAGATCGCCCGCGTCATGAAGGAGTCCGGCTACATCGCCGACTTCGTCACGACGTCGGAGTTTCCGAAGCGCCTCGTGATCACGCTGAAGTACACTGATCGGGCGCAGCCCGCGATAACCGAGCTCAAGCGCATATCCAAGCCCGGGCTGCGGAGGTTCGTCTCCGTCCCCGAGATTCCGTCCGTCCTGGACGGCATGGGGCTTGCGATCCTCTCGACCTCGAAGGGCGTCATGTCCGGCGCCGATGCGAAGAAGGCGAGGATCGGCGGCGAGCTCATCTGCACGGTCGCTTAATCAACAGGAGTCCAAGACAATGTCTCGAATCGGCAAAGAACCCGTCAAGCTCGCGGATGGAGTGACAGTCTCCGTCGAGGGCCAGAAGGTGACGGTAAAGGGGAAGCTCGGCGAGCTCTCCTACACGATGCATGAGGGCATCACGGCGAAGGCGGAGGATGGCAAGGTGGTCGTCTCGTGCGAAGACGACGCCAGGCTCGGCAACTTCCACGGCCTCGCCCGCGCGCTGATCCACAACATGGTGGTTGGCGTGTCGCAGGGCTACAAGAAGCAGCTCTCGATCGAGGGAACCGGCTTCAAGGCCGTCCTGAAGGGCAAGGAGCTCGCGCTCTCGCTCGGCTTCGCGAACCCGAAGGTGTTCGTCGTGCCGGAGGGCGTCACGTGCACCGTCGAGAACGACGGCCTGCAGGTCACGCTCGTCGGAGTCGACAAGGCCGTCGTAGGCGAGTCCGCGGCCCGCATACGCGCGTACTACCCGGCCGAGCCCTACAAGGGCAAGGGCATCAAGTACGTCGGCGAGCACATCCGCCGCAAACAAGGAAAGAAGGTGGCCTAATGAGCTTCAACCGCAAAGCACAGCGCCAGAAGCGGCATCTCCGCCTGCGCCAGCGCATCGTCGGCACCGCGGAGCGTCCGCGACTGTCGATCTGCGTGACCAACAAGCATCTCTACGTCCAGTTCATCGACGACGACGCGGGGCGCACGCTCGCCCAGGCGAACAGCCTGAAGGACGCGCACGCCAACCTCGCCACTGCCAAGGCGCTCGGCGCCGCGGCGGCGGAGGCCGCGAAGGCCGCGGGCATCTCGACCGTTGTTGTCGACCGCGGCGGCAACAAGTACACTGGCCGCGTCGCGGCAATCGTCGAGGCCGCCGTGGAGGCCGGCCTCTCCATCAGCGCCAAGAAAGAGGAGGATCGGTAAGTCATGGCATTCAATCGCGACAAGCGCTCCGACCAGGGCGCCGAGGACAACCTCGACGAGCACACAGTGTTCATCAACAGGTGCGCGAAGACCGTAAAGGGCGGCCGCCGCATGAGCTTCTCGGCCGTGATCGTCGTCGGCGACAAGGCCGGCAAGGTCGGCGTGGGCTTCGGCAAGGCCAACGAGGTCGCGGACGCGATCCGCAAGGGCGGCGAGGCCGCCCGCAAGGACATGCGCGCCATCACGCTCCGCGGCAAGACCATCCCGCACGACGTCGAGGGCGTGTGCGACGGCGGCCGCGTGATCCTGAAGCCGGCGCCCGACGGCACCGGCCTCATCGTCGGCGGCGGCATGCGCCCCGTCCTCGAGGCTGTCGGCATCCGCGACGCAGTGGGCAAGTCCCTCGGCTCCAAGAACCGGCTCAACGTGGTCAAGGCCACGATGAACGCGCTCATGAAGCTGCGCAGCGCCGAGGAGATCGCGGCGATACGCGCGTAGCGAAGGAAGAAGGATAAAGGAAGAAGGTAGAAGTATGGAACTTCACAATCTTACGAACACCCCTGGGGCGAGGAAGCGCAGGAAGCGCGTCGGCCGCGGATGCGGCTCGGGCATGGGCAAGACCTCCACGAGGGGCCACAAGGGCCAGGCCGCGCGCAAGGGCCACAAGCACAAGCTCCAGTTCGAGGGCGGCCAGATGCCGCTCGTCAGGCGCCTGCCAAAGCGCGGCTTCAACAACGCCGCGTTCGGGGCGAAGGCGTTCGGCGTCAACCTGTCCGAGCTCGAGAAGAGGTTCGAGACCGGCGCCGAGATCACGGTCGCCGCGCTCGCCAAGGCAGGCCTTACGGACAACAAGCGCCCGAAGGTCAAGATCCTCGGAACCGGCGAGCTGACCAAGAAGTTCACGGTCAAGGTCCCCTGCTCGGCCTCCGCCAAGGCGAAGATCGAGAAGGCGGGCGGAACCGTCGCCTGACGCTTTTCACAAGGACGAGCAAAAACAGAAGGTCTGCGGCAGCCCGCAGGCCTTCTGTTTTGCTTCTCACGGCTGTTTCCGAGCGGGGCGTTTTACATGTTCTACACGGCTAAAACGTTTAGTGTCAATCGTTAAGGTGGAATATGGCTTGCGCCAATACGCCGAATGAAATGCTGCCAAACTACCGAATGATGCTTCGCCAAACTACCGAATGAAGTTCTGCCAAACTACCGAATGATACCTCGCCAAACTACCGAATGGCAGTTGCTGCGCAACGGATTTTATGCTACAATATCCGGGAAATGACAGAAAACTATAGAAAAAGAATCGCAGATAAGATCCTTGCAGATAGACTGGAAGGAGCGGGGGCTGTTCTTGTTGAAGGTGCAAAATGGTGTGGCAAGACGACCACCTGTGAGCAAGTCGCAAGAAGCATCCTTTACATGGGTGATCCCGATTCGAAGAAGAAGAACCTCCAATTGGCGGAAATTAACATAAAGCGACTGCTTGAAGGCGATTCTCCAAGGCTCATAGACGAATGGCAGGAATTCCCGCGCTTTTGGGATGCTGTTCGCTTTCAAGTGGACCATAGACCGGGTTTTGGTCATTTCATTCTCACGGGGTCTGCAGTGCCTCCAGATACGGAGGAGATATCCCACACCGGAACTGGACGCATCTCGCGAATGACAATGCGTCCCATGACATTGTGGGAGTCTGGTGATTCATGCGGCGGCGTGTCGCTTTCGTCGCTTTTGCGCGGGGAGGAATTGCCAGAGGGGGAGTGCAGACCTCTTGAATTGGAGAGGGTGGCGTATCTTGTTTGCAGAGGAGGTTGGCCGCAGGCGACGGAGCAGCGCGAGGAGATAGCGCTTATGAGGGCGTATGACTATTACAACGACGTTGTAAACTTCGACATATCGCGCGTCGACAAGATCCCTCGCGATCCCAACCGCGTCATG
The DNA here is from genome assembly GCA_017405115.1 of Kiritimatiellia bacterium. The sequence continues at coordinate 44,135 of JAFRBA010000107.1, forward strand.
CGTCTCATGCGTTCGTATTCACGGCTTCAATGCACACAGTCAAATCTTACGGCGATTCGGCTTGACATGAAGGAACACGACACGAGGGGGCTTGATGAGGATACCATCTACTCGTACTTAAACGCCCTTCGGAAGATATTTGTAGTGGAGGACATGCCTGCGTGGTGTCCGAATCTTACGTCCAAGGCGGTTGTGCGCACATCAGATACTCGCTATTTCACAGATCCGTCAATAGCGGCGGCGGCGTTGGGCGTTGGCCCTGGCGACCTTATGAACGATCTGCGGTCGTTCGGGCGGCTTTTTGAAGTTATGGCCATACGCGATCTGCGTGTGTATGCCGAGGCGACCTTCGGTTCGGTAAGCCATTATTTGGACAAGAACGGGCTGGAGTGCGATGCAGTTGTCCACTTGAGGAACGGGACGTACGGTCTTGTGGAGATTAAGCTTGGCGGCGAAAGCCTTGTAGAGGAGGGTGCGGCGACGCTTAACGGCCTTGCCAAGATCGTTGACACTTCAAAAATGAAGGCACCTGCATTCAAGATGGTGCTAACGGCTGTGGGGGAAGTCGTATACAGGCGAAAGGACGATGGCGTGATTGTCTGTCCGCTTGCTGCATTGAAACCGTGACATAATAATTTCGTGTTCTGAATCGTGTTGGCAAACTGCGCGTGTAAAACATAAAGCCCTTCTTCTTTTCCCTGGAATCATCCGCTAGATGGAAATGATGCCGAGGTTGACGGCCTGCGTCGCGGCCTCGGTGCGTGACGAGACCTCAAGAATCGAGTAGATGTTCTTCAGGTGGTCCTTCACGCCGTTCACGCCAATGCCCACCAGGCGGGCAATGTCTTGATTCGAAAAACCCTTCGCGACAAGACCGAGTATCTCAAGTTGGCGTGTCGACAGGTTGGGGACGGGCTGTTCGGCCCTCATGTTGTTCTCAATCTCCTTGCTGACCACGCGCCCGCCTGCGGCCACCGTCCGTATCGCGTTGATTATCTCTTGCTGGCTGGACGTCTTGACCATCGCGCCCGCCGCGCCGGCGGCGAGAATCTTCTTGATGTCGCTGGAGGTTCCGAACGTTGTCAGCACAAGGATCTTCGCGTTCGGCGTCGCCTTCAATATCTCCACGGTCGCGTCGACGCCGCTCATCTTTGGCATCATGATGTCCATGAGGATTACGTCTGGCTTCAGTTCCAGCGCGAGCCGCACGGCGCCTTCGCCGTTGTCCGTCTCTCCGACGACGGTCATGTCAGTTTCGAACGATATGATAGTCGCTATTCCCATGCGCACGACAAGATGGTCGTCGGCGAGAAGGATTCTGGTGGGCGGTTTCATAGGTTTTGGTGGGCTGTGGTTTTTAGACTTTGGATTCCAGACTCAAGACTTATTGATCCGGAGCCGGAAGCCTGAAGTCCGGACAGTTGCAATGTCACAGAGACTTTTGCGCCTTTTCCCGGCGAAGACTCGATTGTCATTTCTCCGTTGAACTGGTTTATGCGTTCGCGTATGCCCTGAAGTCCGAAGTGTCCCTGCGTGGGTCCACCAGCTGTGGCAGGGTCGAAGCCCGAACCGTTGTCCGACACTGAAAACCTCATCGTCCCGTCGCGGTATTCGCCGGCGATTCTGACGCTTGTCGCCGAGCCGTGATGGACTGCGTTGACGACAAGCTCGCGGACAATCCGCAGGACGGCGTGGGCGGTAGTCTCCGAGAGCGCCTCGCGCGGAACGCTGAACCTGCACGTCACCTTGGCGTCGCCGACGTTGGGGCAGATGGTGCGCATCACGGCCTCCGTCATGTCCTTTTCCTCGAATGTGCGGCTTCTGAGGTCCCAGAGGCATCCCTGCAGCTCGCGACGGCACGAGGCCAGCATCTGGCGCACAGTGGAGAGAAGCCGACCGACCATCTTGTTCTCACCGCTGCTGGCGTGCTCTGCGGAGTCCACGAGGAGCGCTATGCCGGTAAGCGTCTGCGAAAGGGCGTCGTGAAGTTCCACGGCCAGGCGTGTGCGCTCCTCGACCTTGAGTGTCGCCTTCAGCCGTTCCGCCTGTTCGAGGAAGAGCCTGCGACCCCTGCGCTCGGCGATGACGCGTAGCGATTTGTTCCATGCGAGGATCACGGCCAGCAGGGCGAGCAACGCGACGATTACGCAAAAAAGTCGCCACGGCGTCCACCACGGCGGATTGCTGATGGTCTGGATGTCGTCTGGGATTCTCGTTATTACTGAAAAACCGCCGAGCCGGATGAGCTCCCCTCCGTCGCTTTCTGCCGCGATGTGGCACGCTCCCGAAACTGACACCTCGCTGCCGATTTCGGGAGGTTCCATTTCGCGGGCCAGTATCACCGGCACTGTGATGCCGTCGCAGTTCAGTATGATGCGGCGTTCGTCCTTCCATGAAACGAGGATGTCGCGGACGCTTCCGGCTATGCGTACTAGCTGTCCGTTTAACTGCGAAATCACCTTTCGTTCGCCGTGCTCGTCGAAAAGTATGCTTCTTGCGGACGTTGATATGGGCTGCCCTGCGTTGCCGCCGTCGCCGCTGTCAACGCGTAGGAGCGCGTTGCATAGGCGGAGGTAGAACGTATTGCGGCGCACGAATCCTGAAACAGTGACGAGGGATCCTGCAGGCGGCGTCGGGGAGCCTCGTTCTAGTTGCACCTCCATGCTGTTGGTGTCTGACATGCGCAGGAAGAGGGATCGTTCCCCCCATGTCGCCACGACCGTCCCTGACACCTTTCTGCGATGGGGATTCCTGGTGCCAGAGAGGATCCGGTCGTCGCGCATTTCCTCGACCGCAAACGGGTCGGCGACCGGCGGCTCGACGATGTGGACGGAATCTTTCGAGAATGCCTGAATCCATGCGCCGAGGTATCTTCGCGAGCCGCTTGCCGCAGGGAAGAACACCCCTTCGACGGACACGACGGCGTCAATCATCATGTTCAGTCCGCCTTGAGTCGCTTGCCGGTCCATGAAGTATGCGGCGGCGGAGGCGCCGTCAGACTCGATGATGAGGATGTTCCATTCAGGAGACACCTCGTCGCGGAATGCGTCCGTCACGATGCCGGCGACTCTGACGGGCCTGAAGTCGCAGTCGTCGTCGGATAGCCTTGTGGGCGAGATGGGGCGGATTGCGTCCGGGGTTCCATGCGCAAGGACCTCGATGTTCAGGGCTTCTACGACGAACAACGGGTCGAAGGGCGCTTTCCTGAGGTGGGTCGCGACGATGCGCACCATGTCGCCTGGCGTCCATTTCTCGTAACACGACACCATCACACAGACGGCTCCCGAATTGTCGCGCAGGACGAACGTCTGGGCAAGCGCAGCGGAGATTCGTCCTTCGAGCCGGAAGAACAGCCTCTGCTCCACGCTCCTTAGCCGCATCTTGGACGCCTCGGAAACCGACACGACGTCGTTCGTCAGTACATGGGGAGGAATCTCCTGCACGTCGGACGACGGGAGTATCGCGGCCAGGACTATTTGCGACAGAAAGCGCATTTGCTGTATTGTCTCATATTCCGCCGCCTTGAGCAATACTCATCCGACCACCCATTTGGGTAGTTCAAGCACGTCGTTGCTTCCCGCCGTGCCTGTGATTTTGGTATAATATGCGCGTTGAGGAAACATCATGAGTCGCCTTTCGTTCAAGTCATTTTGCATAGAGTTCTATGCGCGGCACATCGGCTCCACCGGAGCAGACGTATACAGGATGTTTTCGGAACGAGGGCTTCTCAAGACTCTTGACGACGACTATGAAGACCTTCATGGGCTCGGCTGGGAGGCGTTGATGCCGATGTTCGACGAATACCTTGGGAGGTCTGCAAGATGATCTTGTATCACGGAAGCACTATTGAAGTCGTGAATCCGCAGGTCATCGTTTCCGACCTTGGACAAGACTTTGGCCCGGCGTTCTACACGACCGGCATAAAGGAGCAGGCAGAGCGCTGGGCGGTGCGACGTGCCAAGTTTGCAAGGAAGGGTGGCAAGGCTGGGGCGTCGGCAATAGTGTCCATTTACGAGTTTGACGAAGCTTCGGCACGTTCCGCTTTGAAGTGGAAGAACTATTGTGGAGTATCCATGGAGTGGCTGGATATGGTTGTTGCCTGCCGCATCAGGCCGTCGTATCGGCATGGATACGACTTGATGTCGGGAAAGGTTGCGAACGACAATGTCGGCGAAACGGTTTCGTATGTGGTCGCGGGGGTAATGCCGAGAGAAATGGCCGTTGAACAACTAAAGTTCCAGCCGATAAACGACCAGGTCGCGTTTTGTTCGCCAAAGTCCCTGCGGTTCCCTAAGTTTGTCAAATCGTATGAGTTGGAGGCGTGGTGACGAACGAAGACCATACGCTGATTCGTGCGACGCTGGTTCCTTCGGTAGTCGCGTTTCTTGCCGCGCATTACAATATGGCAGAGGGCGATGCCTTGGACATGTTTTATCGCTCTAAAACAGCAGAGGCATTTGCCGATGACGATCTTGGTCTTTATGGCCAAAGCGCGCTAAACCTTGCGGGTAACGTGATTCAGGAGCGCATGGCCGCGTCATAAAATAGCCGCACTCCCCGACCACCCGTTTGGGTAGTTTATCTTTCCGCCGCCATTTGGTACAATTCCGCTCGGTTTGCATCGGGTGAGTTCCTGATGTGTGAATGAAACCGAACCATAAGGAAGAAATTAAGATGAAAAGACAGGAAATAGCGGCGTGTTTTATGGCAATCGGGTTGTCCGGCTCTTTGCTGGCTGCAAATCGTCTGTTCCCGTCTGGAGACGGCGATCTCGCCGATCTTTCGAGATGGCAGGCGAGCTATTCTTCGCTGACGGAGTTGCCGGGAACGGCTGATACCGTGCAGCTCGGCAGTTCGTCGACTTTTACGATGTCGTCGGACATGGATGTCGGTGGCTTTACCTTCAACGGCAAGAACGCGACTTTGGACTTTGCCTCCAGCGGCAATCACACGCTCAAGGTGCGGAACGCCCAGCATGCGTTCTGTGCGTTCAACGGTACGATCAAAGGCGGCACGATAGACCGCAATGGACAGGATTTCTACTGGTTTCAGACTTCTGACAAAGAAACGACCGTGACCGACAGCTGTATCATAACAAATGCGGGTACGTTCCATGTCAATGTGTGGGGAAACTCCGGCGGCAAGATTCATCTGACCGGTGCGTCTCGAATCTACGCCAATGCCCTCGTGCTCAACAAGGGAATTTCTGGTAGTACGAGCGGCCGCTCGCTTTTGGAGGTGACGGGCGGGGCCAAGGTTTTCACCACTGCCGATTGGAACAATTCGGAAAACACCGCCAAGGACATTGCCTCGGGCGGTAATGTTTTGTCTGTGAGCGGCTCAGGTTCGTCGGTGACGATGGCCGGCAATTACGGAAATGGGTATGACTGTAACGGAAACTCCCTTTATATTCTGGACGAAGCAGATTTTTCGTCAAAGACGCTCTACGTTGGGCGTTCAGCTTCGTCTGGCTCCCATTATTCCAACAGCAACAGGCTTGTCGTTGTCGGTGGAACGCTTAGCATGACAGGAGGCTCCCTCTACTGCTATGGCGACGGCAATGTCATTGCCGTCACGAACGGTACCGTCAATTTCAAGGACAAGACCTACAGCTATGATGGCGGCAGTTCCTCGAATACGAAGATCGACATTGTCAATTCCACGTGGAAGTGTGCCAGTTTCAACGTGGGCAAAAATGTCGATATGCATATTTCCGGGTCTTCGACCGTCCTTGAGACGACATATGCGACGCAATTCGGCTTTGGCGCCTCCGCTGCGGTGGGTGCGAAACTTTGCCTTGACGATGGATTCACCTGGAAGCCGAATATCGGCTATGGCTATTACTTAATGCAGAATCTGACGAATTGCGCGTTGACCGTCCAGAACAATGCGACGCTCTCAGCATGGGATCCTGCGAACGACATATATGACCGCATTGTATTCTGCGGCTATTCCGGTGCGAACAACGGCGTCAGCAATGTCATTTGCGTGCTCTCAGGTGGAACGATTCAGGGTAGGACCATAGAGTTGAACGGTCTTGACAATCTTGTCGTCGTTTCAAATGGTGTCATCAGCGCATCAGATTCCATCCAGTTCGGCGGCGGTGTTGCAGGAGCCTCGAACAATACGGTTGTCGTGCAGGGGCGTACTTCGCGGCTTTCTGCGGTTGGATTGTTCTATCTTAGGAACAATACAACGCTACGAGTTGAAGTTCCCGAAGTGGGATATGCGCCAGGTCATGTGCCGATTACGGCGAGAGAGCTTTCCCTGGCCGCGAGTGGATGCAAGTTTGAAATCGACGTCAGCCAGTTCCAGCCGCAGGAAAAAGCGGAGTTGACGTTGGTGTCGTTCGACACCGACCTCACGACTGACCAGAAGAATTTCCTCATGTCGGCGGAGCTGCCGCCTCGCTACAGTCTCGATGTCGTCGGGAATCGCAACCTCGTGCTGAAGGCAAAGGGCGAAATCAAGGGGTTCCGGCTGATATTTCGCTGAACGAATGGAACGCTAGTTTGCAGGCCGACGCACATTTTTGACGGAAATCGAAATGGTGACGAAGAAACTGGGCGCCGTTGTATTTGGTACAGTGCTTGCCTTGCATGGCATTATGCCTGATGCTTTCGCGGAGGTGCCAGGTGGGCGGCTTGGCGACCTCGTCGAAATGGCGAGGCACTGCGTTCCTCTTTCGGAGCGAAGTGAGTGGAGCGCCCACACGACGCTTAACGGATGCCTCAAGCTTGTCGAGATGTACGAGTCGAGCGGTGACAAGGCTGTCTTTGACGCGGTCGTTGCGACTGGGTGGGACATCGCGTGCGAAGACGGGTATGTCTCGGATGCGGAGACAAGCGAGAAGTGGAAGCGCCTTTGCCGAAAGCTCCGCAAAATCACTGGTGATGTGCGCTGGGACGAACAGCTGTCGAAGGCGGAATATCGTATCGAAGGTTCCAGCCGCCGCCTAGACCGCTCCAAGTTCATCGTTGGGGCATACGGCCTTGGCGGCATCAAGAATCTAGAGGAACGGCACGTCCGTGAACTTTCCGAGTGCGGAATCGACCTTGTGTCCATTGGCGGAAACGCCGTGTCGATAGAGTCGTCGGGGAGACGGCGCGACGAGATACTGGACTGGTGCCTGAAATACGGGGTCAAGTGCATCCTCGGCTGGCAGCTACCCGGCGACTGGGCGTGGAACGGCGGCGATGCGAAGAAGAAATATGCGAAAGGCGAGCGTTGGGCGAAGTGCGACATGAATCGATTTGACGCCTACACGGCACGGTTTCGCGACCATCCGGCGGTTGCCATGATCGCGACGTGCGACGAGCCAAATGCGCTGGACTATCCGTTCCGTGCGAAGTTCACGCGCCGCGTGATGCGAAACTTCCAGAACCAGGTTCCGCTCTTCAACCTCTTCCCGAACTATGCGCTTCCTGACGACGCCGGGAACGAGAGGGCTGTCCAGCAGCTTGGCACGAAGGACTACGAGCAGTACGTTGCCGAGTACTGCAAGTACATTCCGCTGGACTACGTCAGCTACGACTTCTATCCCTGGGCGTGGAACGTCAAGTTCAGGCAGTTCTACGACAACCTGCGCGTCGTCGCCGACGCATGCGGCGCGACCGGCAAGAGCCACTGGCTTTATCTCCAGTGCACGCGCTACAACCAGGACAAGAAGGAGCGCTATCCGACCATGGACGAGCCGCGCCTCCGCTATCAGGCGGCGTCGGCTCTCGCCTACGGCGCAGAGTGCATCATCTGGGCTTGCTGGGCGCCGAGCTGGGGCGGTTGGGATATCAACGCCGTCGATGCGGATGGACAGCCGACTGTCGTCTATGCGCCGCTTAAGAAAGTCAACGCCGCGCTTCACGCGCTTTCGCCCGACTACATGAAGTACAGGCGCATGACGACCGACCTCGTCGGTCTCGCCGACGAACTTGCCGAATCTTCCGGTACGGCCTTCAGGAACGTGAAGGCGACGGACGGTGCCGCGCTGGCAGTCGGACATTTTGCCGCGCGCTCTGGCAACGGCGACTATGCAATCTTCATCGCGGCGATTGACGACCCGAACGGACAGAAGGTCGCCACGCACACCGTCACGTTTGCGATTCCGCGCAAGGGATTCAAGATCCGCGCCGTCGATGGCAATGGGCCTGTCGTCGTATCAGTGTCGGAGGTCGGAACGATGTCCGTGCAGCTGACGACATGCCATGGCGTCCTTGTGATGGCCGAGCGCTGACGATAAGGAGAAGAACGATGATGAATCTGGCGTCGCTTACTTTTCTTGCGGCGAGTGCATTTGCCGCCGTCATTGCAGACGACCGCCCAGAGGCGGAACGTGTTGGCCGGGAGGAATCCTTCAGGGCCGCGCTTGGGGCGACGGAAGCGCAAGGAGATCGCGGAGTCCGGGGGCAAGTTTGATTTGGTGTTTGTTGGAGATTCAATCACGCACAATCTCAGAGGGGTGTGTCCCCGTTCCATTGTATAGGAAAAATCTATATGGCTGCAAAGAAAGTTCCAATTACCTTTAACATGGGCTGATGGGATATAATAATGGGCGTGTATGAAAAACAAGACGCCCATAGCAGACGCGCTCGATGCGCGGTTCTTCGCTCCGCTGCGACGCAAGCGCACGCGCCGCGTGGGCGTTGAGTTGGAGTTTCCCGTCTGGAACCGCATGCCGGGGACGGCTGCGGATTTTGCTGCCGTCCATGCGGCGACGGACGAATTTCTCTCGCGATTCGATTTCACGGACCAGGTACGCGACGATGAATGCGCAGTCTATCGCGCAACCGATCCTGCAACAGGCGACGAACTTTCCTTCGACTGCTCCTACAATACGCTGGAGCTTTCCTTCGGCCCCGGGGAGAACCTGACCGAGACTCATCGTCGTTTCGTTGCCTACTACTCGGCCTTGCAGGAAGCATTTGGTCGGCATGGACACGCCCTCACCGGAATGGGCATCAATCCGCATTGGCGCGAGAACCGCCCCGATCCCATCGGGAACGGACGTTACCGGATGCTCCTTCACCATCTGAAGTCCTATTCCAAATATGGCGGTTCGCCTCGATTCCACGATCATCCGGACTTTGGTCTTTTCTCCTGCGCGTCACAGACGCAAGTCGATGCCGACGAGGAGTCTGTCGTCCCTCTTGTCAACGCCTTCAATCTTCTGGAACCGTTCAAGGCCGTCCTGTTCGCAAACTCCCCGTTCGGCGCACGGAACGAGACGCTATGCGGACGCGACAGTCTCTGGAGCAGGAGCCTGCACGGGCTGAACCCGCACAACTGCGGAATGTACGGCGTCACGCTCCGTTCGCTTGAGGACATCGCGGGCTATCTCGAGTCGACGAGCATCTACTGCGTTGAGCGTGGCGAACGCTATATCAACTTCGCGCCCGTTCCGCTGCGCGACTATCTCGGTCTCGGCACAGTCGTCGGCGAGTACTGGGACGCGGCGGCGAAAGTCCACCGCAGATGCCTCATTTCGCCGTCGCCGGAGGATGTCGCGTGGCTTCGTCCGTTCAAGTTCGAGGACTTGACCCAGCGCGGCACGGTCGAGTTCCGTTCCGTTTGCGAGCAGCCGGTGCGCGAGGCGTTCGCCGCCGCCGCATTCCATGCAGGGCTTGCCGAGCGCGTGGACAAGCTTGCCGGGCTCCTTGAGCACGACACCATTCTTTACGGGCACGGCTACGGCGCGGAGGAGCTGCGTAATCTGACAATCCGCCACGAATGGCCGTCGTTCATCGACCGAAAGGCGCTGACGGTACAGCTCCACCGCATCATCGATTTTGCGGAAGAAGGATTGGTCCAGCGTGGATTCGGCGAAGAAGCGCTGCTTACGCCCTTGCGCCGCCGATCCGAGACGCTTGCAAGCCCGGCCCGCGAGCAGGTGGAGCGACTGGAGCGCGGTGAAACCATCGAATCCATCGCAGACAGCTATGGCAGTCTTGAGGAGGTTGGCTATGCTTGACGTGCGTGAAGCAAGATTGCGTCCTCTGGCCTTTGACGGCAACTTCGGTCTGGAGAGAGAGGCGTTGCGCGTGACGGAGGGCGGGCGCATGGCGCATACGCCGCATCCGTTCCCAGCCGACCATCCGCGCATCGTCCGCGACTTCTGCGAGAACCAGACCGAGATCAACACCGGCGTCCATGCGACGGCGGAATCGGCGGTCTCGGAATTGGCGGAGATCGACGCGACGATCCGCGCGGTGATCGCGCAAAAGGGAGAAAGTCTTTGGACGAATTCAAATCCGCCGCCTGGCCTTGCGGAAGACGAGATCGTTCCCGCGAAGTTCAATGGTCCACTCGCCGGGAAATCGGTCTACCGCGACTATCTCGCCACGAAGTACGGCAAGCAACTCATGGCATACTGCGGCATCCACGTCAATTTTTCCTTTGGCGCACGGCTCGTTGAGGCTGCGGGGGTGAAACGCGACGAGCTCTATCTCCACGTCGCGGCATTCAAGGCGGCAGCGAGTCTCGACTTCGACAGGACGCCGGTCGGAGAGCTGCTGGAGCGGATGGACGAGTTCTTTTCCGGCTCCGCCGGATGGCCATCCCGAGTCCGGCGCGTCCTGGCGTTCGAAGCGGAGAAAGTGTATCGTCCTGAAAAGCGCTATGCGCGGATGGAGGCCTGCCATGTGTGAGATGCTCGGAATGTCTGCAAGGCGCCGCCGAAAGGCGAACGCCACGCTGCGCGAGTTCTACGCCCACGCCGAGCGGCATCCGCACGGATGGGGGCGTGCGCGCTTTCGCAACGGCATCGCGCCGTTTGTCGAGAAGGAGCCGGACAAGGCGACGGAGAGCGAGGCGCTGCGGCACGTTCTTGACGAGACGATAGACGATCCGACGATCCTTGCACACATCAGGTTCGCGACGGTCGGCACTATGGAATACGCAAACTGCCATCCGTTCACAGCCACCGACAATTCGGGGCGCATCTGGACTCTCGTCCACAACGGCACGATATTCAACGGTGCGGAGCTGAACGAATACATCGGCGTCCAGTTCGGCGAAACGGATTCCGAGCGCGTGTTGCTGCATCTTGTCGACATGGTCGACAAGGCGCAGATTCGCAAGGGGCGCCCCTTGGACGCGAAGGAGCGGTTTGACGTCCTGTCCGCCGCCATCGCCGATCTGTCGAACGGGAACAAGCTCAACCTGCTCATCCACGACGGCGAAGTCATGTATGCGCACACGAACTTCCGCGACTCGCTCCATTTCCTCAAGGAAGACGGCGCGGTGACGCTCTCCACGAACCCGCTGTCGCAGGGCGACTGGAAGCCCGTGCCGTTCACGCGGCTCGTCGCAATCAAGGACGGCGAGTTCGTCCGCGAAGGAACGTCCCACGGCAACGAATACATCCACAACCCGGAGGACTACCGCCTCGTGTACATGAACTTCGCACGACTGTAGTTTTTCTAACGAAGCATGAGAAACGAAGAAGTCGATGCTGCCATACGCGCCAACGGACAGGAGGTCGTGTTCAAGAACTGGGACAACAGGATTTGATATAATATGGCCATGATCTTGCATCAACAGGAGCGAGCGGATGCGGACGTGAAGCTTGAAAGGCTCCGCGCGCAGCTGCGCGAGATCGGAAGCGCGGCGGTCGCGTTTTCTTCCGGCGTCGATTCGACGTTCCTTCTGCGCGTGGCGCACGAGGAGCTTGGCGACCGTGTCGTGGCCGTCACCGCGCGGTCCCGTTCCTTCCCGAAACGTGAGCTGGACGAGGCGGCGGCGTTCTGCCGGAGCGAGGGAGTGCGGCACGAGATTGTCGATTCTGAAGAGCTGGCCATTCCTGCCTTTGCCGAAAATCCGCCTGACCGCTGCTACCACTGCAAGAAGACGCTTTTCGGAAAGCTTATCGCCTTCGCACAGGCGAATGGACTCAATGCGGTCCTTGAGGGTTCGAACATTGACGACGACGGCGACTATCGTCCGGGACGGCGTGCAATCATGGAGCTTGGCGTTAGAAGTCCGCTGCACGACGCAGGGCTCACGAAAGGGGAGATACGCGAGTTGTCGAAGAAGCTCGGGCTGCCCACGGCGAACAAGCCGTCGTTCGCCTGCCTTGCGTCGCGGTTTCCGTATGGCGAGCGCATAACCGCCGCGGGATTGGAGCGCGTGGAGAGGGCGGAGCAGTGGCTCCTGGACGCTGGGCTCGGCCTCACGCAACTGCGCGTCCGCTCGCACGGCGATGTTGCGCGAATCGAAGTGCCGCCTGAGGCGATCGCCCGCATCGCCGCCCGTGCAGAGGAAGTCGCCGCCGCGCTGAAGGGTTTCGGCTTCGCATATGTTGCGCTCGACCTCCAGGGCTACCGCACCGGCAGCATGAACGAGCGCCTTGATGACAGCGTGCGCAGGAGTGTGGTATAATTTTGAGCGTAAAGATTGATTTTTCATGGAGAGTTCGACATTAGACAGTCGGCGGCCGAGGAAGTTGCGACATTCGACATTCGACATTCGACATTCGACTGTCGGTTGTCGTCTGGCTGTCGGTCGCCGGTTGTCGAATGTCGTACCATTAACATCAAGTGAAAGGCCAACCTAAATGACCCCTGTTGTCGGACACTATGGCGGCTACCGCAAGACGCTTTCCTTTGGCCTCACATGCCTTGTGTATCACGCCACCACCACATTCTGCCGTCGCAACTACAACTACCAGAACGACGCCCTCGGCAAGACCGTGGGGCAGATGGTTGGCGCGGCGCGGTCGGCACGGCAGAACATCGTCGAAGGTTCCTCCCGTGCCGGAACCTCGAAGGAAACCGAGCTGAAGCTCCTTGACGTGGCGAAGGCGTCGTTGCAGGAACTTGCGGGCGATTACGAGGCGTTCATTGTCGACGCCGGCGAAACGCCGTGGAGCGAACATGATCCAAAATACCGCAAGGCCAAATCGCTTGTGTTCGAGGATTTTGACGCGAAAGGGGATTTGCGCCATGAATACGGGAAGCACATCCTTGCGATGCGCAAGCGGTTTGCGGAGGCGCTTGAGAATGAAAACCCGATCATCGCCGCGAACGCGATTCTCGTGACGATCGACCGTGCGTGTGCGTTGCTGCACAGGCAGATCGAGAAGATCGGCGAGGACTTCCGCGAGCAGGGCGGATTCACGGAGCATCTTACGAAAGTGCGCCTTGAGGCACGCGACAAGGCAATCGCCGAAAGCGACGCGCCGAAGTGTCCGAAATGCGGCGGGCCGATGCGGAAGGTGGTGGCGAAGAAGGGCTCGAACGCGGGCAATCCATTTTGGAGCTGCCAGGCGTATCCTAATTGCAACGGCACCCGCAAGTGGGACTGGAAGTGATGGCGGTGGAGGAGACATTCGACAGTCGGCGGCCGACGACCCGGGCGCGACATTCGGTTGTCGGTTGTCGGCTGTCACCCGGCTGTCGATTGTCGGTTGTCGATTGGCGCTGGTCAGTAATATAGGCAAGGAATGTAATGGAAGTTCAAAACATCACCCGAGAAGAGGCGTTGGCTCTGCTGAAGCCGGGGCGGCGCGAGGAACTGCGCGAGCGGGCGCACGAGGTGACGGAGCGATGCGTCGAAAAGCGATTCGATTTCTGCTCGATCATCAATGCGCGCTCGGGCCGCTGCACCGAGAACTGCAAGTGGTGCGCGCAGTCTGCGCACTGGAAGACCGGCTGCGAAACCTATGGCTGGGTCGGGACCGAGGCCTGCGTCAAGGCCGCGAAGGAGGCGGAGGCGAATGGCGCAGATCGCATCGGCATCGTTACTTCGGGACGCTGCCTCTCGCCGGAAGACTTGGACAACGTCTGCGCGGCTCTCCGCGAAATGCGCAAGGCGACGAGCATCGGCCTCTGCGCTTCGCTCGGGCTGCTTACGGAAGCCGACCTCGTGAAGCTGAAGGCGGCCGGTCTCCAGCGCGTCCACTGCAACCTTGAGTCCGCGCCGTCGCTCTTCCCGTCGCTCTGCTCCACGCACACGATGGCGGACAAGCTGGCGACGCTGCGCGCCGCGAAGAAGCTTGGCTTCCAGGTCTGCTGCGGCGGCATCATCGGCATGGGCGAGACGGACGAGCAGCTTGTGGAGTTCGCCTTTGCGCTGAAGGAGGTTGCACCGGACTCCATTCCCGTCAACGTGCTGCACCCGATCGAAGGGACGCCACTTGGGAATCGCGGCATTCTCGACCCAGAACGCGTGGTCGATTCGGTGGCGGTTCTTCGTCTCGTCAACCCGTCGACGCCGCTCCGCTTTGCGGGCGGGCGCCGCGACATGGACGACGAGACGGCGGCGAAGTGCATCTACGTGGGGATGTCCGCCGGAATCGCGGGTCCTCTTCTCACCACGCCAGGCGCGGACTTCGACGACGACCGCTCCCTCGCCGTCCGTGCCGGCTATGCAGTCGGAGCGCGTTCGCCGAAGCCTTGCGCAGGTTCCGGCGAGGTGGTATAATGCGCTGCATGAAGCCAAATGCCGTGAGTGCCACTCTTCCGGAACTGCTGGCGCCGGCGGGGAACTTCGCCACGGCGCGGACCGCCTTCGCGGCGGGCGCCGACGCCGTCTACTGCGGGCTCAAGGACTTCTCCGCCAGGGCGTTCGCCGACAACTTCTCGTTCGAAGAGCTCGAAGGGCTCCTTCGTGTCGCCCGCTCGGATGGCCGCAGGGTCTACGTGACGTTCAACACCGTCCTCGACGAATCGGCCGTGGAGCGCGCAGTGCGGACGCTCGCCAGGCTCGACGAGATACGGCCCGACGCCGTGATCGTCCAGGACCTCGGAGTGGCGAGGCTGTGCCGCCGCCATTTCCCGAATCTCGTCTTGCACGCCTCCACCCAGCTCGTCGCCCACAACCTTGAGGGCGTGCTTGCGCTGCGCGAGCTCGGCTTTCGGCGAGTGGTCCTTGCGCGCGAGCTCAGCCTTGCAGAGATAACCGCGATATCCCGTCGCTGCGGAGTGGAGCTTGAGGTGTTCATACACGGTGCGCTGTGCTATTCAGTCTCCGGCCTCTGCCTCTTCGGGGCGATGGAGAAGGGCCGCAGCGGCAACCGCGGCACCTGCCCTTACTGCTGCCGGATGCCGTATGCGGACGCGGCCGGCGTGAAGTCGCTTCCGTTCTCGATGCGCGACCTGCGCCTTGGCGCGGACGTCGCGAAGCTCGCAGAGGCGGGCGTGGCCTCCCTCAAGATCGAGGGCCGCATGAAGAACGAGGTGTACGTCGCGAGCGTGACGCGCTACTATCGGCAGTTCCTCGGAGAAAGAGGCGGGCGGGATGACGAAGGCCGGTGCCCGAAGGTCACGACGGAGGACCTCGAGACGGTCTTCTCGCGCCGGACGACCAGGCTTTACTTCGACGGCGCGCCGTCCGGCCCCGTGATCGACAGCTCCAGCCTCGGACACCTCGGCACGGAGATAGGGGTGGTAAAGCGCGTCACGACGGATCCTGACGGGAGGGCGTGGCTCCGGTTCCACACAATGAGGCGACTGGAGAAGCACGACGGACTGCAGTTCGAGGGCGCAGAAGGCGGGAAGCCAATCGGCATGGGGATCGCGGTCATGCGAAAGGCGATTTCCCGTGCGCCTGTCTACGAGGCGGAGGCCGGGTCGGACGTGGAGATACTGCTTGCGGACGGCGAAGGCAGGACGTCCGCGCCGCTCCGCGAAAGCATTCGCCCCGGCATAAAGGTCTACTGCGCCGCGTCGCAGGCGGTGCGCAGGATGTTCCCTGTCCCCCCGTTTCGCCCAGACGACTATCCAGGCGGCGAGAGAGTCGACGTCTCGGTGGCTCTTGGAGAGGACGGCGTCTCCGCGTCGGTTCCGTCGCGCGGCGTCTCGTGCGCGATTCCCGCAAGGCTCGAGCGCGCGAAGTCTCCGGAGAGGACGGCGCATGCAGTGCGCCAGGCGTTCTCCCGGCTCGGCGGCACGGCCTACGCGCTGGGGCAAGTCTCGGTAGACGATCCTCGCGGGCTCTTCGCGCCGCCTCGTCTCCTGAACGACCTGCGGCGGGAGATGGTTGAGCGGCTTGACGAGGCGCGAGAGCGCGAGAGGCTCGGAAGGATGGAGGCGGCGCTTTCGGACGATCCGCTCTCCGGCACCGCTCCGCAGCCCGTCCGCCGCGCCGTCCGCCGGCTCAAGATGCGGCCCGGGCAGGCGGTCCCGCCGGGCGAGTGGGACGAGGTGGTGGTCGTGATGGGCGAAGGCGGCGACCGCGTGGCGACGCCGGTGTACACCGGGGAGGCGGACTTCCCGAGGCTGCGGACGGAGGTCAAGCGCCTCATTCACAGGGGGTGCGCGCGCTGGGAGGCAAGCGACCTCGCGACGCTGCGTATGCTGCGATCTCTCGGCGTTGAGGACGTAACGGCGGACTGGACGCTCTTCGCGTTCAACGGCCACGCGCTCCGTGAGCTTTCCGACCTCGGGGTGCGGAGGTTCGTGGCGAGCCCCGAGAACACGCCGGAGAACCGTCGGGCCCTGGCGGAGAGCGGCTTTGACGTGGAGTTCCTCGTGCAGCAGTCGACGCCGCTGTTCATTTCGCTTACGGAGCCGGCGGCGCGGCCCGCGGAGCTTGCGGTCTTCCGCCTCGGGCGGCTATGGGTGACGACGCGGCCCGCGCCGCGTACGTTCGACGCGCCTGCCGGCGTGTCGACGCGCGTCGACTTGTCGTGGGACGTCGCGCCTTAGGGCGGCCGTGCAGGGCGGCGGGGGTTTTGGTAAAATATCCGCCATGGAAGGTTGTGGTCTGACACGATGATATCCGAGACGCTCAGAAAGCTCGCCCGCGTTGCGTGGTTCCTGCCCGGGTTTCTCCTGTGGGCGGCGTATCCGCCGATGGGCGAGAAGACGGACGTCCTGTTTGCGCTGGCTCCGCTCATGTGGCTCTCGCGCAGGGGGGACGCGCGCGTCAGCGCGAAGCGCTGGTTCATGAGCGGCATGTTCTTCTGGGTCGCGACGCTTTCGTGGATGCCCGCGATCGTGAAGAACGGAGGCCCGTGGCCGCTTGTCGTCCTGGGCTGGTTCGCCCTTGCAGCCTATTGCGCGGCCTACTTCGCGGCATACGGCTACCTCAGCGCGAAGGTCTGGGGCTGGGCGCGCAGCGGCAGGTATTGGCGAAGGCTGGCGTGCGTGATGGTGGCGGAGCCTCTCCTCTGGAGCGGGCTAGAGCTCGTGCGCAGCCGCTTCCTCGGGGGCTTTTCTTGGAACCAGCTCGGGGTCGTCCCGGCCAACGGGGGCTTCGGCGCGCCCGCGGCGCTGGGGGGCGTGTATCTTCTCTCCGCGGTGGTGGTCCTCGTGAACGGAACCGTCGCGGGCATCGCCGAGCGCGTGATGCGCAAGGCGCCGCGGCTTGCGGGAATCGAGACTCTGCTCGTGTTCGCGGTCGTGTTCGGCGTCTACTGGCTGTCGTCGTTCGTCTCGCCCGTTGACGGCTCCTGCGCAGACAACATGAAGGTGGCGCTGGTGCAGCGGAACTTCCCCTGCGTCTTCAAGTCGAGGGAGGAGATGCCATACGAGGTCTACGACAGGCTGCTCCAAAGCGCGTCGGCGCTGCGTCCGGACATCGTCGTGCTGCCGGAGAGCGGTCTCTGCGAGTTCGGTCCCGTGGACCAACAGGGGGCGATGCGCTTTGCGCAGTGGGTGCGCGAGAAGACCGGCGCGGCGCTTCTCGCAGGCGGGACGCGCTTCGCCGACGGCAGGGAGTTCAACAGCGCGGGCCTCTTCTGCGGCGACGACGTGCAGGTCTACGACAAGGTGCATCTCGTCCCGTTCGGCGAATACATACCGGGAGACAAGTGGATCACATCGCTGCAGAAGCTCGCCCCCGTGGGAAGCTGCACGCCCGGCGAGCTTAAGACCCTGCCGTGGAACGGAAAGAGGCTGGGCGTCGCCATATGCTTCGAGGACACCGACTCCGCGCAGATGCGCGCGCTTGCCAACGATGGCGCGGGGCTTCTCTTCTTCATCACCAACGACAGCTGGTTCTCGCATTCCGCCGAGGCGGAGGCGCACGCATGGCAGGCGACGGCGCGCGCCATCGAGACTGGGCTCTACGTCGTGCGCGTCGGCAACAACGGCGTCACCGGCACAATAGCGCCGGACGGCAAGGCGTCGTGGCTCCTTGGCCCGGACGGCAACCCGCTGGTCGACAGGCAGGGGTCCATGCTCGACAGGGTGCCTGTTCGCGCCGCTTGCGGGGAGGGCGGAGGGCGGCGGGGCTCTACCACGCCGTACGCCTTGCTCGGCGACTGGCCGCTTGGAGTCACATTTGCTCTTCTCATGCTGGCGATGATTTTGGTAAAATATGCGCATCGACATGAAAAACGAAGATACCTGTCCATGTAAGTCCGGAAAGACCTTCGGAGAGTGCTGCGGTCCCATCATCGCCGGCACTGCGAGGGCCGAGACCGCAGAGGCACTCATGCGCGCGCGCTATGCGTCGTATGTCACCGGAGACGTCGACTTCCTCAGGTCCAGCGCCACCAAGGAGGTGCAGAAGGAGTTTGACGAGGCGACGTCCAAGGCGTGGAGCGAAGCCGCCAGGTGGCACGGCCTCGAGATCCTGCGCACGGAGCGCGGCGGCCACGGCGACACCGACGGCGTGGTCGAGTTCCGCGCCCTCTACACCGCGAACGGCGAGTTCTGCAACCACCACGAGGTGTCGAAGTTCGTGCGCGAGCAGGACGGCTGGAAGTTCTCCGACGGTGATCTCGTGAAGGAGAAGCCGGAGGTGCGCGAGGGGCCCAAGATCGGCCGAAACGACCTCTGCCCCTGCGGCAGCGGCAGGAAGTACAAGAAGTGCTGCGGGCGCGGCAAGGTCTGAAGACGTGAGCAGCAACCCCGATTTCGACAGGTGGTACGCCGCGAAGAGCGCGCGGTTCCTGCTGGAGCCCAGGCACAGGCTTGAGACCTTCGGGAACACGCTCGTGAACTACCACCTCATCTCCGAGCTGTCCGACCACCCCGGCAAGATCCGCATACGCGAGGGCAGGCTCGAGGCGCACCAGCCGCGCGTGATCGCGCCGCGCCTCGTGCCGCCGGAGATGGAGGGGTTCGGCGAGGAGGCGCGCGAGTACTTCGAGTTCCTCAGGCAGACAGAGGAGAGGCTTCGCATACTGCAGTACGGCTACCACCTGAAGAGCGACAACTTCTCCGAGCAGATCGTGACCGACAGGCTCTCCGTCGTGACGGAGCGGGTGAAGGCCGAGGTCGTGGCCTCCCGGGACGAGTTCGCCGCGGTCATCCAGGGCGTGGACGAGCCGTGGGACGTCGCGCTGGTCGAGCTGTGGCTCCGCGAGATCCGCCGCAGCGCGGGGACGAACATTCGTGAGCTTGACGAGAAGGGGTTGCTTTATGGATCGAATGACTAAGACGATCGCGATTGCGAACCAGAAGGGCGGCGTGGGCAAGACAACCACGGTGGTGAACCTTGCGGCGGCGTTGGCCGCGCGGCACCGTTCGGTGCTGGTGGTGGACCTCGACCCGCAGGCGCACGCGACCCTCGGCCTCGGGCTCGAGAAGCAGCCCGGCGTGTCGATGTACGCCGTGCTCGCGGCCGGGCGCGACATCGCCGACGTCATACAGCCGACGAAGTGGAACAACCTCAACGTGATACCGTCGGAGGTGGACCTCGCCGGCGCCGAGCTGGAGTTCGGCGCGCGCCCCGACCGCCTCGAGATGATACGCGACGCGCTCGCGCCTGTCAAGGCGTCGGGCGCGTTCGACTACATCATCCTCGACTGCCCGCCGTCGCTCGGCATCGTGATGACCGCCGCGCTTGTCGCGACGGACGGGGTGCTGATACCGATCCAGGCGGAATTCCTTGCGATGGACGGGCTTGCGCTCATCACCGGGTCGATAGACCGCATCCGCCGCGGCCCGAATCCGTCGCTCGACCTGAACGGCATCGTCTTCACGATGGTGAACCCCGCCACGAGGCTCACGCAGGACGTGATGTCCGAGGTGCGCGGGCACTTCGGCGACCGCGTCTACGAGACCCTGATCCCGCGCAACGTGCGCGTCTCCGAGGCCCCGTCGATGGGCACGCCCGTCGTCTACCTCGACCCGCGCTCCAAGGGCGCCGAGGCGTACAAGGCCTTCGCATGGGAGTTCATGGCGAAGAACCCGACGCGCTTCGCGCCGCCGAAGCATCCGCATCCCGCTCCGGCCGCGCACGAGGAGAAGCCCAATGAAGCTCAGCGTGATAGTCCCGGCGCACCGCGCGGAGGCGACGCTCCCCCGGACGCTCCGGTCGCTTGAGGCGGCGGCGGCCGGGCTTGACGTCGAGACGGTCCTCGTCCGGGACGACGAGGGTAGGGGTCTTTCCTGGGCCCGCAACAGGGGCCTTGAACGCGCCACGGGCGACGCGGTCTTCTTCGTAGACGCTGACGACACCGTAAGGGATGGTTTCTTCAGGCGGCTCTCCGGGCTGCTGGACTCCTCCGGGGCGGACTTCGTGCTCTCGTCCTTCGACTACTCGCCGCTCAAGCGCGAGTACAACCTCTCCGGCAACGCCGCGATCCGCGAGGCGATGCTGCCCGCGTTCTTCGGCTATTCGTTCGAGGACGTGCGCAGGTGGAACCGCGGGGGCGCGCTCGGGGCCGGGCGCGAGCAGGGCAGCGTCTGCAGGTGCGCGTTCCGGCGGGATTTCCTCGAGCGGCACGCGATTCGCTTCGACGAGGGCCTGAGGCTCTACGAGGACTCGCCGTTCGTGGCGGAGTGCGCGGCCCGCGCCGAGAGGGTCGCCTCGATGCCGGACGTCCTGTACGACTACGTCCCCGGCCCCGGCGGGATCCTCGCGACGTCGCTCGGGTCCGAGCGATACTGGGACTACAAGTTCGCGGCGATCGCGAACCGCAAGGCGATCGCGGAGCGCGTCGGCGGCGGGGTGATGCTGTTCTTCGCGGCAAGCGCGGTGTTCTCGGCGCTCGAGCTCCTGAAGGCCCGGCGCGACTGGCGGCGGTATGCCGAGGACCCGTTCGTGGCGGAGTCGATCCGTGCGTTTCCGTGCTCTTTGCGTCATCCGCTCGCCGCCGCCGCCGTCGCGTTCCTGCGCATGCAGGTCGGCGACAAGTCCCATCTTACCAGTTAATACATCGACGACGCTCCCGAACACATTCAAGTGCGGATGGATTCTTTTACGGCGAGCAACCGCCCGCCGGCTTACGAACGCCGCGCAGTTACGCGGCGAAAAGAAAAAAGTTGTTTTTACCAGTTCCGCACCCCCCCTCATCCTCCTTGCTTTCTCTTCCCTGCGCTGACGCGCAAGGATGGAAAGCCACGCCTTTAGACAATGCCCGAAAATTTCACCTGAAATTTACAGTTGCTGACCCTTTGTGCCGGACCCTTTGTGCCGAGTCGGAAATCAACTCATGCCTTTGATGTAGTGTTCCTCCCCAATTTCTTACGGCTGGTTTCGGGTGGGGCGGAAGAGGCGGGGATGAAGGCTGCGCGAACGCGCGGCAGATATTCACAAATCTTCCCGAGGGTTGATATTCCAGCCCATCCTCCTTCACACACCTGTGTAAATATGGTACAATACGCATGTCTTCCTTCGGGGGGGGGGGCTGAGCTTTCGAACGGAGAGTGGATGAAACGACATGGCGAAACAAATGCAAAATAGCATGCGTAAAGCAGTTGAACCCGTCGTCGGCAAGGCGAGGGCGCGGTGTTCTGCATACGTGATGAAGCCGGAATATCTTGCGGAGATAGAGCGCTTTCGGCTCATGGACGACGACTTCATGTCGAAGTGCCTCGAGAACGCGCCTGAGTGCATCGAGCTGATGCTGCAGATCATCCTCGGCAAGAAGGACCTGAAGGTCGTCAAGTCGCAGACCGAGTACCCGATCAAGAGCCTTCAGGGACGCGGCGTCCGCTTCGACGTGTTCGCGCGGGATTCGAAGGGCAGGGAATACGACATCGAGATCCAGCGTGCCGACAGAGGCGCGGAGCCGAAGCGTGCGCGATACAATTCCGCGCTGATGGACGCGAACGCGCTCAAGTCCGGCGAGGACGTCGGAAAACTTCGCGATACGTATGTCATCTTCATCACCGAGAACGATGTGATGAAACGCGGGCAGGACGTGTACGTGTTCGACCGCGTGGACAGGAAGTCAGGCCTTGGTCTTGGTGACGGCGCTTGCATCGTCTACGTCAATGGAATGTGGCGCGGCAACGATGCATTGGGTCGTCTTATGCACGACTTCAACTGTAGCGATGCCGAAGACATGAAATTAGACATTCTCAAGAGACAAGTCAGTAGGTTCAAGAATTCAGAAGAAGGGAGGCGCAGCATGTGCAAGGCAATGGAAAGGATCGAAGCTCGCGGTGAGCGCAAGAATATGCTTGCGACGGCGAAGCGGATGCTGAAGGATGGTATTCTTGCATTGAAGGACATTGCAAGGTACTCTGGCCTTTCGCTTGCGCAGGTCAAGAAGCTTCAGGCCGCGATGGCATAGGCACTACCAAATAACCCCATGCCCGCTGCTGTTTATGGCATCGTCGGATTGACGACGCCTCATTGCAGCGGGTGAGGGGATATGCTATAACAATTACAGTTTTTTAACCAATGCCGTGCTGGTGACAGGCGGTGAGTCCAGTGGCGGTATCGAAAGGTATCGCCGCTGATGTTTTTTTTGGAGGTGTGGCGGGGGATGGGTGTAGCGTGTAGTGCCGCCTGATGCCGGTGGTGTTGGAGAAGCGCGGGGCGGGAGGGTGCGCAAGTGGCCGTCTGCTGGAACAGTTGCGGGGGATTGGGCGGAAATGCGCGTTTTACAATGGTTTCACGGGGTCCGTCCCCACCAAGTTTCCCTCATCCTCCTTGCTTTCTCTTCCCTGCGCTGACGCGCAAGGATGGAAAGCCACGCCTTTAGACAATGCCCGAAAATTTCACCTGAAATTTACAGTTGCTGACCCTTTTTAACTCCGGCAATTCGCGCTGCTGCATAGAAGGGCCGGTCTTCGCGGCCGGCGACCTGGTGTGGGAATGACAAGCATATACAGTAAAGCATATACGGAAGGGTCTGGTACGCCAAGTCAAGCTTGGCTGAACTATCATGATGGAAGGAGCATGAATCACAAACAAACCGAGATGTGATTAGGACGGCAGGCCGTACGAGGGGTGACCCGAATGCGGGAGTCCTGCCGGACAAAGAGGTGAGTCGCAATGCAAATGAACCTTCTTCGTAAAGTCTCGTTACTTGAGTTCCGCGCGGCCAGCAGTTCAGACGCTGTGAAGCCGACGCCGTGCGCCCGAATCGGTTTGGGACGCGCGGGCGCGGCGGGGCATAGAAGGACGACACGCCTCGAAAGTTCAGTCAGGAACTTGGGAGACCTCGCAATAGCGAAAGCGAAGCGAGGAGTCGGACGAGGCCATAGTAGCGGGGAAGCGGGGCAATGCCCGTGGATGCGAAGGGCCTCTGCGTGAAAAAAGGGACGATGCAAATCAAATGGCGAGAAGAATAATGTCGAAAGACTGCAATAGGGGACAATCCGCTATGTGGCGGCGCGTCGGAAACCGCTCGTCCATATGGAGGAGCATCCATCGGAATCAATGTGAAACGGAGCCGAGGGGCGAA
>JAFRBA010000108.1 GCA_017405115.1 Kiritimatiellia bacterium
ACTTCTCGTAGTTCGGAACATACACGCTCTTCCATCCAGGAAAATCGCGCTCAGCCACCTCGTCTCCGCCGAACGGACATCCCGTCAGTCGCTCGACGCGCGTTGCGCCCAGCGTCTTCCCATCGCTGATGCCGGGCGCGAAATACCATACAACCGTGCGCCCATCGCGGCAGATTCTTTCACGCACGAACTTCCCCTTCTCCGGCGTCACGACGAAAAGCCCGGGGAACACCACCACGCGGTAGCGCGACAGGTCGCTGCCCGACCTTGACGGCCTTCGAGTCCCAGACGATTTTGCCGTCGGCCCACACCTTGAAGCATGCCGTCGCCGCCGCGTATGGCTTCCAGGCCACGGGGTCTTCCGCGCTGTCGTCGACCGCAACGAGCGCATCAAATGCAGAGACCTTCCCGTTTGCGCGGAAGAGCACCGCGCTCTCCGGCCGCGTTCCAAAGCCCCGGTCATATGTCCTGCCGGAGGCAGTGAGCGGCTTGCCGTTCACTGCGAACCTGGCCTTCGGACGCATCCCGAGTCCACACGTCGCGCCAGAAAGGTCAAATTCATCAACGTATTTAATGCCGGCAGTCTGCGATGCGGCCGAACAGATTCCGCCGAACGCCGCCACCACGATCACACCCGTCGCAAATGACGCTGCCGTCAAGGACATCTTTTTCATCAATGCATTCCCCACAGGCAATTATGCCGAAGGCCCTAGTCGACCTTCTGCTTCCCTGGCCACCCTAGAACACGATGAGCAAGGTGCCGGCCCGCGCCCTGCAACACAGCGACATTGAACCGTCGACGTTAGTGACGACCTTGGCTTTCATGTCCCGTCCAGCTACGGGCGTGCCGACGATTTTCTTTCCGGACGGAACAGTGAGGACAGGCGTCCAGTTCAACGCGGCAGAACGCGCCGCCTTTGACAAATCGACGACAACGCCATCAAGGGCGATGTCGCCGTCGACAGTGATCTCTGCGACACTTCCCGCGACCGCACCGGCCGTAATCCTAGTGCCGGCGGCGGCGCTGAACGCTCCAAAGGACTGCGGAGCGCAGCAGACAAGCTCGCCCTGGCTGACGAAGACCCCTGTGGTCGCGAGGTCGTTGTCAGCCGAGGCAAGCACAAGCGATCCCGCGCCCTCCTTGACAAGAAACGCCCCTGGCGCGAACACTGGATCGGCCAACGTGATGGTGTGCGCAGAGGCATCGTCCGGCGACTGCGTGTCGAGCGTAAGCGTCTCGTGGTTTGCGACGACAAGCGCGCGCGATGCCGACGTCGTGGCGGTGGCGACGCCATCCGCGACGCCATATGTCCAATCGTTCGTGGCACCAATTGTCGCATGCGTGACGACTTTGATCGTCACAGGCCCCTCGCCATCCTCGGTAACGGTAGCCCATGCACCGGGATACAACCGGAGACGCTCTCCAATCTCCACACTCGAAGCGGTGCCGCTCGATTTCGTGGAAGCGACGTGGACGCGACCCGAACCGAAGAATCCGATCGTTGAGGTAGTTGAGAGCGGCACTCCGATGTCGAAGCGCCCGAAGACCGTGTGCGCGACAGCAACCCGGTTCGAGAATGTTCCGCCGGCAAACGACAGAACGCCACCGTCCAACACGCGAATTGCAGAGTTTCCCGCGTTGAAAAAGGGAGTCACCTGTGCGGAAACCGTCATCGTGCCGCCGTCCAGGATCACCAGTTCGGTACTCAAGTCGCCAGCTCCCGCATAGTACGGAGTGTTCATGAACAGGTCTTTGACCGTAGCCGTGCAGCCGACATGCGTCCGGCCGGAGATCCCGAACTGGACGTTCGCCATGTCCAATCCACCCATAAATGCCACGTAGCCCTTCTTCAGCGTTATGCCGACCTTCGTCACGCCGGACCTCGCCCTCACCTCGTTGTTGAACACTATCGGAAATATCCCATCGTCGAAAATCGAGCTCCCGGACGACGCGGAGCCTGCGTGGGAAAACAGGATCGGCCGGCCGGACATGACCAGCGGACCACATGACGCGGCCAGCTTCAGGACCCTGAAGTTGAGTCCGTCGACGTCATTTTCAATTTCTCCGGCCAAGGTCTTTACCGTAATGTCCTTGCTGCCACTTGTCATGTCCGAAAGACGCGCCCCGCATGACCAGTTGGCATCTGTAGAAAGCATCCTGCCGCTGCCGCCACACCATTCCGACGTGTCGCTTGCCGTAGGAGACATGTTGATGTTCCCGTCGTCGAGCCAGGCGACGTTCGCGACCTTCCGCACCATCCAGCCTGCAAAGGCATCGGCTCCGATGTAAGACGCGTACGTCGTATCGTCAAGCGTTATGTCAAGGTCGCCCGGAATGGCGCCGCGAGGACCGACATCGAAGAGCACGTACCGCGTTGCGGCGGTCAACGTCTTCGTTGCCGTGACCGTAAACTTCGCCCCGCCGCCAAACGTCATCGCATTCAAGGCGGAGAACCTGTCAAAATCAGCCATCAGCGTCGTGTGCGATCCTGCGCCAAACGAAATGTCTCCAGCGGCGATCCTGCTGTTTTTATTATAGAGAACGCCGTTGTACACATACGGTTCAAGAACCAACGAAGTGCCGTCTCCCACGGCAAAAGACGAAAGGAAAGAGGGAAACGACGAATTCTCCGAAGGAAAGTCGACGGTTCCTCCGCCAAACGCCGAAAAGCCAGCCCGCTCATTTATGCCGAAGTTGCGAATGGCAATCGTGCGCTTTGTCTCAGGGGAGAAGAAGTCCGCCGTGTCGAAGGCAACATGCTCCCGCACGACGTACGCATTCTTGCTGTTGCAGGACCAATTGGCGAAGCCGCCAAGAGAAATGCCATGCGGGAAGCCGGCATAACTCGATTTGACGATGCCAGAACCCCCAAGTATTAGCGCCGGTCCGTAGTAGTCAGCGGGGCTTGACGTCGACGCAGAGCTCGAAAACGTCACCCCCGCCACAATGTTCGTCGCGCTGCCATAGTCAGCCACTCCAACCGGGACGGCCAAGTTCATCGTCCTGCAGTCGAAGACTCCGCCTTTGACGCTGACGTTGTTGGCGGCAGACGAAGTAAATGCGGCAAACTTGGCATATCCCCCCGACTGGGCGAAAGAAGCACCGGATGCGTTGTCAAGGCAGAAGCTTGCAGCCTCCATGCGACCGCCCGAGAGCGCGAATACAGCAGCAGCGTCCATCGCCCAGAGCACGCCTTCGGACACAAAGCTCCCCGACTTGACCTCAAAGGAGCCGTAATTGTAGAACTGATCTCCGAACACGACATTCGGACCGTCTATTGTTAGGGCGTCACCTAGCGACAGTGTCGTAGCGGAGCCGCCAATGACAACAAGCCTGTTGGTGCCCGTAAACGTTACGTGCGCGCCGCTGTTGATCGTAAGAGTCGCCACCTCGGCGTCCCGGTCGATGTTGAGGACGCTTTCGCCCGCGAGGAACTTCATGACGTGGCCGCTCCCATCGCTCGCCGGAGGCGGTTCATTCCACCAGTGGTTGTCGGTCAGGTTGCCGGCGCCGCCCTTCCATGTATGATCCTGCGCAACGACGGACAGCGCCGTCGACAGCATTGCCACCTGCACAATCAGCCTTTTCATTAGTCGAAACCTCCTTGTTGCCTTTTGACTTGTAATCACCTGAACTTCAATTCGCCCATCGCATCCTTCGAGCAGAACGCTCCGGATTCCATATCTGGATTCCACAGGGACTGCTCTCCGGACGGGCGGCCGGGAGAAACGGCAAATGCAGTGCGCGCAAGATTCATCGACCATTTGTCGCCCGACTTTGGACGTCCGACGCCCAAAGTCGAATACGGCATCCGCAGAATCGAACGCCACACGTTGTTTCTACGGCCGTTGCGCACCGTCCAGTCGCCGTCCCAGCCCGCGTCGCACTTCCCGTAGAGCGGATTTACGGGATCGGTTATGTATCCGTACGCCTCGTCGAAACATGCTCCGCTTTCAGGACTCCACACAAAGTGCAGAAACCTTGTCCGGGTTCCGGACGCATCGAGGACGAGCTCCAGGCTTTCGTCGCGCCACACTGTTCCGTCACGTTCGAACGGACGGACCCTGACATCATCCCCCAGATCCGTCTCCACAGCCAGATAGAAGGCCTCCGCACCAAACATGCAGGCAAAACGAGTCCTTGTCCTGACCGCTCCGAGCTGGACCCCGCCAAGGGTCTGCCATGCATCTGCCGGCAAATTACCGAAATCGGAAAACGACGGCTCGCGGACGGTGAAGGCGGCGTATGTCGACTTGCGCTTGCGCTCGATAACCGGATGCGCCGTCGGCAACAAAGTCGGATCCCACACGAGCGGTGCGTTGATGACCGCGCCGAGCCGCCCATTGTGCAGAAGGTTGTCCGCAGTCTCTCCGCCCATAAAGCGGAGCTCCGGCCATTCGGGATGCGGCGGCACGCTTTTCCCCCCGCCAAGCAGACCCGCAAGGATGTCCTTGCGTTCGAGTAGCAGACGGCCGATCTGTCCGCGCAGATCCTCCGTAGGCACAACCTTCCATGCAAGGTAGAGCGACGCTATCCTCCCAATGTTCTTCGCATAGTCGAACTCGGCCCGCACTATCTTCAGCCGACTGCGGTACTTCGGCTCTTTTGCCAATGTCTCGGCGTAGGAAAGCCAGTCCTCCATGCGCTTTATGGTGTCACCCCCGTAGACATAGGCAAGAGCTTCGAGCGGCTTCATCGCATTCCGCGCACCGTCGTCGAGCTGAAGTCGCTTGTCCAGGATGTCGTGGAAAGTGCGCATCGCCCTGGCTGCCGGCCCGTACATGCGCCTGCAGTATTCATCGACCAGCGTCTCTGGAATCGCTTCTGGATTAGACAACGTGCGGTTGAACACGTAGTAGGCCGGGCCTTCCGTGCCGTAGAGTTCTCCATACCCGCACCGATACATGCCGCGCACGCGGTTCTCCACAAACAGGCGCGCGTACTTCGATGCCTGGCCGTACGACAGCTTTGGCGTGTACCCCGCTTTCGGCCACGGCCCCCACAGGTAGATGTAGACAGTGAAGCCGTGCGGCACTTCGTATCCCTTCCAGGCCTCAAACGTCTCCTCTGAATAGCGGCAGAGCTCGACCATCGCGTTCGACGGGAACTTCCGAAACGAGCGCGGCAAATGCTCCAGCGTCGGCCCGTAGGCCAGGAACAGCACGATCTTGCCGGGACGCAGCTTCTCGATGCGCTCAGCGATCTTGCGGTGAAAACACCATAGCTTTTCGCACCAGTCATCCCTGCCGGCCTCCTTTTCAAAGAATGCCGCGCAGTTTTCACACTCACAAGCTCGCCAACCGTCCTGCTGTCCAAGTTCGACGACGTCCGCCCCTTCGTCGTAGCGCCTGAGCAGTTCCTGCACAATCAGGTCCTCGACGGCTGGATTCGACGGACAGAGCGGCACGCATGCGCGCGGCGTGACGGTACGCACCCCATGTATCAGCCCAAAATACTCAGGGTGGTCCCTGAAGTACTTCTCGGGCGGGCACGCGGGATCATACGTCGCGCCGCCATAAGTGTGATAGGAGCCAAGACCAACTATGTTGTTCGCGCAGTCGTACATCATAGTGTCCTTGCGCCCGGCAGAATAGTCGAACACCACCCGTTCGCGCGACGACGCGCCGTCGGGCACAGAAACGCGGTCGAACCTGGCGACATCACGTCCCAGACCCCCAGGGGCGAGAAAACGGACATTCATGTACGTCTCCATAAACCGCGTTACGCCTTTGACCGTAGGCAGCACACAGTGGTGGCTGTCGAGATTTCTCCTGTTTCGTCCAGGGCGATCCCTGCCGAATATATACACATTGCCGCCCTTCTCGGCGATTACATTGTCAAAGCCGACGAGTCCTTCGCAAGACAGCCCCGCCTTCTCGGCGGCGTTCCTGCCGAGGAATACGGCGCCGCGCACTGGCGCGGCAGTGGATTCCACGATTTGGACATCCCATCCGGCCCCTTCCTTAAACGCACCTGACAAATCCATCGCAGCGGCACGGATGGCAGCATAGACACCGGAATCCTCCTTTTCGGGAAGGACAATCTTCCACCCTGCATTCACCGCCGCCGCCTCGCAGCGGCAAAACACAAGAGACGACAGAATGCCCACAATGGCAAGGTGTCCTGCAAGGCTGCGTTTTAAGCTTATGCTCATCAACATGTCCTCCTGCGCGATTTTCACAGCGATGTCGGAACGAGCCTGGCGGTCCAGCGCTGTTTCTTCTCCTCCGGCGACGAAAGCCGAATGCTGTTCGCAATCATTAACTGGCCACCAATCACAACCATTCCCTCCGCGCCCGACTTGCCAATGCGCTTTTCGCATGGGACTATCACCGGCACCTCTGTGCCGCCCCCGGCACTCGAAAGCGCGTTCGCATCCACCGCTAAGATGCAGGATGGGTGGGGCTCTTGTTTGTCGCGCATGTCACCATAGCATCCAAAAAGTATTTTGTCCCCATGGTGGCAGATGGTCTGCACACCAAGGTTTGTCCAGCCGCTGTCTATCATCTGGCAGCGCATGAACCTGAAGTTGCGCGTGTAGCGAAACACCATGTTGTACCGACAGTGGCGTGGCGCGGACGTGACAACCCAGAAGCATCCGTCGAAGAACTCAAGGCCGTTGTTGCACCACAGTGCCTCATGTGTGGGATGTTTATTCGCCAGCCTAAGTGTTTTCGCATTGAACTCCCACACCTCATCACCCACGCGACATCCGCCGGATTGCCCAAGATTCATGCCGACGAATACATTCTCACCCACGCAGCACAAATCCCCCATGTGCCCCTCGTTTCGCCCGATCGCTACCTTGTCCGCCAGCCTGCCGCGAAGGTCTGTCTTTACAAGGGCTGTGGTAAATGTCCAGAATAAGTTCGTTCCGTCCGTTGCAACGCCCTGAAGATGCCATGGATACTCACCCTCGCATATGATTTCGGCCGCATGGACACCGGACGCTCCGCAAACCACCATGCAAAGCAACGCGGACAATACAAATCGTTTGCCTTCAAACATATGTCGTTGCATGTATCTAGTTAGACAATTCATTTGCGCACATTATACCCCTTGCGCGGCGGATAGGCAATATACCCAAATGGCACCATTGCCGCGGATCGTTGGATTGTGGTAAAATACGGCCATGCTTGCAGGCTTTTTCGCCGCCTTGTCCATCCTGACGAATCTTCAGGACGTCGCATCCGCCGTTTCCGCCGGCGACACGAACGCACGCTTCGACGTCGTGGGGGCGGTTACGGACGTGAACCGCTCCAAAAGCGCGCTCTTCGCCATGAAGACAACAGCTGGATGCATGGTCTTCAGAGATGTCACCGAAAACCGTCAGAGTCTTTCTTTCAAGCCAGGGAACATCGTCCGTGCAAAAGGCCGCGTATCCATCAACGAATACGACTACCCCGCCGCCAACTGCAGCGAACTGTCGTTCCTCTGCGAAGGCACGGCGCCGAGGGTAACCGACGTGCCGACGGCCGACCTCGCGACAAAGGCGCTGAACGGAAAGCTCATACGCGTGCACGGCGTCGTGAGGGAGACGTTCCGCGACGAAATAGACCCGAAGTACGTCTACCTGACGCTGGTCGACGACGGTTTTTTCTTCACTGTGTCAATCTGCGACGACATGGAGAACGACGACTTCCTCAATTCGCTGATCGACGCAGAGATATCGGTAGTCGGCCGCTATGCGTCCGACAGAATCGGATTGCGGAGGATGCTGGGCTGGACATTGTCGACCTTCACCGTGGACGACATCACCATCCTGAAGCCCGCTCCTGCGGATCCGTTCAACGCGCCACCGATCCCCGACTCGGACGCCGCCTCCCCCCAGGAGGTCGCGACGATGGGGAAGCGGAGCATCTCCGGCAGGGTGATCGCAACGCGACGGGCGAGGGACTTCCTCGTCGTGGATCCACGCGGAACAGTCCGGCGCATCAGGCCAAGAAACCAAGACTGCCCGTCATATGGAGACATTGTGGAGGCCGTCGGATATCCGGAGACGGATCTCTACCGGCTCAACCTAGGCGACGCCCTTTGGCGAAAGACCGGAGTGACGACGAACGGGCTGGACGCCCCCGCCGCCACGGACATCCTGCGCATCCTGACGGACGGCAGGGGGAACCGCAAGATCAACCCGCTGTTCCACGGCAAGGCGATCCGCGTGACCGGGACTGTCGTCGACGTCACAAGCGCGAACCGACAGTTCGAGACCGTCACGCTGAAGTGCGGCGACCTCTCGATTCCTGTGGACATCAGCGAGAACCCCGGCCTTGCAGAAACCATGGCCGTCGGAAGCCGCCTCTCCGTCGCCGGGACGTGCATCGTCGAAACGGAGAGCTGGCGGCCCTATTCGGCCTTCCCGCACGCAACCGGCATCACGCTGGTCGTCAGGCGCCCCGAAGACGTCACGGTCATCTCGCGTCCGCCGTGGTGGACGCCCATGAAGCTGCTCTTCGTCGTCTCGTCGCTCCTGCTGGCGCTGGTCGTGTTCTTCGTCTGGAACAGGATTCTGAACCGGCTCGTCTACAAGCGAAGCCATGCGCTGATCAAGGAACAGCTCGCGCTTGCGAAGACTGAGCTGAAGGTCGCGGAACGGACCAACCTGGCCATCGAGCTCCACGACTCGCTTTCGCAGAACCTTTCCGCAGTGGCGTTTCAGATACTTGCCACGAAAAGCGCCGCTGAAGTAAGTCCGGGCGAGGTGATGGAAAACCTGAACGCGGCCGAGCGAATGCTGCTCTCGTGCCGAACGGAACTCAAGCGCTGCCTGTGGGATCTGAGGAACGACGCCCTGGACGTCAGAAACATGTCCGACGCGATACAGAAAGTACTTGCGCCCGTAAAAGGAAACGCCATTCTCTCCGTCCGATTCAATGTCATCCGCTCGAATCTCGACGAATCCACCTTCCACGCCGTCATCCGCATCGTCCGAGAGCTCGTCTCCAACGCCATCCAACACGGACACGCCTCGCATGTCTACATCGATGGCGACATGTCCGGCGATGTGCTCTACTTCTCCGTCATGGACGACGGCGCCGGATTCGACGTCGCAACCGCGCCAGGCCCTGCGACCGGCCACTTCGGCCTCGCGGGCGTCTTCGAGCGCGTCAGGCGCCACAACGGGAAATTCGAAGTCGAATCATCACCAGGCAAGGGAACGAAGATAAATGTCAAACTGCAGGTGAAAAACTGAAAATTGCCCCGTCACCCCATTTTACACTTTACATTTCACACTTTACACTTATGAAAAAGACCCGCATCCTCATAGCAGACGACCACACCCTCATGCGCGTCGGCATCAAGGCCATGTTCCACTATCAACCGGACATGACAGTTGTCGGCGAAGCGACAAGCGGAGAAGAGGCCGTGGCGCTTGCAGGCAAGCTCAAGCCCGATGTGATCATAATGGATCTTATGATGCCCGTTCTCGGCGGTGCGGAGGCGACAAAACGCATTCTCGAATCCGATCCCGACGCGAAGATCATCATCCTTACTT
This sequence comes from Kiritimatiellia bacterium, assembly GCA_017405115.1. Next base: position 9,498 of record JAFRBA010000108.1, read on the forward strand.
CGTTCGGCGCGGCGACGGACATGGTGCGCGCGCTGAAATACGGCGCGCTCGGCGCGCAAGTGAAGGAGGCACCGACCGAGGCCCTGATCGCCGCCATTCACGCCGTGACATCAGGCGGCACGGCAATCTCGCCGGAAGTCAAGAAGATGACTGACATGGACGCCGACATCCCCGTTCTTACGGAACGGCAGCAGGGGATCCTCGAATCGGCCGTCCGCGGGCTTACGAACAAGGAAATAAGCGTTCAGTTCGGCCTGTCGCCGCTCAGCGTCAAGAAATACCTCTCGATCATATTCGCCAAGATCGGGGCTGCGAACCGTACCGAAGCCGCGTCTATCGCGCTCCGCAGGCATTTGCTGGACGCCTAGCGACTGCATGGCCCTTCGGCGACGGAGCGCCGGGCGCGAGGACCTCGAAAAGCGCGGCCTCGTTCGCCGCAAGGCGTATCTCGCGTTCGCCCACGTCTCCGCGCCAGACACGCCCGATGCGCCCGTTCACCTTGACGGGGCAGGCCATCGCGCGGGGCTCGAAGTTGATAGCCATCACGACAGTCGAGCCGTCTGCGGCCGGATGCTCTGTGATGCCGACCCACGGGCAGTCGCCCTTCTCCACCACATGCCTGACGCCCGCGGCCCTTGCCGCCTCGCGGAAGACGAGATAGTACGGCTCGACGCTCTCGCCTGTGAAGGTGTTCGTCTTCGACACGGCCAGCCTGTCGATTGGCGCGTTGCACAGGAGCACCGTCCCGCGGCCGTTCGCGAACTTCGTGACTATGGGCTCGCCGGACGAAGTGCCGGCCAGCACCTCCGCGCCGGCCGCGATGAGCACGCACTTCGACTTCTCCCACGAAGACATCGGCCTGTCGGGGCTGGACGCCAGGGCGAAGCGCCTGTCGCATGCGGACAGCGAGCAGTAGTCGATCTTGACTCCGGCGTTCTCGCGAAGGTGCGTGAAGCGCGATTCGCCGCAGTACAGGACAAGGACCGTCGCGCCGGCCCTCGCCTTGGCCCAGATGCGCTTCTGCGCAGGCCACGTGTACGACTCGTCGCGCGCAGACGAGCACAAGATGTACAGGCCCGACTCGGGCAGCTCGTGCTCGGCGCCGGCGAAACACGGGTTCAGGCCGGCCTCGCGCGCAAGCAGGTACGCGCCGAAGCCCGGAATCCAGCCCGGGTCCTTCTCCGGGACGACTATCACCGCGTCCGTCTTGGCCTTCGGAAGCCTGCGGAACGGAAGCGAGGCGCGGAAATCCTGGAACGCCTTCATCTCCAGCATGACCGGCTTGGGGGAGAGGTCCTGCCGGAGCATCCCGAGCTCGCGTTCGTTCGGCGTGAGCGTGTACGGCGGGAAGTCCAGCCCCTCCTGGTCGGAGTTGCACCACCACAGGCACCCCTTGAGGTCGTTCGCCCACGCGCTGAACATCGTCGTGCGCATCCCGGCCGCCGTGCGCTCGTCCGACACGCAGCTGGTGCCGAGGTTGCCGATCTCCTCCACGAAGCACGGCCTGCCGCCCAGGTCGCGGTAGAGGATCGACTCGGCCGTCGGGTGCAGCGCGGTGCGCATGGTGTTGAACGCCTCCTTGCCGCATCCCGCGACGTAGTACTGGTACGGATGGGTGCAGAGGATGTCGGATATCTCTCCGTTGAGCCTTATGGGGGATGCGGAGTCCTCGCTGGTCGAGAGTCCGTGCATGCCGGAGACGATGGGCCGCGTCGGGTCCTGCGAGCGGATCGCCATGCCGATGTGGTCCATCCAGTTGTAGAAGGCCGCCTGCCCGGCCTGCCCGGCGCCCATGCAGTTGCACTCGTTGCCGTAGTCCCACGCGGCGATCGCGGGATGGCCCTTGAGCTCCCTGACGAAGAACTTAACGAACCTGGTCTGCCACATGATCGCCTCCGGGTCGGAAAGCACGTTCCGCTCCTCGAACACCGGCGGCACGAACTGGCGTCCGCTCATCCAGCCCGTCACGACGCCGACGATGAGCCTGATCCCGTTCTTCTGCGCGATGTCGCAGAACGCGCGGAACCTGGCGACCATCTCGGGGTCCACGCCAGCCTCGTTGGGCAGCGGACGGTTGTCGCGGAAGCGGAACGAGCGGTACGAGCCTCCGGCCCTGCAGTCGCCGGTGAGCGGCTGGAAGTCGCTCCACAGGGGAAAGACGCGCATTACCGTGACGCCGTTCGCGGCGAGCGCCGCGAGCTCTTTCGCGACCGTCGCGGGCTCCCACTGCGACCACATGTACATGCCGGCGTTCTTCGCCCAGTAGTTGCAGCCGACGAAGAACCCGCCCTCCGCAAATATGTCTTCGCCATTGTCGGCCGCACGGCAGTCGGCCGCGGACGCCGCCAGCACTGCCAACGCCGCGGCAGCGGCTCTCATTGAACGGAACTTCTGCATCTCGCTCTCTCCTTCTTTGGTTTTGAATGGCACCAGCCCGAACGGCGACATTATACCAAAAGCGCTCGTCACGCCTTGCCCAGCGGCGCGACAAGCGCACGGCCGGCCTGGCCGAACGAGTCAAGGGGCGTGACGCAGACCGTTGACGCCCCTTCGGGAATCGCGTCCAGGGGGATCGTCGCACTGACGGCCCTGGCGAAGTTCCTGTGCGCGCGGGGATAGAGCCCGCCAACGGCGCAGATTCGCGTGTCGTACCTCGACTCTCCGCCGCCGACGGCGGAGATCTCGTACTCCGCGACCTGCCCGCCGACCGTGGCCGCCGGGAATGAAAGGCTCAGGGCGGGCTTCGCCGCGGACGGAATGTCAATCTTGGGGGTCTTCAAGCCGCGCGTCTTCGCCGTGGTGCGCACGACCTTGAGCTCCGAGCCGGCGGGGAACTCGGCGGGGCGGGCCGCCGACGCCCGACTGGCGAAGCTGCGCGGCTTCGCCGGACGCTCCACGACCCAGTCGTCGCCAAGGGAAAGCCCGCTGACGAACTCCCGCTTCTCGAACACGATACGGTCGTCGTAGACGCTCACAAGCTGCCCGACGCGAATGTCGTGGCGCGAAAGCTCGGACGGCATCATCTTCGGAGCGTCGTACTTGGCCAAGTAGTTCGGACGGTCCTCCCGCCTGACGCCCGGCAGATAGTAGTTGCACGGGCCGTTTTCGTAGCCTGCAGTGTGGGCAAAGCTCCAGACCGCGCCAGCGGCGAGATACCGCAGCGAGCCTGTCGCGACAGACGTGAACGCGCCGCGCCAGATGGACTTTTCGTTGGTCAGCGGCTCGTGGGAATGCCCGGAGAACGAGACCGCCTGCGGAAAACGAGAGAGAAGCTTTGTCGACGTTCCGTCATCGACGCCCCAGGCGCATTTGCCGTACACCGTGTCGCGGGGATGTGAATGCTGTACGTAGAAGAACGGGCGCGAGGGGTCGCACTTCGCCATCAATGCGCCGAAGGCGTCCGCGCATCCAGAGCTGCCGGTCTCCGCGATGCCGTTGCACCATATCCCCGGCTGCCAGTGCGAGCAGAAGAAGTCGAACCCCTTCACGCTCTTGACGAAATACGGCTTCCATTCCTCGTGGAAGCAGACGTCCCATGCGCGCCGCGGATCGGCCTCGATGGCTTCGCGGCGGAGCGCCGCCTCGTCGGCGAAGACGGCCTTGCCGTTCTTCAGCCCGAAGGCGTCGTGGTTGCCGAACACGAAGAGCCGCTCCACCTTGCGCCCGTCGGGCGCAAGGTCGTCCGGGAACACGCGATACCAGGCGTCCGCCACGGCCTTGAGTTCGCCGAGCAGCCCCCTGTCTGCCATGTCGCCTGCGATCATCACGGCGTCCGCGCCCCTGTCGCGGAAGTAGGCGAACGTCTTCTCCAGCGTCTCGGTGTCGTAGCCTGTGGCAAGGCCCTTCCCGCCCTCTGCCAGACGCACGTGCACGTCGCTCACGACGCCGAACCTGAGAATAGGCCGTTCACCCTCTGCCGCGAAGAAACCCGTCTTGCAGCCGGCGAAAGCGCCAAGCGCCGCGACGCCTCCGAGAAAGCCACGTCTCGAAAGCCCCTCGTTGATCATGCATTCCATATATGCCCTCCTTTTCCGCAACCTTGCGCCTACTCCGCGGCCTCTTCAAGAAGAACCGAGCGAAGCTTTTCGATTTCCTCTCTCGTAACGCCGCAGTCGACGAGATACGCCTCTATCCTGTCCTTTAGCGTCACGCCTGGATACTTCGCGAACCCCTCGTCGAAGTGCCGCGAACTTCGCCAGTACGTGCTCTCGGGGAACGGAACGTCCGACGCGTTCTCCAGGACTTCCGGGATGTCGGGGTAGAACGTGGACTCCCAGTCTCGCTCGAGGTCCTCCTTCCCCACCCCGCAGACGCCGTTGAGCACGTACGCGAGGGAGCCCGTTCTGTCGGCTCCGCCGATGCAGTGGAAGAACACCGGAAGGTTACCTCTGTCGCAGAACAGGCGGACGTTCCTCGCCATTGCCTCCTTGCCCTCCGGGAGGAATATCTCCTTGTACGCCAGGGACGAGTTGTGGACGAACCTCACCGACGGCCCGAGCGGCGACGCCTTCATGTCGGCGATCTCGCTTTGCGTCCGCAAGTCGAGGTCCGTCTTGATCCCCAGTGTCTCGGTCATGTACCGGACGTCCTCCGCCGTCAGCCGGTTACGTCCGGCGGACTCCCCGTTCACGCTGTCGTCGTTGAGGGCCTGTCCCCTGAACGCGACGCCGCGGCGGATGCGGCGGCCGTCTGTGGTGCGCCATCCGCCCAGGTCCCTGACGTTTGCGACGCGGCCCTCCAGCGCGATCCACCTTGGAGCCGCGTCCGCCGTCGTGAACGACCACGTCTCCGACGCGGTCGCCGGGCCGGTCTTGCCGCAGGCGCAGCCCTTCGGGCTTACTGTGCTACCACATTCCCACTCGGAACAGCGCGTCGCGCCCCAGACGCGCCACCAGTAGCGGCGGCCCGGCATGAGGTTCGCACGCGGCACCTCGTAGCGGCATATGCCGTCGTAGCGAGGGACGAGGTCCTTGGCGAGGATGTGGAAGTCCCTGCCGTTCCTGAGCTCGGCGTCGGTCGCGATGCGCACCTTCCACGGGCCCCTCAAGCCGTCCTCGGCCTTCCACACCAAGGCCAACGGGGCTGAAGCGCCCCACGGCCCGGCCTCGCAGACGACCGCGGCTCGGCGGCTGGCCTGGTTCGGCTGCGCAAGGACCGCGCGCTGCGAAGCCGGGAGCAGGTCGACGACCGCGCCGTCACGCGGCGCGACAAGCCCAACCGACGCGACAACTACTATCGAGACGACGTTCATGTGCTCCGTTCAATGCGTGAGACGTTCCCGGCCATTCCGGCATCGGATTGCGTCAGCGGCTGCGTGGCGCAGGATTGCCGCGCCAGCCGTGGCGGTCGGCGAAGTCCATGTAGCACGACCAGTCGTATGGGGTTAGGTTGTGCTTGCCGGTGCGCAGATGGTACGATATGCACCCCTCCTGAAGCGGAGTCTCCGGCGCGGGGAAGCCGTCCGAGACGAGCCCCCTCTTCCCGTAGAGTTCCCACGCGGGCGAAGCCAGCACTCCGCTCAGGTACTCGCCCTCCGGGCCGGCCCACTTGTCTTCGGTCGCCGACGCAATGCAGACAAGCCTCGGAGCCATGAGCGCAATGAACTCGTGCTGGTCGACGCGCCACTCGGTCTCGGCGTTTATGTGCGCCAGGTAGTTTCTGCAGAACCAGTACGGAAAGCTCACGGCTATCTGCCTGACATGCTCCGACTCGGGCAGGTCGACGTGGTTGAGCTTTGCGCCGGAGCAGCCGGAATCGTTCGAGCACGCCATGGCGAAACGCCTGTCGTAGACGCCCGCGACAAGCGCGGTCTTTCCCCCCCTTGAGTGCCCTACGACGGCGACGTGGCTGGCGTCCAGCAGCGGCTCGGTCTCGATCCAGTCCATGACGCGGCTGGCCCCCCAGGCCCACGCGGAGAGCGTTCCCCAGCGGTCTGGCGGACGATACGCCTCGAGGTCCTCGAACGCGGCGAAGACGCCCCTGGCGTTGCCGACGTTGCAGTCGGGCGCCACCTCCCTGTTCGAGAACGCGATCGCCGCGTATCCGCGCGCGACTATCTCCTCGGCCGGCCAGAAGTCGCTCTTCACCTTGCGTTCCGGGTCTATGTTCTCGGCAGGGTCGCGGTTGCATATGAGAATGAAGGCCGGCGCCGGCGCCGACTGCCGCGGAATGAATGCCGTCAAAACGAAAGAGCCTCCGCCGTAGGGGCCTGCGTACATTACGCGGATGCGCTTGCGGATGGCGCGCCTGTCCATCATCACGACGTCGGGCGACACGGTCTGGAAGGCCAGCGCCGGCGGGCACTCGACGGGGCGACTGCCGTACTCCTCCTTCGTGAACTCGGCCAAGAGCTCCGGCGCGCGCACCTTCTCCCACTGCTCGACGGTGGACACCTTCTCGCCGGCGAACGTGGTCATCAGCTCGGGGACGTCCCTGGGTTCGGCGGCAACGGCCTGCAGCGCGGCCGCGCAGGCCGCCATGTACACGGCAAGAAACCTTTTCGCGCTCATCTTATAGCCTTCGACTACTGCTTTGCCGTCTCAAAAGGCCCGAGGGGAAGCGACGCCTCGTTGTAGAGCGTGCCCGACGTGCGCGGCTGGCCCATGTACCTGGCCTTGACAGGCTCCGCCACCTGATCGCTCGAAAGGACGATCTCAGCCCCGTCGATGTAGTCGGTGTCGATCTCCTTTCCGCTCTTGTCCTTGCTCTTCCTGTAGTTGGCGACCTTCGCCGGCTGCCACTTCCCGTCGGCGCCGGCAAGCTCAAACGCCGGCGTGCGCGAGCGGTCGTGCGCATAGACGTACCAGTCCTTTACGTTGGAGAACGAGAGAACGGCCTTTCCGTCCCTGAATTCGGCCGACTTCAGCACCGGAGAGTCGTCCTCCGGGATAGAGAAGCCGTAGTCGCGCTTCAGCGCATGGATGACAAGGCGCTTCGCGACGATCTCCTTGTCGTTCGGATGGATGTCAAAGAAGTTGCCGACGTCCGCCGTGACGGCCAGCGCCGCGTTCTTCTCCTCGGCGCAGAACCTGGTCTGCGCCATGCAGATGCCCATCCAGTTCTGGGTGAACGGCGCGAGCTGCACGAGGTAGAACTTGAGGCCGGGGTTGGCGAACTCGCGGCTCCAGCCGTTGTAGAGCGCGTGGAGCTTCGCGCAGTACCGCTGCGACTCGCCGTTGTTGTGGCAGCCCTGGTACCATATGAACCCGCGCATTGCCATGGGCGCGAAGGACGCCACCATTCCGTTGTAGAGGACCGTCGGCTGCTGGCACGCGCCGCTGACCGGGCCCTTCTTCATCGCGGCGTCCCACTTCGCGGAGACAGGATACTCCGCCGTGTCCTTTATCGACTCGTCGCATCCTTCGTAGCCGCTGCGCGGCGTCCAGGCGTCGATGTTCGTGCCGCCCCAGCTTGCGTCGACGATTCCGACCGGAACGCCCAGCGCGAGATGGAGTTCGCGCGCGTAGTAGAACGCTACCGCGGAGATCATCAGGCCCTTGCTGGCGGACCGGAAGCCTTCAGGCGTGAACTTGCCCCACGTGGCGGAGATCTTCTTGGGCTCCGCCGACCATGCCCGAGCGCATTTGACGAACCGCACGTTCGGCAGGCGCGTCATCGTCGTCATGAACCCGCCCTTCATGTCGCGGTAGCGGGTGCTGCCGCCCCATATCGGGCACTCCATGTTGCTCTGGCCGGACGCGAACCATACCTCGCCGACCAGGACGTCCTCGACCGTGGCGACGTCCGTCACGTCGTCGAACAGGAAGCCCTCGTCCTTCTCCCGGACGGTCATGGCCCTGCCTTCGGACGACGCCTCCATCGGGGGGAGCTTGACCGACCACGCGCCGTCCTCCCCGGCCTTCGCCGCCACGCACGCGCCGCCGAATTCGACCTCGACCTTCGCGCCCGGCGCCGCCGTTCCCCACACTGGCACCTCTACGCCGCGCTGCAGGACGGCCCCGTTGGAGAACGGAGTGCCCATCTCCAGTTTCGCGTGCGCCGTCACGGCGGCGGCGCCCGCCAGCAGAACGATCATCGACCTTGTCTTGTTCATTGCTTCCTCCTTGATATTTTGCACTTGCCCGTATTATACCATAATAACGGAGCAGGCGTACGCCACTCCACAACCGCGAACGAGTTGGCGTCGGGCTAATCGCAAATCACCGTCGTGAGAAGATATGGCAGGCTCGGGCGGCTGCGTAGATTGTCTCTCTGTAGGCGAACACGACTTTGACGCGCTTATCGTCATATTCGATCGAGAATTCCTTTGTGCCCTTGGCGTATTCGTACGCGACAAACTCCGCCTTGTACTTTATGCGGAAGTGTCAGACCCTTTTGGGCCAAAGGGCCACCTTCCGTATAAAATCCGCTGTATATGCTTGACTGCTGGCGGACAGGTATGGTAGACTACGCGGCGTCATGAGGAAGAAAAGGACATTCCAGCCTAGCAAGCCAAAGTAGCCGTTGCAGCGCTACGCGCTTTTGCGCAAAGGATGGGGCATGTGGACATGAAAACGGGTTTGGCATACACAGCAAAGCATATACGGAAGGGTCAGCTCCTCTCAACAATCCGCGGACATCTCGTCATCTTGTCGAGCATCGCCTTCGTCGCCGGCTGCCGAGTCGATTCTTCATCCGACGACTTCGAGCGGATGATGGACCGGTGGACGGAAAACGCGCGTACGAACATGACCGAGGAGACGTCCGCGAGCTTTCGCGACAACGTCGTCGTGCCGTTCATAAGGCGCGAGATGCCAAATCCGTTTTCCGCTGGCGGGAAGGAATCCGGCAGGCCGTGGTCGGACAGGGCCGAGAAAGTCTACGAGGCCGGGCTGCGCGATGTGTGCGGGGGGCTTGATTCCCTCTGGGACATCAGCCGCATGAACTGCAATCAGGCGGGTGCGATATTCAAGGAAGGATGCCGCGAACCGTTCATCGTGCTTCTCTCGGCCTTTGACACGGAGCTGAGCGCAAATAAGGCGTTGGCCAGGCTGCAAGAAGCAGAGAAGGCCATTGGACAGGTGCAGAAGAACTGTTTCCTCAGGCTGCTTACGGCCCTGGCCAGATATCGCCTTTCGTCGGATGGCAACCTGGCGGCCGCGCATAAACAGTTCACGGCGTTGCTCGAGGAGTGGATCAGGAAGGGCAAGTTCGCGGCAGACGACGAAATACCGGTCTATCACATTCACAGTTCGTTAATGGGCGACAACATGGGATGCCTTGAATCCTTCCCGTTCCTTTCCTGGTCTCGTTTGCTCGAGGCGGCGAAGGCGGCGCACTACGAGGCCAAGGCCGTTGCCGGCAATGGCGTAAGCTCGTCGGTGAACGAGCGGGGCTGGAAGATGCTTCGGAATCGGCACCACAGGGCCTTCAAGATACTTGACGAGGCGGAGCAATCGAGACCCGGCCGCATGGAGACGCTATATACGCGGCTTTGGCTGGACGGCGACAGCCGCATGGGAAATCGCGTCTACAGGCAGCGACTGTTCGAGGAAATATCAGGCAAGCGGCTTGACGACGCCGATTCGATACGAAGCTTTGTTTGGTTCAACCTCTATCCAAGGTGGGGCGGGGACAGGAGACGCAGCCAGATGCTGAAGTTTGCAGATGCCTGCTACAAGACCCAGCGACACGACACCATGCTACCGTACTTCTATGCGGATACGATGTGCCGCTATGTCCGGGACTCGGCGACAGATCCGCACGAGTACTTTCGCAGCCACCCCGACGTAGCCGACAAGTGCATCGACGTCTGCATGCGCCAGACGACGAACGAACTGGCCGCAGGCTACGCCCGCCTTCACGCGCCGTTCGTAGGGGCCGCGGTCGCCTTCTATGCCGGACGCTACGAAAAGGCGGCAGAGTTCGATCCGTACTTCTATCACACCCGTGAAGAATTCAATATGCTGTTCTTCGACGAGGAGGCCATCGTGAGCTCGGTCGCGGCCTTCGCCGGCGCCCATTCCAATCTCTGCGTGGAACTCCAGAGGATGTACGATGGCGGACGATGGCGGGAGCTTCTTGGCAAGATCGCCGAGATCCCGAAGGAGGCGTTCCGCGACGTCTCCACCATGAGGCACATACGGCTGCTCGAGCTCAACGCGAGGATGAAGGTGGACTTTGCCGAGGGGAAGACAGTGGACGGCAAGGTCCTGAGCTATTTCCCGGGATGGTGGGACAAAGGATGGTGGAGGACAGACAACAAGTCGTGGCAGACATGGCAGAGGTTCCGCTGGGAAGACCACGTCACCTGGCGCGCGCGCATACCGAAGAACCACGAGCTGGAGCTGGTGCTGGCCCCTAAGCCGCGCACAGACGGCCGGCATGTGCTCGTCGTCTCGCGCTGCGTATACGAGGAGACACACCACCTGCCGATAAACAGGATCCCCTTTGTCACCGTCATCTGGGAGAGGGACCGGACAGGCGTATATGTCGAAGACGACTACTACAAGATGTTCAAGATAAAGCCAAGCAAGGCCACGTGGAAACCCGCCGCGCGCGATGCCCGCAGCATCCGGATAACATGCGACGACGGCAGGGTGGATGTCTTTGTGGACGGAGGCGCGGACCCCCTAGTGTCCACCACAGAGCATGCCGCCGCCATTCGCCGTTCCCCGGAAATCGGCTTCGCAAGGTTTCACGGCGAGGACGTCAAGATCTCCGACATCGCAGTGCGCCGGCCGTCTCCAGGCGCACACAGGGGAAAGGAGCCTTAGGATTGATTGTTCGCGGTCTATGCGACCATGCGACTTTGGAGGAAAAACAATGGACACATACAAGGGATGTTTAGTCGGATGCCTCGGGGCGATTGCCGGCTGCGTGGCGTTCTTCTTCGGAATCGTGGCGATGATATGGCTTGGATGCTGTGCCGCGGGGCGCGGCCTCGGATCGGAGGGCGACTCCGGCGATGCGCTTCCCGAGCGCGACAAGAGCCGCAAGATGGTCTGGGTGTCCGGCGACGGCGACGACGACGACCCGAAGGTGCTTCGCGTCAGGATAAGCGGAGTCATATCCGATGCTGAGGACGACCTGTTTGGACGCGAGAGGTCCTCCGCAGTGGCGGCTCTGAAGAAGATTAGATCTGCGACCCGCGACTGCGACATCCAGGGGCTGTACCTTGTCCTCGACACGCCCGGCGGTGAAGTGACGCTATCCGACGTCATCGCCGACGCGCTGCAGCGGTTCAAGAAGGCGGAGGCGCATCGCTTCGTACTGGTGGAGATGGGATCCGTCTGCTGCAGCGGCGGCTACTACATCGCCGCCGGCGCGGACTACATCATCGCGCATCCCACGACGATCACCGGCTCCATCGGCGTCCTGATGGGGACGATCAACGCGGCGGAGCTTGCGAAGAAGATCGGCGTAGAGAGCGTCGTCATCTCGACCGGCGCGAACAAGGCGATGCTCGATCCGTTGAAGCCCGTCGACCAGGAGCACGTCAAGATCGTCAAGAAGACGGTCGACGCCGACTACGAGCGTTTTCTGTCGATCGTCTCGAAGGGCCGCAACATTCCCGTGAACAAGCTGCGCCCGATAGCCGACGGACGCATCCTGAGCGCCGAAGAGGCCATGAAGCTGAAGCTCATAGACGCGATAGGCTATTCCGAGGAGGCCGAGGCGCAGCTTGCGAAGCTGGCAAAGACGGACGACGTCAGGATATACCGCTACAAAGACGAGCCGTCGTGGCGGGACTTCTTCGACGACACGTTCCTCAGTTCGCGCGGAATGGGCAGGGCGCTGCACCGCGCCGCCGCAAGGGAGCCGTCCCTCAAGGTGAACTTCCTCGCCGAATAAAACCCACTGCGTTCTCACCTCGCCCCCTTGAGTGCGTTGTCGCGGCTGCTTCGCAGCTCGCTTCGCTCGCCGGATATGCGCCAACCGCCTCGCGGGATGTGGGTATTATATCAAAACCCCTGTCGCTGCGGGCAAAGTACTATGAAGGGCCTTACTCACTCGCTGTCAATCGGCAGGGATTGCCCCTTTAGCATACTTATTGTATCGGAATAGGGGAGCGTGCCGAAAGACTTGAGCTTGCTGCCGACTCGCCCGCCTACGGAGCATGCCGTGCGCACGGTGGTCAAAATCCCGTCGGACCCGCGAAAGTGCTCTCGTGCGGCACCGTCTCTCCGCGCCACGTCGCGAGCCAAGTGCGCCGCCAGTAGCCGCCGAGACGGGCCGACGTGCGAGCGAGAGGACTTTCGGCGGTGCGGCATGGCTGCGAGAAGGCCGGTTCACCTTGGTGGGCGTATGCGCAAGCAAAAGCCAGAGACTTGGTTAACTGCCAGTGGGCCATGCCGCCGGGACCGCCGAAATCCGAGTCGGGAGCAGCGTCGGACGGCAAGGCGGCGTTGTCGCGTTCCATGGCGGCTGCACGATGCGCAGATGCGCCTAGGTCAATGGTCGCCGGCTGACCGCCGTGGCTCGACGAGATCCGGCAGTATCCAAGCCGTGACGGCGGCGCACTCGACGCCGAAAGGCAAGTACCCCGCAAAGCCGACGAGCGGCATCTCCCATATCTGGAAGCGCTGGACCCACGGCACGGCATAGACCCACTTCGCCAACGCGTAGTAGTTCCACGTCTCCCAGCAGAAGCCGCACACGAGCGCCGCGACCGCGAAGCGTATGAACACGGACCAGTTGCCGCGTGTGACCGGATCCAGCACGCATGGCTCCTTCATGAGGAACTGCAGCAGGAGGAACACGGCCACTGGCGATATCCACAGAAGCGGATAGGCGAACTCCGGAGCGAACACGATGCCGCACAGCCCCGTCGCCGCCAGCACGCCGAGGAACACGCACCACTTCGGCCTGCGCAGGTCGACGCACGCCATGCCGCTGAAAACCCTGTCGTCGAAAGCCGGAAACGTGTGGAGAAGCGCCGCGACCGCGCAGACGCCCGGCAGGACGGACGCAAAGCAGACCGAGGCGTACACCACGTACTCCACCGCCCCGATCTCCGCTATGCCGAGATAGTACCAGTTCCACACGTACCTGTTCAGGTATTCGAAGAACCACCAAAAAAGCGAGCTAGCCGGGAATGTCGCCGCGTACGCCCATGGATGGTCGGTCATCGGTGAATGCCCGCTGCGCTTCACGCACAGCGCATTCACCAGGAGTATGAACCCGGCCCACACCGGCGCATATGAAAGCTGGACCTGCACGCGCGCGGGGGGATGCGGCAGCCACCCGAAACGATAGTTCCACGACAGGACCCACCCCGCGGCGAGCACCGCCGCGCCGAGCCAGCCCCACCACGGGAACCTGCCGCGGGACGGCACGGAGAACGGGAGCCCGAACGCACGGCCGCGCGAAACGGCGAAGCGCAACAGGCGCCTGGCAAACGGAAAGAGGCACAGAGCGGTAAACGCCATGAGGCCGGAAAACGCCCACCAGCTGAACGGACGGCGGTGGTTCCAGAGAAGCTCGGGGTGGAACCCCCAGTCCTCCGTCCGGGGCGGAAAGCTCTTCACGCCTTCCAGCAGCTCGGAGTGCCCGCCAAGCATGCAGCAGGCGAGCGGCACTCCGAGAAGCGCCGCGGCGAGAACAGCGTAATGGACGATGCGCTTCGTCATTTCCAGAAGTCCCAGAAACGGCACACAAGGAAAGCCGTTACGACCCCTAGGCAGACGCCGGCAAGGACTTCGCGACCGGTGTGCCCGAGCACCTCCTGGAGATGCGCGGCCTCGACCTTGAGCTCTTCGGACACGCTCAGTTTCGCGACGATCCTGTTAAGGAGCCGCGCATGGTCGCCGGCCTGCCGCCTCAGCGTGGCGGCGTCGCAGAGCACGATGAGCCCGAAGCCCACGGCGATCATGGCGACGGACGAGTCGAAGCCGTCCGTAAGGCCCACTGCGGCCGAGAGCGCCGACACTAGCGCCGAGTGCGCGCTGGGCATTCCCCCCGCCATGTGCAGATTGCGAAGGTTGAACCTACCGGTGCGCAGCCTGTCTATGACAAGCTTGATGAGCTGCGCCCCGCCGCCCGCAAGAAACGCCGACACAAACCACGGATGCCGCACTATCTCGAGCGGATTGCAGTCGCGTATGATGCCAACGGAAAAGAGAATCGCAGAGCAGCAGTTTTCCATGCCGGACATTATACCAAAAAAACTAGAGGCGGGGCGTGGGAGTCCCCGGAAACGCCTTCGAGAACATGGCGCGGGTAGATTCGTCGAGGAACGCCTTCACCTTCGCCGTCTTCGCGGCGGCGGCGGACGGATCGGCGAGGATGCCGCCAACAACCTCCACGGCCCTCTCGGACGCATCCGGCTTGAGAAGGTCCACGCGCCACTCCGGCACGCCGATCGTCCTCCACATGTCCGCCTTGGTGCCGAATCCCGGATGGTGGAACAACACGGCCGGAACGCCAGAGCCAAGCGCCATCACCTGGCTGTGCATCTCTATCCCGAACACGAGAGCCGACTTGCGGTACACGCCAAGCGCGAGATCCGCGCCCCACATCTCGTCCTGGCAGACGCAGCCGGCCTTCACGTCCTCGGGCAGCCTGTCGTACACCGCGCTTCTGATCAGCTTCAGCTCCGTGCGCTGCTCCGCGCAGACGAGGACCTTCACGCCGTGGCGGCGGACGGCCTCCGCGATGGCCGCCCTGAGCGGGGCGTGGTCCGGCTCGAGCGACTTCTCGTTTAGCGCAATGGACTTCTCGTTCGGCGTCATGTCGGGCCAGAACTCCCAGCGCGGCGTGGCGCGGTTGCCCGGAATCGCGCAGACGAATCTGCCGGGGACGAGTCCGCGCGCCTTCATGAAGGCCTCCGCGCCCTTCTCGTCCACCGCGTCAAGGTAGAACACGGAGTCCGGCGCATAGCCGTGGATCGGCGCGAGCCATCCCTTCTCACGCCCGCGGGCGTATGCAAGCTCGTCGCGGAAGAACGCGAAGTCGTAGGTCTTCATGTCCTCGCACGGCGTCCCCATCGCAAGCGCGCCGAGGCGCTTTTCGGGATGGAGCTTGCGGAAGAGCCGCGCAGACCTCTTGACGCCGCCGGAGACACCGCTCGACGAGGCCAGCACGAGCGCGTCCGCCCGCTCCACGGCGGCGGCGAGCGCGGCGTTGGGATTTGAGAGGTCGCCCCACACGATCTCCATCTGCGGGAAGCGACGAGACATCATGGACGCGAGCTCGCCGGACAGCGGCGCGTCCGCCCAGAAGGTCACCTTCGCGCCGGGCAGGAACTGCATCACCTCGGCGACGGACGACGGCCCGTGCGCGGCGGTCCCGACGTTGAACAGCACGCACTTGCCGTCCTTGACGGTGCGGAAGTCGCGTACGAGCACTTCCATCGCCGATGCGCAGTGCAGCGCGGCCGCAGCGAAGGAACTGGAAAGCATACTCGCAATCGTTTTACGAAGTTTCATTTCTGATTCCTCTTAGGCTCCTCTTAGTCAGTGGATTATAACACGATTCGCGGCCGAAATACAACCGCCACGAAAAAAGTCCCCGTCGCCTGGACGGGGACCCTGTCGTTCTGTCCGCTCTCGCCACTACTAGCCAAATATCGACATCGGCGGAGCCGTGTGGTACGCGCCGTTGTAGTAGTAGTTGCAGCCGTCGTATCCTCAGCTAATGTCTTTCACCCAGGCATGGGCGGGATCCATCGACGAGATGAGCCCGCGCCCCTGGGAGCCCGCCATCGTCCAGAGATAGTACATCTGGTATCCAGGCGCGCCGACTAGCGGATGGTAGCCCTCGGCGATCGCCACGGTGTCGTAGCTCTGCACGCGATACGCCTCGTTCAGCGAACCGTCCGGCTTGTAGACGCTCTGGAATCCGAAGCCCTGCGGCGGGTCGAAGAGGTAGAAGTACGTCTCCTCCATGTCGAGCTCCGCGGGCGGATTGTTCACGTC
The DNA here is from genome assembly GCA_017405115.1 of Kiritimatiellia bacterium. The sequence goes on from JAFRBA010000108.1 coordinate 25,355, forward strand.
GTGGCGGTGGCTGGGATATCCCGACCAGTTTCCGCTCGGGATCATCCCCTCGCCGATGTAGAAGTGCTCGGAGTCGAACTTCTCGTCCAGGATGATCTCGGAGGTACGCGTCCAGTTGTCCCTGCCAAGGGCAATGTGCCGCGTGTCCTCCGGCTTGATGAGGGTCGGCTTCGCGGTGTCGCGCGTCGCCGGCGATCCGTTGTAGGCGAGCTCCACGTCGGTGAGCGCGGTGATCGTGTACTTCGTGCGGCGCGGAAGGTACAGGCAGTGGGGCTTGCCCGTGAACGGCGAGGTGCGCCCGTTCGCGACCTCGAAGGCGTCCTCCTTCGCGCCTGCGGCGGCTACGGAGGATCGCGCTGTCGCGCGAAATTTGCCTCCAATCAGGACGAACGCGACTTCGCTTTCGCCGGTGTCGCCCTCGTACGACGTGCCCTTCGCGAGCTTGAGAAGCCCGAACTTCGTCAGCTTCATTCCGTACTCGCCGACGTCGAATATCTTGTTGTAGCCCTGCTGGGGACTGAGTTTGACTCTTAGGTTCATTTTGTTGCTCCTTGCTATTTGGAATGAATTATACCACAACGCCCGTGAGACCGGGGCAAGACGTATTGAGAACAAATGAGACGTTTTGCCTCCTTCTCATATAATAGAGCGGCGAACAAAAGGTCCAAGCGCAAAGAGAGGAACGTCCTTCGTGTCGGCTCCGTCGCGAGCGTCCGCAAGCGACGTCCTGACCGCGAATGGCGGGGAAAACAGCTTCCGGTAGACCTTCAGGCTCTTCGCCTGGGTGTTTATCCCCGCCTTCGCCTCCACTGGATACACCGCCTTTTCGCCCTGTACGACAAACTCGACTTCGGCGTTGCCGGCGTCATTCGCCCAATAGGCCGGCGTGCGTCCCGCTACAAGAAGTTCCTGCAGAACATACTGTTCGGTCATGGCACCCTTGAAGTTCGTGAAGAGCGAATCTCCGTCAAGGATGACCGACGGGGAGAGGTCGCTCATTGCCCCGAGCAGACCGACGTCATGGGCATACAGCTTGAAAGCCGAGAAATCGAAGTATGACCGCAGGGGAAGTCGCGGCGTCCCGACACGGAACACCTGCCTGACCATGCCGGCGTCGTCAAGCCACTGCAGCGCAGACTCGTATTCCCTCGCCCTTGCGCCAGATTTCAGAGCCGTATATATGAATTTCTTGTTCTCTTTGGCAAGCTGCGAAGGTATCGAGCGCCAAAGAAGCCGTATTTTCGGCAACATCACCGCAGGGGCATGCTTTACAAAGTCAGAATCGTAGGCGGAGAGGATTTCCTCCTGCGTCTCCCGCACTGCTCGGAAATCCTTTGTTTCTACGTATGTGCTGACCGCCTCCGGCATGCCGCCAACAACAAGATACCGCTTCAGCAGTTCCGTCAGCTCTTCCGCATAAGGGGCTGTTTTCCTCGGCTCGCCTTCGTCAAGCAGCGCGGCAAGACGCACTTTCCCGGCGGCTCGGACGAACTCCGTGAAGCTCATGGGGTATATGTCGATGAAATTCACCCTGCCGACGGGGAACGAACCTCGCCGTTCGTTCGGATTCTCCCCCTCTGACCCCTGTTCAATCGCATCCTGTTCCTCTTCTTCTTCCTTTGAACGCCCGACAGCCAGCCCCAGAAGCGAGCCAGCTGCAATTACCGCCAGCTCCGGCAGGTCTTCATTGAAGAACTTCAAGCTCGTCAATGTACTTGACGACTCCTGAATTTCATCGATGACCAACAGAGTTTTACCAGGCGTGATGTCAACATCAAGGGCAATGCCAATACGCTCAATTACAGCCTCCGGCGAAAGATCGCTCTCATCAAGACTCTTCCGCAGCTTCGTCATCTTCATGAGATTCACATAAACCGTGTCCTGCGGATAGACTTCCTTGGCAAAAGCGTCCATAAGCCAGGTCTTGCCGACCTGCCTCGCGCCCATAAGCACCAGCGGCTTGCGCCTCTGCCTTCTGTTCCACTCGATGATTCTTGCCAAAACATCTCTTTGCATAGCTGATTTCTCCCAATACGCGGCGTATTTTAGCAAAAACTCATCACAGAAGTCAATCGACTTTTGTGATTTTCATCACAGAAGTCAATCGACTTTTTGGCAGTTCGCATCACGCAGCGACCATATCGTCGTCGGCTGCGGGCCTCATTGAGCGCGCACTCGCCTACATACGAGAACATGCGGCGGACGGAATCACGGTGGACGATGTCGTGGATCACGTGAACGTGTCTCGTTGCCTCCTTTACCTACGCTTCAGGGAACAGCTCGGAAAGAGCATCCTTACGGCGATTACGGAGCAGCGCGTCGCCACGATGATGGAAAAGCTGAAGTTGTCAAACGCTCCCGTCGCCCAGCTCGCCCTCGCTAGCGGCTTCCCAACCGCCAAGCACGCCACCCGCGTGTTCAAGGCCGCAACCGGCTTCTCGCCGCGAGACTGGCGCGCAAAGCAGACACTCCCCAATTTGCCTAGACGATCAGCGCGAATGCGAGAACTCCACGAAAATCAGACATCCGCGAGATAAACGTAGGCTACTTGGCGCGAAGCCACTTGTCGAAGTCAACCCACCCGGGCTTTCCCTTGTTCTCGCCGTACCAGCGATACCAACTGTGGGGAGAGCCTATGGCGTTTACAATCGCCTTGTCTGCCGACGGACAGACGTTGTAGGCGGCGTAAACGTTGGCAGGCGGACACGTCTGGTCGGCGAACCCGACTATGAACCGAATTGGCGACCTGATGCGGGCCGCGAAGTTGACGCCGTCGAAGTACGCGGCGTTCGCCTCTGCGACGGAGCGCTTCTCCTTGCGCTGCCCATCGATGAGACGCGGCCACCCGCTGAACCTTCCCTGTTTGTAGCCATAGTGTCCCGTGATTGCACACACAGCCACGAACGTCTTGGTGAAGTGCCCGTTCAGGTACGTTAGGAAGAGCCCAAACCCGCCCCCCTGGCTTGAACCCGTGTAGACTACTTGCCCGAGGTCGACGTCAGGACGGGCGCACACCCAGTCTACGGAACGGCTGATGCCAAGCATGACATCGTGGTACCAGTAGTCCTCGCGAGATTCAGAGATGCCCGCAAGGGCGCAGTATGCCTTTCTGTTGGGAAGGTCGAACTTCTCGGCCAGCGCGGCGTTCTGGCGATTCATGTGCTCCTGCTGTGCATTGCCGTCCCGCTCCGGCTCGAATGTATGCACGTTCATCACCAGGCTTATCTCGTCAGTCGATGTCGAGGCAGACGTCGCGCCCGGCCCCGCGCCCGGCACGTTGACACGGACCCGGAACGGCGCCTTCGAGGAATCCTTCGGCACGCACATGAACCCGTAGACCCGCTTTCCGTTGAAGGTCGCGAAGCTCACGCGGTAGCAGCTGTAGGTCGGCCTAGAGAGCTTCTCGTCAAGCGTCGCCCTGGCGTCAAGCGGCACTTCGCGTTCAAGGCGCGCCTTCTCCGCCGCCCAGTAGGAGTCGAAGTCGGCCGGGCACGGTTCGCCCTGCCGTATTTTGCCCACGTCATAGCCGACGGCCCACACAGCGGAGTTGGTGTGGGCCTTCACGGACAGGCGCATAAAGCCATCTTCGTCCATCTTGCCCCTGACGAGGAACGGATTGCCGTCAGCAAGACTTGCCTTGCCGGTCGCAATCCTTCTTGTCCCGAAGTTGTCGAGAGTCCACGTCGCCTCGCCGTCTCTCCTGACCACGCCGGAGTCGTCCTTGACCGTGACGGTGAACACCGCTTCCTCGCCGGCTTTGTAGAGTGCGCTCTCCCTGTTCTGGGCTATCTCGATCCTTTCGGCGCAGGCCGCATAGGCCGTGCACGCCGCGACAACGGCTGTTATGGTTTTCATGGCCCGTATTATACCATTTTCTCGCCAGCACATCATGCGATGACATCCTATATACTTGATCCTATTCACCGACCTTGCCGTCTCTTATGTAGTGGAGCGGCGAGCGAAAGGTCCGAGCGCAAAGAGAGGAACGTCGCTCCCTCATGTGAAGAAGTGGGGGAAATGCGGCGACCTCCAATGCAGAAAATCGTTACATGCGGAATAGATCGTCCAAACGCACCTGCGAATGGACGAGATATGAATATTCGTTGCGTTTGACACCTGAAGCCGTGATCATTGTCAGGTGCAACGACTTGTCCGTCCGAGACTCTTCCTTGAACACCGAAAGCTTGCTCTCCAACTCGGCGGCATACTTCGCGCCTATGGAAAACTCCCCCGAGACAAATTTCATTTCGCAGACGTTGACAACTCCGTCCTTGCGGTCGATGAGCAGATCAATCTGCGCTCCGCCGTCCCGCCTGACGCTTCGCCACGCACAGATGTTTGCCGACACGCCGGCGATTCCGAGCGCGGCCTTGAGCTCCCGCTCGTGCCACATGCAGACACGTTCAAAGGCGACGCCCTCCCATGCGAGGCGCTCACCCGATCCAACGCAATCAAGCCAATATCCCGGGCGGGCAATCGGCTTGCCTCGCATAAAAGTCAGGTAGAACAATGTGTACGCATCGACCAGCTGATAGATTGAGCCGCGCTTGACGCGCCCTATCGGCGAATAGATCCGGATGAAACCGCTCTCCTCCAGTTCCTCCAGAATGCGCGAAAGCTTGCCGGAATCCTTGAGGCCGACGGCCGACACTATCTCCTCGCGAGTCATTCCCGACTTCCGAGAGCCAAGAACCTCGACGATCTTGATGTGCTTCTCGGCTCTCTTGAACCCCGAGGCATAGAGTCGCTTGAACTCAACAGTCAAGTCTCCGCCCGGAACAAAGCAGAGCCTGTCGAGGGTCTGC
>JAFRBA010000109.1 GCA_017405115.1 Kiritimatiellia bacterium
CCGTCCGCGTCGTAGGCGTACGTCTCGTTCGCAGGCGGGACAAACACCTTGTTCGTAACGACGGAGACGAGGTCATTGGTGCCGTCTGAGATTGCGGCCGAAACCTCGAGATCCGCGAAGCCCCCGCTATTCGAGTTGTCGAAGTCGTCGGAGCCGAAGAAGTAGGCAAGGTCGTCGGGATTCGGCGCGCTGGGGACAGCGCGCCCTACCATATACGCCGGGTTGCCGTTGACGGCGACGGTCGCGTCCGCGTCGGCGAGGCCGCGAACGGACGCCCAGCCGGGCACTGTGCGCGCGGTGTATTGGTTCAGGTTGTTCGCGGTGTACGTCGATGTCCGCGCCGCGCCGGTTTCGTCGTAGTCGGTGGACGAGATTCTGTTGCCGATGGGGTCATAGGCGAAGTCTTCGTTGAAGCCCGCGACTGACTCGCCGCCGAGCGTGCGGCGCGCGGACACCACCTCGTTGCGTCCGTTGTAGCCGTAGTTTTGATGGTCTTCTCCCCGCTTGGATTTAGCGACAGAGTCCATTATCATTTTCTTTCCGCTTGACTATCCTCCGCTTGTCCAATCCTTTCCATGTGCTGTCTCTGCAGCATTTGCTGTACTTTTTCCTCCAAACACTTAAGCCGTCGCGCCGTCTCCACGTTTCTGCCATGCAATTCAATTATTGATTCACTGTTGAATAAAGCAATACGATACAAGATATAGATTATCAGCAACAAGAAAGGCAGAGGCGATATGGTTATCAAGACTACTCGCCATGTCATACGAGCCCTAACCTCGCGTTCAACAAGCGAAGGGACATCATTTGAAATCAGTTTGCTCATTAATCTCCTCATTTTGTGCGTTATCCATCAATAACCATGCTGCGAACAGTCGCAATTGTTTTTCTTTGCGTTACTTGCACCTTCCATGATCTTCGTGCCAGCACTCACATTAATTGCACCACCAATTAAGCCATCTGCCACAAAAACAGCCGCCACTATTTGAATTTTTATTGTCAGAATTGTAATTACAAGATCCAGCCCCCGTGCAATAAGTGCCGTAGTAGCATAATCGCCAAGATATTTCCAAGCCTCAGTCTTTACTTTTGCTAAACAATTATTCTCCGCAGCTATTATATCGCATTTACAATCTTTTGGGGAAACGAACGAGTAGTCTGAAGGTAGACTTCCAGGAATATGTCCAAAGGAATTCTCAATTGCCGATAAAATTGTTGAAATGACAGGAATGTAATTGGCCAAAGCATATCCGAGCGAGTCTACACATGAAAGTGGGTTATTTTCACAGAATGCATAAAGATGCACACCCCCATCATCACCAATCGGATCTCTACTCATCCACCTTCCGTCCCTTGGATTGTAATGCCGATAGTTGTAGTACACCAGCCCCAAAGCATCATCGGCGCATTCCGATGAGAAGCGATAGGGATTGAGATATGCGAGAGATTGATCAGCGTTCTCCGACGAGACCAACAGAACCTTACCAAATGACGAATACTCGTAATGCGCTGCGATGGTGCCGTCGGGCGTGACGGCCTCGCTTACGTTCTTGTTGCCGTCGTGACAGTAGAGGAGAGCGCCGCCGCCCGACAAATCGCACATGAGAGGCCGCGTCGCAATCGGCTCCGTGGGATCCCAGACGAAGGCATCGGAGCCTATGCCGTGCTGTGCGTCGACTTCGCGGTTGCGCGCTATGCAAACATAGTCGTCGTATGTGAAGCGGTGCAGTTTGTTCGTCACGCCTGCGGCGACTTCGACATACAATCTTCTTCTGCCTTGATGGTCGAAGGCCATTGAGATAAGTGTGGGAGTGGAGGAGTTGGGAGTGGGGGAGTCAGGTGAAATACGAGTCCACCTGACGGGCCTGTTTTCGCCGTTGTACTCCACTTGCCATGCGCCGGTGCCGGTAGTGACGAGCGTCTGGTTTCCGTCCGCGTCGTAGGCGTACGTCTCGTTCGCAGGCGGGACAAACACCTTGTTCGTAACGACGGAGACGAGGTCATTGGTGCCGTCTGAGATTGCGGCCGAAACCTCGAGATCCGCGAAGCCCCCGCTATTCGAGTTGTCG
>JAFRBA010000110.1 GCA_017405115.1 Kiritimatiellia bacterium
CTTTTCCTTCTTCCTTCTTCCTTCTTTTCCGCGTAGTAGTCGTAGCCGCCCGGGAACTGCATTATGCCCTCGCGCGTTATCTCGATCACGCTCGTCGCCACGGCGCGCACGAAGTCGATGTCGTGCGACACCAGCACGATCGTGCCGCGGTACTTCAGCAGCGCGTCCTGCAGCAGGCGCCGTCCGTCAAGGTCGAGGTGCGTCGTCGGCTCGTCAAGAAGCAGCAGGTTCGGCGCCGAGAGGAACAGTCTGAGGAACGCAAGGCGGATCTTCTCGCCGCCGGAGAGGACGCCTGCGGGCTTCTCCACGTCGTTCTCCTCGAATCCGAACGCGCCCAGCTGGTTGCGGAACACCTTCTCGGGTCCGCCGCCATGCGCGTCCCATGCGTTCTTCGCGTTCCGGTAGACGCTGAGGTCGGGCGGCACGGTCTCGGCGAACTCCTGGCTCAGGTATCCCGGCACCACGTTGTGCCCGAGTACGGCCTTGCCCTCGGTCGGCTGCCGCGTGCCGGCGATGATGCGCATGAGCGTCGTCTTGCCGAGCCCGTTGTAGCCTATGAGCGCCACCTTGTCGCCTCGCGCCACGTTGAAGGATATCCCCTCGAACACCTTCTTGACGCCGTCGTAGCTGAAGCCCAGGTTCTCGCACCGGAACATCTCCACTCCGCTGGGCGGAGGCTCCGCGAGGCGAAGGCGCCCCGACTGCGTGTAGCGCTTCGGCAGCACGATGCGCTCGGCGTCGATCCTGTCTATGATCTTCTGGCGGCTCTGCGCCTGCGCCGCCTTCGTGGCCTGCGCGCGGAAGCGGTCCACGAACCTCTGCAGCTGCTCGCGGTGGTGGTCCTGGTTCTCCTTCGCGGCCTTCAGGTGCTGGTAGCGCACCTCGCGCTCCTCGAGGTAGTAGTCCAGGTCGCCCTCGTAGCGGGTGGCGGTTCCGGCGTCCACTTCTACCGTTATGTTCGTCAGCGTGCGCAGGAGGTAGCGGTCGTGGGAGATGAGCATCAGCGTTCCGTCGTACGCCTTGAGGAACTTCTGCAGCCAGTCCACGGCGGGGAGGTCGAGGTAGTTGGATGGCTCGTCGAGGAGCAGCAGGTCCGGCTTGGACGCAAGGACGCGCGACAGCTCCGCACGCATCCGCCAGCCGCCGGAGAACGACCTGAACGGCTTGGCGAACTCCTCCGTCGTGAAGCCGAGCCCGCCGAGCGCCACCTTCACGCGCGTCTCGATGTCGTAGCCCCCGAGGTGCTCGAACTTAGTCTGAAGCTCGCCGTAGCGCTTCATCTTCGCGGGGTCCGTGAGATCGGCCTCGAGCTCCTGCATCTCGGCCTCCATCTCGGAAAGCCCGGGGATGCCGCGGAGCGAATACTCGAGCAGCGACTCCTCCGGCGTGTCCGGCTCGGGGTTCTGGCGCGTGAAGCCGATGCGCGGGCTGGACTCTATCACGAGCTCTCCCTTGTCCGTGGACATCTCGCCGAGCACGATCTTGAACAGCGTCGACTTGCCGCTGCCGTTCGGGCCCACCACTCCGACGCGGTCGCCCTTGTTGACGCGGAACGTGACGTCCGTGAGGACGTCCTGGTGCCCGTAGTGTACCGATATGTTCTTGAAGTCCAGCATTGGTCCTAGTCGTCAAGGGGCTTCCAGCGTACAGTATATCGCCGCCATATCGCCCTTCGCGAGTGCTCGTCAGGGAAGCACGGACCTGTCGTATTGAATCTCTTCATGACTGCATTCCTCACATGCGCCGCATATTATATCAAATCCCGTGGATTCATGCCTAAAGGCAATGCAAGGGCGCTTACGCTGCGGCATGCCAGAACGAAATGGGAACACCAAGCGACGGCAGCGTCGTACAGCCGGTCGCCATACTCGACGACCAGCCGTTTCGCACCCGAATTCGGGTCCGCCTTGATTTTCCCGGATCTCCATTGGGCTTTATTGTTTAGATGCAGCCCACCACGAAATCGTTTGCATCAATTCAAGACAGCGAAACGGCAATTTCACTTCCAGTAGTACTTGGTCAGCAGCGGATACTTGGCAGGGTTGTCGAGGATCTCCTTCTCGATGCGCTCCACGGTCTGCTCGTCGGTGAGCTGCGCGAGCGCAAGCTCGGCGGCGGTCGTCTCCTGCTCCAGCGTCTTGCCCTTAAGCAGCTCGGCATCGTCCTCGCTCGCCTTGAGGCGCTTGATCTCGCCGCGGTTGGCCGCGAGGGGAGATGTCGCCTTCGTGAGCTTGGCGGCCTCGGCCATCAACGCATCCCGAAGATTCCGATCGGGGAGCACGGCGACGCCGCCAACCACAATCGTACCCTCCATGAAATGAAAGCGCTTCGGATCGAGCGGGGCGACGCGCGTGTAGTCCAGCGAGTCGGCCGCCTTCATGAGAAGCCCCTCCACCGAGCGCTGGGCGTCGGCCTCCGCGCCATGCCCGGCGGAGACGTTGAGGTTCGCCTGCGCCTTCCAGTCTTCGCCGTACGCGCCGGGATACACGGTCTCGGCGAGCTGGGCTACGAGCTCTCCGGACTCCTTCTCCCAGTAGTCGGTTCCAGTGCCCTTGCGACCCATGTCGTGGCCGGCGGCCGTGATGGAGAGAGCTCCCATGTCCACGTCGACGCCGCGCTCGCGCATGATGTTGCCGAGGGCGTTGGCGAATATGAACACGCGCGTGGCATGTCCGCGCCCGTGTATGTTGCGCCCGTTCTCGAAGCTCTTCTCGTGGCCGCCGTATGCAGGGAGGGCTCCGAAGAGGGCGCGCTTGCGCTCGGCGAGCGTCTGCGGCGCGGCGGTGGCGTTCGCCGGCGCGGGCATGGACACCTCGACGCGAGTCGGCGCAAACGGGTGCGACGCGTTGAGCTCATCGAAAAGCCCGGGGTTGACGATGGACGCCATGGCCCGCACATTCGGCGGAATCTGGGAGAAGTCAACTTCGCCGGGCACAAGCGCCCCGTTGCCTATGCCGTACTTGGTGGAGAGGCGGCCTGACACCACCTGCACGAATCCGTTGAACGTGTCGACGGAAGTCGACTGCTCGTACGACATGAACTTCGTGGCGGCGGCCGTCGCGGCGAACACGTCGGTGAAATCCTTGGTCGACATCACGCGGTGGAGCTTCTCGAGCGCCGCGCGCCCGTAGCGCTGCTCGATCGCGGCAAGGGCGACGGACACACCCCTGAAGATGTACCCGTTGCGGTCGTCGGGCCCGAATTCGCCGTCCGGATGCGCCTTGGCGTCCGCCAGGCACACCGCGTCGAGCTGCCGGGCGAAATCCTGGTACGCCGCCATGAACGCCGCAATGCCGAAGTCCTTCTCTGCCGAGAGGAGGCTCCCCAGCGAAGAGGCTACGTTCTCGGCGCATTCCCTTACGCCGTTGGCCTCCTCAGGCGACTTGATGCGCTCGCCGCTCATCGCCCAGCCGTAGTATGCGTCCTTGAGTATTTTATCCGTGAACGGACGTTTCCCGGCCTTCTTCAGCATGTCGAGCCGTTGGCTCAGGAATGGCACGACAACCTTCTTGCGCACGTCGGCCTTCACCTCCGAGATGTCGCGCACAGTGAGATTCCAGCCCGACGCCGCATATCTCGCCAGATGCGCCTGAACTTGCCGGAGCAGGAGCGTCAGGGCTCGGCCGCCGACCGCGAACTTGTTGCCGAGCCCCATGGCCGCGACCTCCTCCACCCGTCCGGCAAGCTCCTCCGCAAGCGCGTCGTTCACAAGGTCGGAGAGGTCCGGGGCGATGTTCTCCTTGGCGAGCTGCGCTACGACGAAGACGCGTATGCGCTCCTGCTTCATGCCGGCATCGACGGCCGCCTTGATCAGCGCGGATAGCTTAGCAGGGTCTTTCACCCCGTTTTCCCCGGCGGCAAGAATCCCGTCCGCAACATGCTCCATGGCCGCAAGGACATGCCCTTCGGCGGAGTATCGTATAGACGACCTGTCGTGCATGCCCTCCTTCTCCGGGTCGTCGATGTCGCCGATGACCTTCTCGCATTCGCCGGCGAACATAGCGATGACGCTCTCCGGAGCCTTGACGAAATTCACTCCGAACGCCCTTTCCACGGCTCCGCGCTTGTCGTCGGAGAGGTCCTTGAACTTGGTGTTGATGATCTCCGCACGGTCGTCTCCGGCGAAGAGCGAGTTCGCGAACTCGCGGCTGTGCGGGCGCAGGATATCCTTCGCCTCTTCGATGTCCTCGCGGAGGGTGTCCCTGTCGGGGCCTTCAAGCGAGACTTCATCGGCGCCGTAGAAGGTCACCTTGAAGCCGTTGTCCTTGCCGAACTTGACGAGCCTGGCCGTGTCTGCGGCGGTCTTGGATTCGATCCACTCGTCCTTGCCCATGCCGCCGGCGACGGAGCTGTCGGCCTCGTACAGCTTGCGGTAGTGCTGCCTGATCTCGTCGCTTGGCACCCTCATCTCCTCGATGTCGCGGGAGACGACGATCGGGCCGTGGAGCTGCGCCTCGATGTAGTCGCAGCCGCACATCTTGACCGGGGCGCCGGGATCGGCGATCCGGCGCAGCGTCGTGAAGCCGAACGACACGGGCAGCATCTCTCCGGTGTCGGCGAGCAGGTTCTCGATGTTGTCGTATCCGGCCGCGCGGGAGAGCTCGTGCTTCTTCACGCCGAGCGCGTCCAGAAGCGCCGCGTTCACGTCGTCGTTTTCAATGGGGCGCGCGCCTTCGCGGCGATGCGCGTTCAGCTCGTGGGTAATGTCGCCTATGGCGCTCTCGATGCCATGGCCGTTGATCGTCTTCCCGGCGTGGGCCTTGAATATCTTGTCAACACATGCGCCGCCGGACGTTCCGACGTCCCGCAGCGCGGCGATCGCCCCGTCGTCGAGGAACTTCCCGAGCCGCTCCGATATCTTTCCGAGGAACGCGTCGAGCGCGCCGTCCCCGAAGTGGTACCTCACGGAGAAGAAGGAGTCGTCGAGCGTGTAGGTGGCCTGCTGCTTCACGTGCTCGCGCACCACGAGCGCCACGCTGCCGTACATGGACGCGCCGCCGTCCTTCGCATTGCCCATGTTGAAGGCCGCGTACACAGGCCGGTCCTTGCCCCTGAACTCATCCGTCCTGCCGTACTCCGGGAAGAAATGCCTCTCAACGTCATTGCGCCTGATGAGCGCGCCAGTGGCGTCCTTCGCAATCCCCTTCTGCTCCTTTGAGACGAACGTGTTGACGAGCGAGAATCCGGGCTTGAAGAGCGGCGGGTCGTCCGGGTTCTGCCCCGGCCGCCATCCGAGAAGGTTGGAGAGGTGAGTGTTGATCGTAAGCTCGCTCTTGCGGAGCATGTCGCCGATATCGTGCGTATCGACATCCGTGAAGCCGACGGCGCACATCTCCTTCGAGACCTTTCCGGCAAGGCGCTCCTCGTTGATATTGCCGTAGGCGGCGCGCGTCGTGATGATCTCGAGGTTCACGCTCGTCATCTCGCCCTCGCCGCCGCGCGCCGAGAGGTCGCGCTCGACGCCCTCGCCGCAATGGCGCAGGACAGGGGCCTGGGCGGCGATCATCTGCGCATCGCTCACCGTCGTCGCCCTGCCAAGCGCGATGCGGTGGGATATCTCGGAGACGACCAGCGCCTCAAGGCGACCCAGGGCGAGCGCCGTGCGCTCGCACGCGTCGGCCTGATCGACGGTGAGGTCGAACGTCGCCAGCCTTCGCGAGAGCTCGCGCTTAAGGGCGTCCGTCTCGCGGGAGAGCATCCCCTGATAGACCTGCGAAAGCGTGCCGTTGTCGAGCGAATCAAGAGCGCGGGCGAACAACTGGGAGAACATCGTGTCCGCGCCTGCCGCCCCGCCTCCGGCGGCAGCCTCGCGCTCGGCCACGTACGCGAACACGTTGAGCGCGCGGGCGAGCGACACCACGTCCATCTTGCCGTCCGGGCGAGCGAGGAAATGGAGCGCTGAATTGACCTGCTCCGTATTCGGCGCCCCATGGGCCGCACTCTTGAGGTCGTCGACCATCTGGTCGAGGTAGAAGGACTGTCCGCCGATCCTGATCGGCAGGCGGCGGGCGTTGGCGACGTTCACGGATTCGCGGTCCGCGTCCGCCGTCGCAGTGCTATCGCCGCCGACGTGCCTCACGTGCTTGTCTATGAGCTCGCGCACCTCCTGGCGAGTCAGCGGCTCGATGGCGCGGGCGCTTAGGGCCTTCGGATTGGTGTCGTCCGGAGGCAGGCCAAGTGCCTTGCGGATTTCGGCGATCGCGGCAGCGTTGCCGCCGAGCCGCGTTGTCATCGCGCGCACGAAGGCCCGCTTGAGCTCCACGGTGCGCTCCACGGCCACAGTGGCCTTGTTCAAGATCTTGAAGGTCACGTGGTGGTTCACCTTCTTGAGCGAGATTCCCGTACTGGTAGTCTTGTAGTCAATCTGCCCGGCGTTGTGGTCGCCAGACGCTATTGCGTCGAACTTCTCAAACGAGACTTCTATGGCCATTGCTGCCCCCCTCCTGTTTGCAATGTTTCGTGGTCACACTATCTACACGCCGCGCGGCAAAAGGTTACACTTGCGCAAAGGGTCATGATTGATCTTCGGAGATATCATTTCGGCTACAGGGCGCCCTTGACTTCGCGGAGGACGCGCGGGGCGGTTCCGATGGCGAAGCGGTCGGCGACCTCCAGGAGATCGTCGTCCGTTATCTTCGACTGCTTGCCGTTGACCTTTATCGCATGGAAGTCGTGCCATCCGCACCAGGGATCCATCACCTCCTCGGCCTCCTGCGGCGCCCCGCCGTTGATGTCATACGCAGGCGCAAGCTCCCAGCGTCCGTTTTCGCGCATGAGAAATGAAAAGTTCTTCGTGTGGTCGTCGCTTTCGTCTGCCAGCACATTGAATGCCATGCGCCTGAACATCTGCTCCTTCGCCTCGTACCCGAGAGAAAGGCGGTCAATCACCGAGAAGATATCGTCGTACGAACAGACATCCGCTCCCATGCCGGTCGGCAGGTGGTCTATCGCCGCCAACGTCTGGACATGGAACCGCGTCTGTCCGTCTCGATCGAAGCGCTTGGTCATGAAATGCTCCAGACCGTCCAGCTCCAAAAGGCGGCATTCGCTCGTTTCGATTCCAGCCGCCCGCGCTTTCTGCATGATTTCGTACTCGCATCGCCCACGATACGGATACTCTGGAGGCGTGAACTTTATTATCCAATGCTCAAATCCGTCCGGCAGCCCCCTGTCGCCCGCGAGGAACTGCCCCGTCTCGCGGTTCCATCCTACGACCGCCTTCGCCTTGCCGCCGCCTGCGGAGACGCCGACGCGAAGGATGCTCCGCAAGGCATCGGCACCGGACATCTTCTCAAGAGAACCGTTGAGAACCTTTCGCGCCTCCTCCGTAAGTTTGCGCATATCCAATGCGAACGGCTTTCCGCCATGCGGGTTGCGCTCCGGCTCGTAGCAAAGCGCCCCCATGCCGCGGGCACCTATGTACGCCAACCTGTCGAGGGCGGTAATTGAATCCGCCGGCACACCGTGCCTGCGCATATACTCGTTTATGAGCGTGTTGCCGAAACCATCCGGGAGCGAGTCCGCAAACACGCCCGGAAGCCCCATGAACACATCACGACCGAAATCGTTGAATACATACGGTCCCGTTCCATCAGCAAGCGGCATCTTGATCGGCGCAATGTCAAGTCCACTCACTAGAAACTCCGGATCGTACTCAAAGGCAAAATACCCCGCCGAATACGGAACAATAGCTCCAACCATGCGGTTCCAGAGGGAAACCTTTATGGCTCTGACCGGAACAAAACCAGACGACCTACCCATTACGCGCCTTCTTTCCTGTGGCCGTTGCTCTCTGACGGACTGAATGGCTCTCGCGACGAAAGATCTCCATCGGGCTGATCGGCGGCGGCGGCAGCGTGCGCATCCAGTCTGTCTTGCCAAATGTGCGGCAAACGGCAAGAAACGACTTGAGCGACACACCTCTGCCTGATTCAAGGTTACGATATGCCCCAAATGAAATGCCACTGCGCTCGGCAACTACACCCTGCGACAAGTTGCGATGAAGACGGAGTTTGCGAACGGCATCTCCAATCTCCACCAACATTTGATCAACCACATTGCTTTTCACAACTGCTCCTTTTGTGGTAATTGATGCGACATATTCTACACAATTGTCATAAAAACGTCAAGTGCCTCGAAGCCCTGTCCCCCTCGAGGCGCTCTCCCCTGGACTGCAGCGCCGCGACCGTTCCCATCGCCACCCATTCGACCCGGTCGCTCTTCACCTCCCCGGCGGCGGGATGGGCTTGACGACCGTGTACGTTCCCGGGGCATAGCGCTTCTCTGACTTGTGGGCGGGCGTCACGATCTTGTCGCGCCACCATCCGGTCGAAACCTCTGCGGCAAGGACGTTCTCCTCGCCCGCGCCGCGCCTCAGAAGGTCCGTCACGTCGTAGGAGAGCGTCTTGCCGTCCAGCTCAATGTTCTGTACGCTCGTGACGCACGCCGCTAATCAAGGAACCGAAAGAGCTGTCCTAATCTTTGGTTCCTGTCCTCTGCTGACGGCATGGGGAATTCCCGAAACTTGTGCACCTTGGTGTAGGTCTCGAACAGTTTCGGCCTGTCTCGCTCATATTCCAGGAAGACGACCTTGCCGCCAATGATGCCTTGTGCCCGACGAATCTGGTCATAGATTGCCGCAAACAAATCACGCCCAGAGATTTTGCGCCCCTCGCTTGACGCAAGGTTCTTCGCCACTTGCGCGATAAGGTACGCGGATATGCGGTACGATTTCCTGTCGTTGTCGAAATCGACACGGGCGACATCGTTAAGTTGCTTCGTCGTGTCTGCATCAAGCGTGTCAAAACAGATGGTGAGTGGCTTGCTCGTCAACGTGAAATAGGCAGCAATCTCGCCACCAGGCGCAAAGACGACATGCGTCATCGAGGTCTTGCGCTTCGTATGCGGAATCGCCCAGCGCTTGAGATAAGAGTCAACATCTTCATTGAGTTCCCTGCATGAAAACGCATCCAAAAGCCGCTTCACGGCACTCACACCAAGCGAACCAAGCAAGTCCACCAATGATATGATCTTCATGCGTGAAGCGCTTCCTTCGCTGCCCTGTGCCCAAAAAACTCGCGAATGTTCTCAGGGTCAGAAAGAACTTCCCAATCGTTCCTTATCCTTGGGACGTTGCCGCTTGGCCTACGTGCGAGCAAGGCCTTGACGAACGCCCTGGACACTTTAGGGTCGCGCATCACAAAGTTTGCTGTTATGCTTGAAGTTGCCATGTTATTTCCTCCAACACCACATATTATACCATATATCAGCGTGGACGTGGCAAATGAAGCAAAGCGGTTTGCAGTCAACTGCCCATGACCACAATCGGCCCCGCGAAAGGCCCATTTTACAAAGGTTACGCGGGGTGTGTCCCCAAACAATTTATCGTGCATCGTGACTGCCGCCGCGCCACAACCATCTAACGCGGCCCCCTACAGTCCTGACGACCTTGTCGACCTCACTCATCACCACTCCACGACAGAAAACGAGTTGGACTGCATGCGGATGACCGTCAGGCTGATGTACGCCTCGCTCCCTTTGCCGAGAGAAAAAGAAGCCACGCCGCAAACGATAGAATCACTAATTTCTGGAGCGACGTTACGAGAGGAGCGAACGGCACGACCTTCAGAGCATGAAGAACGAGGGCGAGCGCCATCGCCGCAATCGGCAGAACGAGCGCGATTGTCCATGCGCGGCGGACGTGACGCGTCGGCACCTCCCTGCGCCACGCGAAGAGCATCAATGCTCCGCCTGCCGCCGCAAGCCAGCAGCCGACATTATGGAGAATCTGGCTAAAGTTCTCCGGCACAAGCGCAATCCACAAAAGCCCTGCAACATTCAGCGCGATTCCCCATCTGGAAAGGCCAGCGCGGCGAGCGGAGGACACGACGGCAAGGATGGAAAACAGCATCCCCGACACGAACAGATGGTGGCTCCACGGCCATTTAACGAGCTGCACCTCGGTGCGGCCGAGTGCGCTCAGCATTCGCATGGCGGGGTTGTATCCGCCGGGGAAGCAATGCATGGCGAGGACAAACGTCACGGCGGCGCACGCACCAAAAAACACGGTTGCCCCAAACGAGCAGTCCTGCGAGAACGCTATGCGCGGCTCGTCTCGACGGAAACAAGAAACAAGGAGAAGAAGTTCTGCAAGAACGTATGTCGGCCCGACTATGAGGTTCGCCCCGGGAACATGCAGGATACGTGCGCCAATTGCGATGTCCGAGAGGACAAGAAGCGATATTCCGGACAAGTAGAACAGACGGCCTCCGCCAAAGGCTACGGAGAGGGACATCGCGCTTACGACGGAATAGACGATGATGGTCGCCGCTGTCGCCGAAGGCAAAACAGGTGAAAGCCGTATGGACGCGAACGAGACAACGGGCAGTCCCAACGCGACAAGCGCGCGCCAGTCGGGACGTGCCTCCCTCAGCTGCGCGACTGTCCAGAGGATGTGTGCAAGCGCAAAGCATCCGACGCCAGCAAGAAATCCCGGCGAACCCGTCGGCGAACAATTCACCGCTAGCATCCAGTCTCCAGCAAAAGCCGCCGCGAACCCAAAGACCATCCACCACCGTCTGCTCGTGTTCATCTGGCTACCGCAACGACATAAACTCCAGAGACGACTCAGCGTTCGAGCAGGCGTTCGCGAAGGCAATAGACATCGTCTTTCGTAAAACCTATCTCGACGAAGAACGCCTCCGCCTTTTCCGCTAGCGCAGTACCTGGATATTTCTTCAAACAGCCAATTGCCTCCCCAAACATCTTCTTGTGCCGTTGATCGCTTACGCGCCCCATAAAACCAGTTGTGAGATAGTCCCGCCACAACTCTTCCTCTGGAACGCCGAGAAGCGCCTCAAGGAGCATAGCAACCGTGCCCGTGCGATCCGCCCCAGCGATGCAATGGAAGACTATCGGATAGTTGTTGTCGTCCATAAAAACATCAAACACCTTCTTGTTGATAACCCGTCCTTTGTCATCGAAAGCGCCGGAATATGCGCGATACGAGACGTTGAACCATTTTACTGATGGTCCGAGCGGCGACCCCGTCATGCCATAACATTCATTTGCGGACCTCAAGTCTATATCACTGCGGATGCCGTAAACCGCAAGTATTCTCGCCACCTCGCGGCTTGAAAGACGGCGCTTGCCTGGCGCAAAGCAGCAGCGCTTCACAAGACCGTTTCTGGCCGCACTGTGCGACAGTTCCTCTCCGGCCGCGAGCTTCTTGTGGAGTTTCTTCCCCTGCGACCCCATCTTCTTCAGCTTGCCGCTCTTTTCCAGTTCCAGTATCTCGTCGCTGGAATAGTAGTCAATGGGAGCGTTTGAGTTTAGTCCCGCCGTGCGATAGACGAGCCCCTGACGGATGCGACGCCCGCCAAGCCCACGGCGTCCGCCGATGTCACGGCAGTTGTCCGTGCCGGACATGCGCACGAGGCGCGGCGCGACGTCCTCCGTCCGAAAACGGCCGACAAGGCGGTCGCCGTCGGCGGAGACGGTCCCCTCCCACTCCGTGCCGATCTCGAGGCCGTCGACCTCCACGCAATTCGTGGCGACGACCTGCGCGAACGCGACCTTGCCGTCCGGCAGCCTGCGCAACGTCACCAGACACTCGTTCGACGCGCCATTCCACTGCAACCTGACAGGAACAGGAACGGACCCTCGGCTCTTGAGCCTCTTCGCGTTCGTGGCGCCGTCGAAGAACTTCTCGCATTCCGCCCAGGGGGCCTTTGCGTATTCGCGCTGAATCGCGTGCAGCTGGCGCACCATCATCCGAAACGATCGGCCTCGTTGCGAGATCCCTCTTCGGACACGTGATGCCTACCGAAGCGGATATCGGTCTTCCATGCTCCGCTATCGTCCGTCTCGAACGGAACGGCGACGACCAGCTCCTCGGTGTTCATGTCCTTGCCGATGCGCCCCTGCCTTCTGCTCTCGAGATGCCATCCGGGCGGTGCGAAGAGATAGACAATGCCACGCTCTCGACGCGGACGACGCACCTCGACGGAGAGGGTCAATGTCGCCACGTCCCATGATCCTTTTGCATCACGGCCTGTAAATGCCGTCGAAGACCCGATGACCTGCGGCGCGCGCACATAGTCGCTCAAACGGTAGATACGCACCGACTCCGGCGGAACCGTCACAACCACCTCGTCACGATGGCGGTTCAGCATGTGCGCATTGAAATGGTCGAAAAGTACAAACACACCCTTGCGCCTCAGCGTGCGACGGATCGGCTCCTTGCCGATGTTGACGACGGCAAAGACACTAGCATCTGGAAAGTCGTAGCGCAACACGGACGGAGGCGAGCCGGTCTTTCCTGTGAACAGATCCTCGGGGACAGCAGGCGTTTTCTCTCGCGGAAAAGTCGCCGTAACCAGGGCCAGTCGCTCCGACGTGATGTCGCGGGGGTCGTCGCCAAACATCGACGACGAACCGGCAAAGGCATGTATCGCCGCATTGATGCGGGCGTGCTCAAGCGGCATCGGCTCGCCGACCGTCAGCACATTGCCGAGGTCATTGTTGAAAAGCCGGCCGTGCGTGTAATAGCTCGCCGTGTTATAGAGTGAACGCTCCGGGCCCGTCCAGAAGTCGAGCTTGTTTATACCGTAGGAAGCCGGATAGAAGAACGTACCTGGGAAGGATATGCGGCGCCCCTCGCCGAGGTCGCCAGCCGTGCGCGCGCCATCTACCACGCCGACGCAACAGAATGTCGGCCCGGAGCAGCCGAGCAGATACGTCTCCGGACCAGCCGCCTCCCGAATCGTCCGCAACGCCTTGTAGAACGCCTCCACTCGGCTGCGTGATCCATCGCGCCCGCTGAAACGCGGGGCATCAAGCCCTACGCCGCCGTAGGCCATGCCGGTCTGCAGGAAGTCAAGCATGTAGTAGCGCACTCCATGTTCGCGCAGATAGCTGAAATCGTCCTTCAGCTTCTCGATGACCTTCGGGTTGGAGGGATCGAACGCATAGATCGCGGGGCGCTTGTCCGCAGGAAGCTTTCCAGCGTCCCCGTGCGACCATGCATCCCTGAACACCCACGGCGTTCCGTCGGCGTTGCGGTAGATGGAGTCCGAAAACTCCTCATTCATCTCCTTCAGCCCCGAACTAAGCAAGAACGGACCAGCCCATGAGCCCATGAGCCAGCCAATGTCGACATACCGCTTCGCAGTTCCGTCACGTCCAAGGGGATGGTTCCCGTAGTTCCAGCCCTTCCAGTCACCAGGGTTGCCACCGGGGATGTTGGAGTTGCTGATCCAGGCATACTTGAATCCGTAGCCAGGAAGCAGCTTCGAGAGCGCCACGGCCTGATTGTACTTTCTCTCCTTGCCGATCTCGCTGCCTCCTTTGGCGAGATGCGTCCAAGCGCCTCCTGAAAGCCCGAGCGGCGGCGTCCGGATGAACTTCGGGCGGTAGTTCGCCACCACGCGCTCTGCCCACTGGACGAGCTGTGCGTGCGGATCATGTCCGACAGCAACGGCAAACTCCTCGAACGGCGTCGAGCTGCCCGACTTCAGCACCCAGTCCTCAAATGCACCTGACGCCCTAACGCGCTCTATGCCATTCGTTCCCTCCCAATGGCACACGGTATCCAACGTCGTAAATGTCGTGAAGCCGAACTGAAGGGCAAACGTCCCGCCAGGATCGGCAAACTGGATGTGGATCGGAACGTCATGCACTGCATCGGGGTCGCACACCTCCCGAACGGTCCTCTGCCGCAGGTGGAGGCGCTGAAGGTCGAGAAAACGGAGGCCGGGGCGCCCCTTGAGAACCCCGGCATCGGCGTCAAGCACGTCGCATCGGCCAAGGCGGACGTCCGCCCTGCCACAATTGGCGATTTCGGAGCGGATGACCGTCCACTCTCCATCCACGGTCACCTTCCACCTCCATTCGATGTCACCGAATCGCCAAACAGGTCCGTCCTGCGTCTGCATCACCGAGTCGGGACTTCGCAGAGCGCCATCAACAGTCATCTTGGGCGTCGAATCGCCGAAAAAACCGACAGCAAAAGCCGCGCAAGCGGCAAACGCGCAATGAATCAACATGCCTCGACCCTTTACCTAAAATGCTCAAAATCAACTATCAACGATAGAGCAACATAAAGCCTCTTCTGGAAAGGCGAACCTTCCCGTTCGAGACGCGGACGTCCAGCCGCGTGTTTGGCACTCCGTCGAGGTTGAGCGCCCAATGCGAAATGTTCTCCGTCCCTTCGCAGCTGGACAATGTCAGCGGCAGCTCGAAGTCACGCGACTGAGCACCGAAGTGAGCGTTCACGACCTTGATGACGCCGCTCGACGCGAACGTGACGCCCTTCAACACTCCGCCGGAAGAGGAAGCATCGACAGTCAAGTTGGAAACTGCGATGGGCGAGACAACATCCAGGGTTCCGCCTGCAATCGTGACGGAACCGATTTCCGTCGTAACACCTGTCGGCGACGAGGCAATCGCATAACCGGGATGCGCGGCATCAAAGTCTGTGCTGCCGCTTGAATACCAGCGTGCACCGCTTGTCGAAACTCCTTGGTCCGTCTGAGTGTCAATTACATCCCATTTGCGCCCATCGCAACTCGCCTCAAGCATCCAGTCCTTTGGCTCGCGATTGTTGTTCCCGCCTGTATTCGTCATAAGGTCGTAATATGCAACTGGCTTGGCGTCATCTGCAATGCGGAAAGTAAACGACACCCATGTTGAACTGTCTGAAGGTGTAGGTCTTTTGGTCGTGCCACTCCGCTGAGCCGACACCATTCCGCTGGACGTGAAAAGATTGGCAAGGACTCGACTATTATCGCTGAACGAAACAACGTGGTTCCACATGCATTCGTCTTCGCCAAGTCGAAAGTTGTTGCCGGCGTCCTTAGACTCACCAGACTCCGCAAGATTTGCGTTGCACTGCGACCCGTCCGCGGCGGAAAGGCGGAACTGCTTCAGCTGAAGATAGCGTTCGCTGCCTGTGTCCTGCAGCTTCTTCACAGTGAACCGATACCAGCGGTAAGGTCCGTTGGCGATGCGGAGCGTACCGCCTTTCGCGACTATGCCGCCGGATAGCGTCACATTACCGCCGAGTGTCCATGTGCCAGCGCCGCGTTTTTCAACGGCAAGCGAGCCGACGCCGTTCGTGACGTCCGAAAAGTTGTCCCACGATCCAGAACCGTCGAGGACGAGAGTATTCGCACCCTCATTGTCGAACGACGTCGCGCCCTTGTAGAACAACGAAGCCGACGTATCGCTCTTGACGACTCCCGTTCCTTTTACCGCAAAGAGTCGCGAGGTGCAGGCAACGTCTGCGGAGCCGACGTATGCGAACGCGCCTGTCGTCGAATGCGTGCCGAGGCAGAACGCCCATGGAACCTTGGTAGCGGCATCGTATGACGATGCAGCGGCAGCACGCGTGAGCTTCACGCCAGTACCAAGCGAAGATGCCGTTCCCGCCTCCGCCATCGAAGCATATTCGAGCGTTCCGTTCTCGACAAAAACAGAGCCAATATAGTCGCGCGCGGTGCTGGTGAACAGCCATGTGCCAATGCCGCGTTTCACAACAGGAAAGACAGGGCTTGCCGTACCGGTAAACGTGCCTTGGATTGTGCAACGTGTCATGTTGTCGCCAGAAAGCACAAGGGGTATCACGCGGGCAAGGCTTCCCGCATCAAAATCCCCCGTAAAAGTGACGCCTCCGTTCGGTCCCGCATCAAGTTCGCCCGACGGAGTGCTGTCGAAGTAAAACTTCTTCGACGTCGTTTCGCCTTCGCCTAAATAGACGACACCGCCACCAGTGCCCTGAAAGCGCACGATGTATTCCTGCGTGCCAAGCGAACCTGCATCGCCTGAGGCTGCGCCAAATTTCGAGACGCCCACAAAACCGCCGAATACGCGCGTATTCGTGCCTATGCCCGTGCGCTCTGGCTTCGTGAAATACTGGCAACCAGAGCGGAAGGAAGCCTGAATGTTCTTCCCTAGCGTTCCCGAGAAAACCATCGGGTCCTCGCGCGTTCCGCCAGTAAACTCAAACTGCATTGACGAAAGGCAGTTCGAGACCGTGCCATCGCCGACAAGGCCGTTGATCTTCGGGACTGTCGAATTGTTGAACGCCAATACGCCGCTTCCATATGCGCCGAAAACGTTCTGCGCGATCTGAGTGTCCGACACGGTCTTGCCGACTGCATAATCGATTCGGAGTACGCCGTTAGTGACGATAAACTTGTCGATCCTGAAGGCGTTGGCGACGCCCGTATGGACAAGAAGACCCGTTCCAGACTTGACGAGAGTTCCGTTCGAGCCGGAATAGCCCGCGATCGAGTTAACGGCGAAGTCGGTATGATCAACGTCGAAACGCATATCGAGCGAGCCGTTGTTTCTGAAGCGCAGGCGCGTAAGGCTCGTCAACAGCGCATAGTCGGCGTCAGTAACGTATGCGTCTGCGCCGTCGATAAGGACGTTTCCTCCGCTCGACGGCACATTGCCGCCCTGCCAGCGCGAGCGATCAGACCAACCGCCGGAGCCATTCGGATCCCAGACGCTGTATTCTTCGGCTGCAAATGCGCCAAAGAACGCCACCATGGCGATAACGGATGCGATTAGCTTTGCCATTTTCATTGTCTTTCTCCTTTCTGTACAAAAATCCTCACGTCCTTTATCCAGAAATCCACGGAATGCCCCTTGGGATGTCCGCCGAACTCGATTGCCGTAACTCCCATCTTGCGGGCATCCTCCGGTATTTCAATGTACTTCGTCTCCCAGTCGTGCGTCGGCGCAGAGCACATGTACTGGCGGGAGTCTCCCTTGCCCTTCAAGTAGATGCGGGCGGACTTGTAGTCGTTCTCGACCTTGTCCTGGCGCGACTTGACGCGAAACGCGAGGAGCCGCGCGCCGTCCATCGTCTCGCGCGGGAAGTCAAGCTTGTAGCGCGGGAAAAACCACATGCCCTTCTTGTCGTGCGCCCATTGAAACGAAAACTTTACGGCATTCTCCGCATCGTCCCATGTACACTTGCTCGAGGATGCCGACGAGTTGACCGTCCACCGGCCCTTCTTTGCGGCGGCGCATTCAACTACGTCGCACTCGGCAAGATATTTCACCTCGCTGAACACCGGAACGACAAACGGCGTTGTCCTACGTCCTCCGAAACTTCCCACGAACGAAATCAGGGGATCTGTCTCGCCGGCGATTTCGTATTTCAGGCGGAAAGAAGTCTTGCCGCGCGGCGGAATCGAGACTTCACCCGCAGGAAGCCCGGAAACCTTACCACGACCGTCAAACGCAACACGCCCATTCTTCGCCACCCCGTCGAGGTTCCACGCCTCCAATGTGAGATCGATTGCGCCGCCTTTCATATTGAGCGTGCTCTTGTTCCCGCCAAGCACGTATGCATTCTTGTCAAAGTCGGCACGGAAGACAACGGCTGTATCTTCCTCGGGAGACGGCTTCGCGCCGATACGTCCGATGCCGCGCGGAAGCGACTTCACCTTCACCGGCGCAGGCAGCAGCGCGTATTGGGCGCGGCGCTTTGCGCAGATGTCGAAGCGGCCTCCGCCATCCAGGCTGACGAACGCGTCCGTCCCCATGTCCGACCACGGCCACATCCGCACGACATCCTTGCCATCGTCGATCTCCGTCCTGCGCCAATAGGCGATCTTGAACGTGCCGTCCGGCATGTCGAAACGAAAGGCGCGGACATTTCGGTCGGACGTTTCGACTTCCCCGGCGAGTACGCCTTCCCCAACCTCTTCAAGGAGCCTGCCGAGCGCCGCCGCAGCGGGCTTCATCGTGCCGTCGCGCCGCATGATGCCCCAGTCCTTCTTGCCGTTCCGCTCGTTGAAGGCTCCAAATGCGAAGAAGTAGTTCCTTGCGACGCCCTCCATGCGCGTGAGGATCTGCGACTTGACGGCAAACTCCTCCTGTACGGCTTCCTGCGAAGGCGAATGCTTCTTGAAGCCAGGCTTGACGCCGTCCTCATCGCAATCCCCCTCCTGGTTGGTCCCGCATTCCGTGACGACGATGGCGCGCTCGCCGATCCCGAAGCCGGACATGAATCGCCGCATCTCGCCGAGCACCTTGCCGTATGCGGACGGCGGACTATAGACGTGGAAGTTCATCACGTCCGCGTAGTCCGCGCATCCGTTGCGGTAGAGCGTCGCCTCGTATGCGCCGCGGTCTGACCGGCAAAGCGCGCCCGGCGCGACAATTCCCTTGAACCCGCCTGCGCGAAAGCCGAGGGATGCGGCCTTGAACGCGGCGGCATACTCCCATGCGCCCTCGTTTGTAAAGCCGATGTCCTCCTCGTTCCAGAACTCCCACATCTCCATGCGGCTTCCAAACGTCTTCGCCAAGCGCTTGCAGAAGAAGTAAGTTGCGGCAAGATCGCGTGGCAGTTTTTTATTGGGCAAGGCGTATGCGGGAGCGTCGTGGAACATCCCGGAAACCGCAATGCCGCGCTGCCGAAGCATTTCCGCATTTGCAAGATATCGACCCGGACGCCATGCGTCAGGCTTCGGCGCGACGTCCTTCCACTTCAGCCTTTCCCTCAAGTGCTTCACGCCGATTTGCGCAGCCTGATCCGCAACATAGCGGTATGTGTCGTTCGAATATGCCGCCGGGCACACAAAACGTCCGGGACTGCTGATCCAGCTCAGCGCGGCATCGACAGCAACGGAATCGACGAACTTCGCAACCTGCTGATGGCGAACGACGTATGAGCCCGGCGCGTAGTCCTTCGACGCGGCCTCGCCAGGCAAGGTGACGCTGGCAGTCGCCCCTTCCGGAACAGTGAACTCCCAGATCCATTCGTCGCCATCGTAGCGCCACGCGCTCTTGATGAGACCTGCCGCGGACTTATACTCCGCCTTGGCCCATCCAAGGCGCCGATCAGGCTTCGGGGCCATCACGATTCGCCTAAAGCCCGGTTTGGACGAGTCGGTCGCGATTCCGGCAACCGTGCGGTACATCCACGCAAGCACGGCGCCGTAGGCGTAGTGGTTGAAGCTGTTCATCGAGACCGGGCCGAAGCCGTGCTTCTTCGTGTAGCTGTTCCACCGCTCCCACACCGTCGTCGCGCCCTGGTCAACCGAATAGAGCCAGCTCGGATTCTTGTGCTGGAGGAGAAGCGTGTAGGCGACATCGACGGCACCGCATTCCACAAGGACGTCCATGATGAAGCTCGTCCCGAGAAAGCCCGTCTGCAGACAGCCGCCGTGCTCGCGTATCGACTTGAGAAGCAGAGCCTTCGTCGCCTCTCTCGCCGCCCCCTCGACTACGCCGTGCCTGAGCGCAAAGACGCACGCCGTCTGGAGATGGCGCATTGGCTTCAAAAGAAGCCCGTCCGATTCAAGGAATCGTCCGCGTATGTATTTAAGCGCCCGTTGCGCACTAGACTCAAACCATGCGGCATCGTCCGCCTTGCCGACCGCCCGCCCCATCTCTGTCATAAGCCGTGCGTCGTACAGCCAATAGCACGCCGCGAGATAGCGACGGTAGTTCATCGCGTCGGGGTCATTTTTCCATTTTTCCCAAGAACCAAACCTGTTGCCGCATGTTTCAAACGTCTCGTAGGAGAGCCAATCGGCATACATATAGTCAATTTTCCCCTCGAAATCGTACTTTGTCTCGTCCAGTTTCCGAACAAACTTCGCCATTGCATCCCAATTGTCACAGACAATCGTTTCGTCGCCGAACTGACGCCAGACCGTCCACGGCACAATGACGCCGGCATCCGCCCAACCAAACGCAAACGTCTCGTTGCCATACTGTGAGAACGGAGCGACTGACGGATAGCCCCCTTCCTCGTCTTGCGAATCGCGCATGTCTCGCGTGAACTTCCTGAAAAAGCTTCGAGTGTCGGCGTTGAAAGAGCCTGCCTCGCAGAACACCTGCGTATCCTCCATCCATCCAAGCCGCTCGTTGCGCTGCGGACAGTCCGTAGGAACGCTCAGGTAGTTCGAAAGCTGCCCCCAATATACGTTCTTGATGAAACGGTTGAGGTCCTTGTCGCCTGTCTCGATCTTTCCGAGCTCCATTTCTTTCTTGATGGAGGTGACGGGAACAGACACGACACTCTCGATCTCAACGTCGTCCGTCGCCGTGATGGAGATGTAGCGGTAGCCGAAGAAGGTGAAGCGCGGGAGATATGCCTCTACGCCCTCGCCCGCGAACGTGTAAACGACGCGCATGCCGCTGTCGGGGCACCGCAGGTTCTCGCGGTACACGCTTCCCTTCGGTCCGTCGCATCCGCGCTCACCCTTGTCCGCGTCGTTCAGCATCTCGGCGGGAAGCGCCGTCAGCACCGTCCCGCGCTTCGCGCTGAAGCGGAACTCAGGAACTGCCGCGCAGTTCTGCCCGAAGTCAACGACGAGAGTCTCGCCCTTCTTCAGGGAATATGGGCCTCTCGCCATCGCAAGGTCGCGGCGCAATTTCACCTCCGCGCCTTGCGTCGGGAGTATCTTGCCAGAAAACTCAGCATTCACCTCCGGAACGGAACACAGCCCTTCTCCCCGAATGGGGTCTTTTATGCGTGCGTCATACTCCTCGCCGTCGAATATCGCCGCGTGAGTCACTGCGCCCGCAATACCGCAACGCCAGTCATTTGTGTTCGTTCCAAGCGTTGAGCGACGACCGTCGGCGAACACAAGATCAAGTTCGCCATAGAACGCGCTCTTCTTGCCAACAAAGCCACGAGCCGCCACGCCACGGCTTGGCGTCACGATCTTATCCCGCCACCAGCCCGCGCTCACCTCTGCGGACAGCGTGTTTACAGAGCCTTTCCGTCTTGCAAGCTGATGTGTGACGTCATATGAGAAAGAGTACTTCGTCTTAGCGTAATGTGTGAACCCCGGCTTTAAAAACTCATCGCCGATGCGATTGCCGTTGACGAACGTCTCAAAAACGCCAAGTCCAGCCACCGTCCACCTTGCAGAGACGATTTCACCTGCGTTTGTAAACGTGCAGGCGAACCAACTCGTTCCGTCAGCTGCACGCGTGTCTTCGCCTACCGGACCGACATAGACCGGCGCTTCCGGCACCGACAGCCAAGCTGCTGCAATAGCGGCAAAGCGAAATGATAGAGATGCTATGAACATGACAGTGTGTATTATAGCAAATACAGCGTTAGCTAACGCCATATTTACGCACCATATTTCGCCTGTTTTGCGTAATCTTTTCCGCAATACATCCGGCCCGACTTGCGCTATCAATCACCCCCGAGGAGCCTATCCGTCGGCCCGCATACTTGCCCGCCAGTCGCGCATGGACTGGCCGTGGCGTGAGAAAAAGGCCGTGCGAAGCGCAGCAGATGACTTCCAGCCGCACAACTGCGCTATTGCCGTAATCTCCTGTCGGGGATTGCGCAGGAGATTCTCGACACGCTCCAACCTGACGTCGACAATTTCATCGTGGATGGAGTGGCCTGTTTCGCGGCGAAAAACTATTTCCGCCATCCTTCGCTGAAGACCCATAACGGCGGCAACCATTGGAACTGTCACGCCTTCGCAAGCCGTCCTGCGGATGTAGGTGATGGCCTTTGTGACGCGCCGGTCGCTCTGACGGAAACGGCGCGTGGAAAGTCGACGAGCGACCGTCGTGACGCTGAATGTCTGACGCGCGCTCTTCACATCAGGATTCCTTATTCTCGCGTCCAATAGCTGTGCGCACAAAAAGCCCCCTTGCTCGAAGTCAAGACCTATTGACGTAAGAGGCGGAATTGTCCGCTCACAGATGATAGGGTCGTCATCCACGCCGATGACGGCAATGTCCTCGGGGATGGAAAGGCCAAGGACGGCTGCTTGCTGCAAGACTTCTTCGGCCACCGGGTCATGCACAGCGAAGATCCCGCATGGCTTCGGCAGGGCTTTCAGCCAGTTTCCCAGCATCTTTACGCGCTTCGCTTCAGTTGCATTTGGAGGACACTCGAAAACCGCGCAGTCCTTGCCGTGCAGCCTCACTGCCGTTTGAAACGCCTTGCGCCGGATCTCGCTCCAAAAGCGAGGCTTCCTCCACCCAACGAATGCATAATGTGGCAAGTCTATGGACAAAAGCTCCTTCGCGGCGACTTCACCGACCTGCCGGTTGTCCGAGTTGACATACAGCGCACGTCCCTTCTCTCCGTCTGGATCTTCATCCAAGTACACCAGAGGTATCTTGCCGACAGTCTGACGCGAAAGCTCCGGAACGCCACCGGCGCATTCGGCGATGATGCCTATCGGCTTCCAGAAGTCGATTATCCCCTTGATGTTCAGCGGCCTATCTACATTGTTCCGCTCAACGACCTGAATGCTCCAACCGACCTTCTCTGCGTAGCGGCGTGCACCCTCGATGCGGTTCGCGCAGATATACTTGTTGGAGTAGACGAAGAAGAGAACCGTACCTGTCATGCGCACCTCCGTGAAAGACAATTCGTGAACGCGACGAGCAGCAAAAGAATCGCGGTCGCTGCGGCGGACAGAACCTCCGCCGACCTGCACCCAAAGCACGACATTGCGGCAATGAGCGGGGACGCCAGCGCCCCTCCCGCGATGGACATCGTGAGAAGCGCCGCGACGGACGCCGCCCTGTCCGGAGCATGGCGCGGGGCGGCGACGGCGTAGACAAATCCGTATACGTTGGCGTATCCAGCCGCGAAAAGCGCAACGCCGACGAGATATGCGAAGAGCCCTTCAGCGGACATCAGCGCAAACATACCGAGCGCTGCAATGGCAATGGACGCGGGGAAGAACCTCCGCGCGTCGCACCGCGCGAAAAGCCACGCGCCAAGCAGCGTCACGGGCAGCTTCATGCCGAAAAGAACGGCATAGACCGTGCCAACCGCCGCGTCGCCCATGCCGAAGCGCAGATGCACGGCATCCGGCACGGAGAGGTTGAACGCGACGTCGGCAATGATTCCTACGGCAAACGAAAGAGCCGCCAACCCCGTCGGAACGTCGCGCACGACTTCAATTACACCGGCAAGACTGGCCGAGCCGCGCTTAGGGCATGCCGAAGTCTGCGTGCCGCCGAACCACATCAGCGCCGCTGCCACCGACAGCACAGCTCCGAACGCAGGGAAGAAAAGCCGCCAGTCCCCTACATGCGCAAAGGCGGCTATTGCAAAGGGAATAGTCATCGCAAAGAGCATCTTCACGAAAAGGCCCAGCGTCAAGACGCTCGCCTGGCGAGAGACTCCGAACAACTCCACAGCACGAGACGGAAGCACCACCTGCAACGCGACATTCGCGGCCCCGGCAACGGCGAGCCCTGCCGCAGCGACCCACGAGCCATCCCCGCCAAGCACCAGGAGCGCAAAGGCGAGCAAAGTGCCGACAAGTGAGAAAACAGCGACCCGGCGCGACCCGAAGCAGTCGCAGAGAAGGCCGGACGGAATCGCGAAAAGCGCAAACCACGCAAACACGAGCGACGAGGCGATGCCGGCAAGCCAAAGCCGCGAGGCGATTACGCCAAGAGCATCCGGAAACGCCATGCACGAATAGGCGAGAAGCACGCCCGCCGCAGCAACCGAATTTCTTCTGATGCTCACATCTGCAGGTCGAACCATTCGCGGACAAGCTTGGCCCAGTTCATGACGCCATACGGTATCTTGCACTTCTCGCACACGCCGCACATTATAGCATATCCGGGCGGCTACAGGGCGCCGCTTGAGGCCCATTACGGAGGGGACCATCGGCACGATGACGCCGTCGCATGCCGTCCGCTGGATGGATAGGTCAGTCGGCGGCCGTCGGAGAGTATCCAGAGGACTTCGACTTTGCGCTCGCCCATGAGTTCGGCGAGATGCTTGTCGAGGAAGACGCGCCCTTCGTCCGGCCCAAGCACGAAAAGCGTGGTGGAGAGTCCGTCGGCCCACATCGCGGAACGGCACAGGACGGTCACCGAGGCGACTCCGTTCGTGACGGGGCTTCCGGTCCTGCCGTCGTAGATGTGTGTGCCGCGGAAGTAGGTCGCGCTCGTCGCAAGGGCCTCTCCCTCGTTGAGCTCCACCGTCGCGGCGAAGCCATCGCCGCTTGGGTTCTTGACGCCCGTCTTCCACGGCTTGTGCGAGCCGCCCTCGCCCCTCACAGCCTTCAGGTTGCCCCCCAGGTCGAGAAGCGCATCGGCTCCGTCTACGTAGACCGCCCTTGCCGCGACGTCCACGGAGAACCCCTTGGCTATGGCGCCGAGGTCCAGCGTCTTCGGTCCGCGCCAACGCGGGTTGAACGCCCCGCCGGAGGCCTTCATCAACTTGAAGGCGGCCTCGTAGCAGGGCTTGACTTCAATGTAGGGAAGCGACGTTGGCTCCTTGTCGCACTTCGCAAGGATGTCCCTCTCATCGAGCGGCGCGAGCCGGCTCAGCTCCGAGTCGGGATTGTGCGCGTTGAGCTTCCGCTCCACGTCCGCGAAGACCTTCTTCGCCAGATCTGCCGCCGCGCGGGAAGAGCTGGACGCCGACGTCCCTCTCGTCTGCACCGCCGCTACCGTCCCCATGACGGGCCACGCAATGCGTTCGACCTTCGGGCGTCCGCACCCGATCAGGCACATCGCGGCGACCACGAACCACGAACCACGAGCCACGAACCACGCACCACGAACCACGAACCACGACCCACGAACCACGCACCACGAACCACGAACCACGAGCCCCTATATCTCGACAACTTCATCGTGCGAAAGGATCCTCAAGCATATGTCGGCGCGGCCCATCTCGGCGAGCGTATCGCGCATCGCGCCCTCGGCGAGGTGGGGAGAGTTGCAGTCGCGGGAGAGATGCGCGAGCGCCAGGGTCTTGAGCTTCGGCGACGCGAAGCGGCGGACGAGGTCGCAGGCCTGCTCGTTGGCAAGGTGTCCGCGCGGACCCGCTATGCGCTGGATGAGGCTCGGCGCGCGGCCGCTCGTGCGGAGCATGACCAGGTCGTGGTTCGACTCAAGCGTCGCGACGTCCGCCTCCGCGAGCTTGAGCCCGATGGAGTCCAGCGGCGTTCCGATGTCCGTGCCGTGGAAGTAGGTTTCTCCGCCTGCGCGCACGAGGAATCCGACGGGGTCGCTGGTGTCGTGAGGAATCGAGAATGCGTGCACCGAGAACGAACCCACTTCGAACGGCTGGCCGTTCTCGAAACACACGAAGGCGGACTCGTCGATGCAGCAGGCGTGGGCGACGGTCTCGGCGGTCATGAGGTTGGCGTAGACGGGCACGTCTCGACGCCGGAGCAGGGTCTTTAGTCCGCTTACGTGGTCGTCATGCGAGTGCGTCACCAGCACCGCTTCAAACTCGCAGTTCTTCAACTTGCAGTACGGAACTCCGCAGTCCACCAGGATCGCCGAGCCCTCGTGCTCGACTATCGTGGCGTTCCCCCGCGAACCGCTTGCCAGGGAGACGATGCGCATGAACCTCGTCTAGCCCCTGTCGAATGCTCGGTGCGCGATGTCGCGCCTGAAGAACATGCCGTCGAACGATATGCGCGAGACGCCGTCGTACGCGCGGTCGACCGCCTCGCGCAGCGTCGCGCCGCGGCCCGTGACGGAGAGGACCCGCCCGCCGGACGTGATGACGGTGCCGTCGGCCTCGACGCGCTTCGTGCCGCAGTGGAACACGAGCGCAGGGTTGTCCGCAAGACCGGTGATGGTCTTGCCCTTTTCGTAGGAACCGGGATATCCGCCGGATGCGCAGATCACCGTCGCCGCGGCCTCGGGCAGCACCACGACGTCGTCCTCGGAGAGACGGCCCGTCGCGGCATGCACCAGGGCCTGCGCGAAACTGCCGCCGATGCGCGGCAGCACTGCCTCCGTCTCGGGGTCTCCGAAGCGGGCGTTGAACTCCACGACGTTTACGGTCGAGCCGCTCTTCGCGAGCGGGCCGTGGGGATTGGAGCTCTCGTCGTTGACCATCAGCCCGGCGTACAGCACGCCGCGGTACGTGATGCCGCGGCGCTTCAGCTCGCGCACTACTGGCAGTATGATCCTCTCGCGTATGAGCGGCAGCTTGTCGGCGGTCACGACAGGCGCGGGCGAGTAGGCGCCCATGCCGCCCGTGTTGGGCCCCTTGTCGCCGTCGAACACGCGCTTGTGGTCCTGAGAGCTCGGCAGGAGCACCGCGGTCTCCCCGTCCACGAGCGCGAGTATGGAGCACTCCTCGCCGTGCAGGAACTCCTCGACGAGGACCTCCGCGCCGGCCGCGCCGAAGCGGTTGCCGACGAGCATGTCGTCGATGGCCGCCTCGGCCTGCTCGGTCGTCTCCGCGACGATGACGCCCTTGCCGGCCGCAAGGCCGTCCGCCTTGATCACGACGGGGAGCCCGAACGCGGGGAGCGCGGCCTTTGCGGCTGCGGCGTCGGTGAACATCTCAGCCCTGCCCGTCGGCACGCCTGCGGCGTCCATGACTTCCTTGGCGAATCGCTTCGAGCCTTCCATGCGGGCGCCTGCCGCGACCGGCCCGAACGCCACGATCCCCTCGGCCTGGAGCGCGTCGACGAGGCCCGCGACGAGCGGCGCCTCCGGGCCCACGACCACGAGGTCGGGGCGCTCCGCCTTCGCCCAGGCGACTATGCCTGCGACGTCCTCCGCGCCGACCGCGACGTTCGTCGCCACCGCGGCGGTGCCGGCGTTCCCCGGCGCGCAGAAGATGTCGTGGCGCTCCGCGTCCTGCGCAAGACGCCACGCTATGGCGTGTTCGCGGCCGCCCGAACCGACAACCAGTATCTTCATTGCGTCAACCCCCTCACTTCCCCTTTGGCACGAGCAGCTTCTGCCCGATGCGCAGATTGTCGCTCTTCAGCCCGTTCATCTCCCGGATCTTATGCACTGTGGTTCCGAAAGCTTCGGCAATCACCGAAAGAGTGTCGCCGCCCTCGACGACGTACTCCTTGCACGGACCGGTGTACGCGGGCTTCTGCGGCCTCTGGACGGGCGGCGGGGGCGGCGGCGTGTTCTGCTTCATAACCGCGGCCACCTTCCCCGAGAGCTCCCTGACGATTTCGCCGCGCATGCTCCTCA
The DNA here is from genome assembly GCA_017405115.1 of Kiritimatiellia bacterium. The sequence continues at coordinate 26,941 of JAFRBA010000110.1, forward strand.
TCTCGCGGCGGAGCTCCGCCACGGACGCCTTGAGGGCCTCGATCTCCTGGCGCATGCCGCGCGTGTCGCCGCCACCCTCCAGCTTCCCGACGCGGCGCTGCAGTTCGCCGATGTTTGACTGCAGCACGTCCATCTGGCCGGAGACGCGCTGCATTTCGGCGTATGCCTGCTGGCGCATGAATTCCTCCCTGCCCTGCGCGAACGCGACCGAACACGCAGCCAGGCAGACCGATGCTATACCCATCTTGTTCATTACATGTTTCTCCTTGAGTTCTAAAACAACAGAAGCGCCAGCCATCCCACCGCCAAGAGGCCCGCCACCGAAAGGAAGCGCCTCTGGCGCCGGAGCACCTCCTCCTGCCTGACGGTGCGCCCGAAAGCCTCCATCCCGCCGCCTGCGAGGTAGTGTATCAGCTTGCCGTACACCGAGGCATGCTCCCTTAGTATCCACGGGCTCTCCGAACGCGTGTAGGGATGCCTCTCCCTCAGGACAGAAGTATGTATTCCGCTCATTTCAGCTATGGAAGCCGGATGGTGTCGCCGGCCTGGACCCGCCCGTCAGTCGATATCAGCGCCTTGTTGGCGTCGCGGATGAGCTTCCAGGCGCGTATGCTGCCGTAGAAGCGCACGGCGATCTTGTAGAGCGTGTCGCCCTCCTGCACCTCGTACGTCGGCGGACGCGCAGCCGGCTTTTCTGCCGCCGGCTTCTCGGCGCGGACGACGTCGCCGGTCGAGCGCGGAGGAAGGAGGCTTGACCCGGCAAGCGCGGCCTCGTCCTTCGCCTCGCCACGCAGTGCCGCGGCGACGCCGGCGACGGCGGCGTGGTCGGTCGTCTCCTCTGTCCCCTCTGCGCGCAGGGCCGCGGCGTCGTCTGCGATGGCGACGTGGTCGGGGCTCTCGGCCGACTCGTCCAGGAGGTCCTTCAGCTCCTTGACATTGGGCCTCTTCGAGGCCTCCAGCGACTCGTCTTCGCCGCTGGCGGCGGCGAGCAGGCGCTTGCGCTCAAGGATCAGCGCCTCCTGCTGGGCCTTGGCCGAGACGAGCTGTCTCTCAAGCTGGGCAACGCGTGCCTTAGCCTCCTTCGCCTCGCTGCGAAGCGTCTCGAGGGCCTCGTTGGCCGACTTGTCGGCTATCAGCTTGTGGCGTTCGGCAAGGGCCACGGCAAGTTCGCGCTCGCACACGGCAAGGCGCTGCCTTGCAAGGGCGGCCTTTTCGCTGTCGGGGCTGCGCATCAGGTACTCGCTGTAGGCGCAGAACGCCCCCGCGAAGTCCTTCTTGGCGTCATGCAGAAGGCAGGCGAGCTGGAAGCGCGCCTCGGAGTTGGACGGGTTGGCGCGCACCACGGCCTCGAAGCCCTTGGCCGCGGCGTCGATGCGGCCGGCCTTGTAGTCGGTCATCGCGGACTGGTACAGGCGGTCCTCCCGCTCGTCGCGCAGGCTGCGCGACGCGGAGGAGTCACATGCCGTCAGCGCCGTCAGGGTCGCCAGCATCGCCAGCGTCGTCAGGGTCTGGCGAAGCGCCGTCGCCCCCGTCGCCAGGGGACGCCGAGGCGTCCGCCGGCCCGGGCGCGGCGTCTGCGGCGGGCGCGAGTTCGGGTTCTTTCTCATTTTTCTTCTCCTTGCGGTACTGCTCCGCCTTCTGTCTGGGGTTGGAGCGCTGAAGCGTCGGGTCTATTTCGTTTAGCTGCTGCAGCGAGGACAGGCCGAAATGGTCCAGGAACAACGGCGTCGTCCCGTACAGGAACGGATGCCCCGGAAGCTCGGAGCGCCCCACGAGGCGTATGAGCTGCAGGTCCATCAGCGTCTTCAGGTTGGCCGTGACGTCCACGCCGCGGATGTCCTCGATCTCGCTCTTCGTGAGCGGCTGCCGGTAGGCGATGATCGCCAGCGCCTCGAGCGAGGCGCGCCCGAGGCGGTTCGGGCGGTCAAGGTGCAGAAGCGCGCGGACGTAGCGGCCGCAGCTGGGCGCCGTCTGGAGGCGATATGCGCCGCCGGTGCACACGAGGTGGAACCCGACCCCGGCGACCTCTAGGGCCTTCTCGAGCCCCCGGAGCGCAGCCTCGATCTCCTTCGAGGTGCAGGTGCGGTAGACCTCCATCACCTCCTTGTTCTCGCCCTCCTCCGCGTCGACGGACCGGACGGCCTCGCGCAGATCCGCCGCGGTCAGCGGCGTCTCGCTGGCGAACAGCAGCGATCCCACGATCTCCTGCAGCGATCCCGGCAGCGGCATCTTTACTTCTTCACTCATAGTCGTCGGGCCTCTCCAGCGGCTTGTCCTGCGGATCCTCCTTGGACGCGAGGATCGTGATTTCGTGAAACGCCGCGTTCTGGTAGACGATGACGCGGTGCTGGCGCAGAAGCTCCAGCAGCGCGAGGAACGTGACGATGATCTCCCCCTTCGGCGAACGCTCCGGGTCGAACAGGGAAAGGAATGACACCTGGCCCTCCTTGCGGGCGCGGTCGAGCACGTAGTCCATCTTCTCCGGCACGGAGAAGCGCATGCCCTTCAGCTCCTCGTGCGGCACCTCGTTCGCGCGGGCGAGGACAGCCTGGAACGCAGTGAGCAGGTCGTAGAGGTCGAGGCCGGAGAGCGCGCCGAGGGCGTCAGCCGCGGTCTTCTCGAACTTCGGGCGGCCTCCGCCGTAGTCGAAGGAGTTCGCGGCCCGGGCCTCGAGGAACTCCAGCCTGGCGGCCGCGTCCTTGAACTTCTTGTACTCAATGAGCTGGCGCACAAGGTCGAGGCGCGGATCGACCCACTCCTCCGCCTCGTCCGACTCGGCGACCCGGCGGCTCACGGGAAGGAGCATCCTGGACTTGATGACCATGAGGGTCGCGGCCATCACGATGAACTCGCCGGCTATGTCGAGGTTGAGGCGCCTTGCGTCCTCCAGGAATCGCATGTACTCCGTCGTGATGTGCTCGATGGGTATGTCGTATATGTCGAGCTCCTCGCGGCGGATGAGGTACAGCAACAGGTCGAGCGGACCCTCGAAGACATCGAGGTTCACCTTGTATTCGTCTGCAAAAAGCTGCGCCTGCGCCATATGGATATTATACCAAAAATCAGGGCTCGGCGTGTGCGCCAGCCCTGCAGCCGTCTTCGCGTCAACTGGCAAGTCCTTGATATCACGACAAAAACCACCCGCCTCCATCACTCGTTGGCGGGCTCCGACTCTAATCGTAAGAGCGGAAGCGGGGGGATTAGCCGTATAGAAGTGTAGAATTTCTTGATTGTCTTCGCTGCTTCGCTGACAGACACCTCGGGATTCCCCTCCGTCGCCCGCACGATCTCGTAGCACGTCTTGTACGTCGTGTAGTTCGCCAGCACGTCGTGGATGAATCCCTCCTCGATCGCCTGGCGCATGGAATAGGTGTGGAACGGACGGAACGCGCCGTTCCTCTGCCGCGTCCCGAATATGTCGGGCGTCACGTCCTTCGGCGTCGCCGTGAACGCGAAGCAGCTGAGGTTTTTGTGCTTGCCATGGGCGCACATCATGAGCGCAAGCTGCGCCTCGGGCGAGTCGATGTCGTCCTTGTCGATCTTCTTCCCCGTCTCCGCCTCGTATTCCGCGATGGCCTCCGACAGATCGCCCAGCGCGATGTTGACGGGGCAAACCGCAAGGCTTGCTGAGACCCGCCGAGGCCACTTCGCCGCCGAGAAATAAAGCGTCGCTATTGTATCATTTTACCGCACTTCCCCGCAAGTGGGTCGTGGGTCGCGATCACCTGACGAGCAAAGTTGGCGTACACGCGGCGCGGGTCGTTGAGATAGGCGTCAAGCGAACGCTTCGCTGAACCGTCGGGATCGCCAAGACGATAGAGCGCGGCAGCCACGCACAGCTCGCGCAGCACATCAGAGCGCTCCGCGTTCATCGCAAGGTCTGAATAGCCAGGGATTGGCGGCGGCACTGCGCCCCGGATTGCATGCCCCGAGACGCTCGGAATCTTCAGCATATGCACGAGGGAGGCGGCAGCCCCCTTCCCGCCGATCGCCCCGTAGGCGCGGGCAAGCGCACGGAAGTGGGAATATTCGCTTTCGTCCGTCAGCTGGCGCGCAAGTGCATCGAGGGCGGGCAACGCACACGGATTGCGGGCCGTCCCAAGCGCAATGACGATGGCGTCCAGCTTGCTCACGCTGCGCTCGTACTGGCTCATGCCCTTGAAGTTCCAGCCTTCGTCCCACTTCGCGTTCTCCAGACGCTTCACGAGCGCCGGCGCGGCCTCACGCTCGCCGAGCATCGCCCGCATGTACATCGCCTCGAACGACGTCTCGCGCTTCAGGAACGGCATTGCACGCTCCGGATCGGAAAGGATCTCCGCTATCCCGTCATAGCCGTTCGGGAGGCGCTTAGCCGCCGCCGCCAAGGTTTCATCCGAAAGCGGGAAGCTGTCTTTCGCCTCCAATACCGAAGGCGGGAGATTGCCGACCTCGATCAGCTTGCGCTGCAGTTGCTTCACGTCGAGCGCAGACGGCGGCACGTCCGCCTTGACCGCCATCGCCGCAGCCAGTCCTGCCGCATAGCCCATGTTGCGGATATCGGCCTTCATGCGCAGGACCGGCATCGAATCGCGGTGGGCGCTTACCCCCAGCCCCGTCACGAGAATCCCTTCCACATCGCGGGGCAGGAGCGCGCGGAACGGCACGTTGCCGCGTATCTTCCCGCTGGTTTTCTTCCCGGTGCCGCGCATGAAGAACACGGGATGCACCGTCTGCCCGTGTGTGTCGAACCTCGACTCCGCGATGCTCACGGTATCCGGATATGTGCGCCCGAGCAGCAGGTCGATCGGCGTGATCCGGAAGCGTCCGAGAATGCGGCGGCGTTCACGCGAATCGACGAGCGACGACTGGTTCCAGATGCGGTCGGGCAGCGAAAGACGCGAACGGAGCGCGAACGCGCAGAGATCCTCGGCGTCTGTCTCATCGACGAACCCGATGTCCGAGTTGCAGCAGTCCACGCCGAGCGGCTGCCCTGCCATGCCGACGCCCTGGAGCGACAACTCCTGCGGATCGACATACTCCGTGGCGCAGCCCGCCGCCGCCGCGAGGTCGCAGTTGCCCGTGGCATCGACCGCCGCCTTGCACGGCACCGACACGCGGGAGCCGTCCGGCATCGTAACCTTCACCGCCACGAGCCTCCCGTCCTTCACCTCCGCGCCCGAGACCATGGCACCCAGCCACACCTCGCCGCCGGCCTCCACGATGCCGCGCCGTAGGAACTCGCTCTCGGCGAAGAAATACGCGCCACCCTTGCCGATCGCCTTCGCGCCACGGTCAAGCTCGGTCGTGAAGCCGGTCACGTTGCCATCGTAGTAGCCGCCGTACCCGCCGATGCGACCTTCCGTCGAAACGCCGCCGAGCACATGCTGGAACTCGACCACGAGCGTCTTGGCGCCCGACCGCGCGGCACCCATCGCCGCCGGTCCGCCGCCCGTGCCGCCGCCCGCGACGACCACGTCGAAGTTGAGAGTTGAGGGTTGAGAGTTAAGAGTTGAGGGATTCCCCTCGCTGGTTTGACATTTTCCATTTTCCATTTTCCATTTTACATTCTCCACAGTCACCATCTCCGCGACATCCAGCAGATTCGACGAGATCGGCACGAGGGCACGAGCATGGTTCTGCACCGCCATCCAGCCGCGCACGCCCGCGTAGGGAACGTCGTACTCAAAATCTATCTTTTCGACATGCACGTTGGGGCCGACCACGTAGCGGAACGAGAAACGCCCCTTCCCTTTCGCCACGGAGGCCGGCAGCCGATGATCCGCAAACGCGCGCGCCGTCACGGTCTGGTCCTTGCCGCGCATGGAGACGAGGACCTTCAACATTCCATCCGCCATCGGCTCAACGCCGATCACCTGCGCGCCGGTGAGATACCTGACTCCCGCTGCGATCAGCGCACGGTCGCACGCCCGCTTGACGAGAAGCGGCGTGGTCACCGTGTCCAGCTCGCCCGCCGGCACGGGCGCCGTCTCCACCTTCTCATACGGCTCAAACTTCTGGACGGCCCGCCAGCCCTTGGATTTCAGGTTGTTGTACGCGCCAGTCGCACGGTAGGCGGGGTTGAAGATCTCCCGGACGAGCGGATCGTTCACGTCATCGGTCGGCAGGCGGTCGAGAATCAGCGTCGCCGCACGGTCCTCGCCGAGGTAGGGACGCGGTGCGACGAGAAAGACCTTCCGTCCCGCCGTCGCCTCCCGGACCGCATGCCGCACGCCCTCCAGCGTACCGCCTGCAACGACAATGTCATACTCTGCCGCGGCTACTGGCGTCTCGCACGTTGCCGCGACAAGACAGTCCGCCGTCACAAGCAAAGTGCACAGCCCCACCAATTCAAACGTTATCCGCCTCATGCCACCCATTATACCATAAAATGCTCACGGCACCTCTATCACGAACGAGGACCCTCGTTGACGACGTCCCAGCCCATTGACTACCATATCACCAAAGTGATATAATTTGCGCCATGAAGATTTACCACGGGTCTCAGAGTGTCATTAAAGTTCCGCAATATGGACTTGGCAAAGTCGGCAACGACTTTGGCCTTGGGTTCTATTGCACAGAGAGCGAAGATCTTGCGAAGGAATGGAGCGTTCAGCCGAACAGGGACGGTTTTGCCAATGCTTACGAACTCGATATCGACGGACTCAACATCCTTCGGCTGAACACTCCCGAATTTACGATCTTGAACTGGATGGCAATTCTTGTAACACATCGCCAGTTCAAGATGAAGGTGCCCGTGGCGGGCGCAGCCTATCACTATCTGAAAAGCCGCTTTGCCGTCAATGTCGATGCATACGACGTGATTGTTGGATATCGGGCGGATGATTCATACTTCGATTTCGCTGAGGCGTTTTTGAACAATTCCATTTCCGTCGAACAGCTCTCCGTGGCGCTTCGTCTCGGCAAGCTTGGTGAACAAGTGGTCGTCAAGTCGCAGGAGGCGTTCAGACGTCTCAAGTTCACCGGATTCACCACAGCAGAAGCCGCCCTCTACTACCCGCGCCGCCAGGCGCGAAACGACGCTGCCGGGCATGAGTTCGAGGAGCTGCTTGCAAAGAACGACTTCAACGGACTCTACATGAACATCATACTGGCGCAACGGATAGGAAACGACGATGAGCGCATACCCAGAAACTCTGCTCCCTAACGCCCGCTCGCAGTTGGCCGACGCCACCGATTACGCTGTGGTCGACCTTGGCGTCCCGATCGACGAATTCTTTTCGCTTTTTGCAGCCAGCGACTGGGCAAGGAGAATCGAGCGCGGCGACCGCTCGACGGTACTCGGCATCTCCGGGATAGAGCTTGCACAGAACGTACTTGCGGAAAAGACTGGAGCGCGAGAATTCAAGACTGCCAGGGAAAGCCTGCGCAGGACGAAGGCCTATTGGACTGGATGGGTTCTCGCCTACTACCAATGGAAGAGCAACCGCACGTTCCGCGAAATACTCAGAGCGCTGCCGGCAAGCACCATAGAGCAGATGTACGGGGTGTATCACGAAGCGCCAGAAGAGAGATTTGCCGCGACAGCAGACGAGATCCTGCGCGAAAAGATTCCTGAGACACGACTCAAAAGAGTCCGCTCCGCCTATGGTTGTTCGCAGTCACGCCTTTCGGAGATGTCCGGCGTTGGACTGCGATCAATACAGATGTACGAACAGCGCAGAAAGGACATCAACAAGGCGGAGGCTGAATCTGTACTGCGGTTGGCACGCGCCTTGGGATGTGAAATAGAAGACATAATGGAGCCATAGAAATGGGAAGATACGAAAACGCAGCGATATTTCGCGATACGGAAGCAATGTGCAAGGCGCATCCGCGCCTCAGGGACGCCATCTCCATTTCGCGCTCCAACCAGCGGCTCATACTTGAAGGCGACAGGATGGAGATGCCTCCTTGCGACGTCTTCAAGCGCGCATTCAGCAGAAACTGATGCACTACAGTTCCGGCACTCTGCCTGCGGAGACCACCCGCTGGACCCGGCTGCCGAGCGAGCATATTATGTCGTAGGCGTGGGTGCCCTTGATGGCTGCCCAGTCGTCTGGCGTTATGGCGTCGCGTCCGCAGCGCCCGAAGCAGACGACCTCGTCGCCGGCCTTCACGCTCGGCACGTCCGACACGTCCACCGTCGTGTAGTCCATCGATATGCGGCCGATTATCGGGCACCTCTTTCCGCCGATGAAGACGTACCCGCGGTTGGTGAGCGCGAGCGGCAGCCCGTCAGCGTATCCGGCGGAGATCGTCGCCACGCGCGTCGGCGCGTTCAAGCACCAGGTGCGCCCGTAGCCGAGCGTCGTGCCGGCGGGAAGGTCGCGCACCTGCGCGACGCGCGTCTTCAGCGTCAGCACCGGCTCCACCTTCAGCGCCCTGCGCCCGTTCGGGTCGAAGCTGCCGTGCAGGTTGATGCCGGTGCGCACGACGTTGAACGGCGGCCGCGCCGCCTCCGGGAAGTTGTTGATAGCGTCGGACGCGGCCAGGTGCACCTTGCCGAAGACGAAGCCGCGCCTGGCGGCGTCGGCGACAAGGCGGCGGAAGCGCGCGATCTGGCGCTTAGTGAACGGGTCCTTCGGCTCGTAGGCCATCGGGCAGTGGGAGAATATGCCCTCGCAGTCGAGCGCCGGGAGCGAGACGACCTTCTCGATGACGTCCAGGGCGCCGTCCGCGAGGATGCCGAGCCTGCCCATGCCGGAGTCTATCTTGAAGTGGACGCGGGCGACTGTCTTCGCCCGCACCGCCGCCACGCTTATGAGCCTGGCGGTCGCGAGATCGATGACTGGCAGGATGACCCCGGCCCTGACCATCTCCGGTATCTCGTCCGGCAGGACGCTCGAAAGTATCTGCACGTCGGCCTTCCTGCCGCGGAGGCATTTCCCGAGCTCCAGGGCCTCGAACGGCTCGGCGACGCCGAACATCGTGCAGCCGGCCTCGGAGAGCGTGCGCGCGAATGCGCCGACGCCAAGACCGTAGGCGTTCGCCTTCAGGACGCACAGCACCTTGGCGGGCTTTACGTGCGCGACGATCCGGCGGTAGTTCCTGGTGAGTGCGGCAAGGTCAATCTCAACCTGAACGCGCCGCTTCACTTCAGGTTCTCCTTTCCGTAGTGCTTCTCCATGAGGGCGAGCTTCCAGCGTATCTGCTCGGGGCCGCCGCAGTACTCCATCGAAGGCTCCCAGCCGAGGCGAGAATCGGCCTCGACGAACTTCAGCGCGGCGGCGGCGTTCGCGTACTCGGCGCGGGCGGCCGCGAGCAGCGCGGCCTTGTCGTTCGCGCGGAAGGCGATTGCGCCGCGCTTCACGTTGACGGCGGTCCGGCAGCTCGCCGCAAGATAGCCGGCGAAGTTGGCCATCTCGAGCGCGCAGGCGCGGCGGCGGCCATCCAGGCCTGCGGCCATGGCGGCGAAGCTGCGCGCTCCGTCCGCGTAGTGTTCGGCCATGGGCTCGAGGAGCTCTATCTCCTTGCTGAAGTACTCGTCGTCCATCCGCTCCGGCGTGAGCTGCGGCACATAGCCCTCCTTCAGGTAGTCCATGCGGCAGATGCCCGCCGGCCAGTTCGAGGCGTACCTCTTGCCGGGGAAGTCCTTGCGCGCCACGGCGCCGTGGCCGAAGGTAAACGGATACGCCGGGCCGATGCGGAACGTGCCGTACTGGTTGCAGTCGGTCGGCGCGTAGTCGGCCGCGTCGTCGCTCCACGTCTTCCAGACGGCGATCGCGGCGTCGGCGTTCGCCTCGCCGTAGTCGCGCGCCGCGATCATGCGCAGGTGCCGCTCGAAGGGGATGCCGCCTTTCACGTACGACTCGCTCTCCAGCTCGGCTATGAAGCCGGGCCACCAGCCGAAGTGGTGGTTCTCCATTATGCCCGAGAGCCCCCACTTGTCGTGCGCCTCGACAAGTCCGCGCCAGCGCTTGCCCCACTGCTGCGGAAGAGGCTGGAATGGAACGCAGCCGAAGTCCCACGTCAGCCCGCCGGCGTTGGCCTGCGTGTAGAGCCTAAGGCCGTCGCGCTTCGCGCGCTCGGCCTCGCTCACGAAATACTTGCCGGGACCGGGGAAGGATATGGTGTAGTCTGCGGTGGGCGTGTCGATGCCGTTCCTGAGCTTGCGGCGCTCGAACATCTCGAATGTCGCCATGAGCGTGACGTCCTTGGGGAGCGAGTCGATGAGCTTCATGCGGTCGTCGTACGGCGCCCAGCCCCAGTTGTACGTCCAGAACACGAGCTCCTGCCGCGGCGCCCTGGAATGGATCGCCTCCTCGACGGCGCGCAGCCAGTCGGGATAGTCCGCGCACGGGAACCAGCCTGCGAGCGGGCGCTTGTCGTTCGGGTCCTTGTTCCTGTAAAGAACGGGCTGCACGCGCGGGTCCTTTGACGGGAACTGGCAGCTCTCGCCCACGAGGATGATGCCCTTTGCCTCGGGATAGTACCCCGCGATACGCCCGTATGTCGAGTCTATCAGCTCCCTGCCGCCCTTGTCCGCCGGGTGGGCGAACGCCTTTATGTACGAGTAGAGGTAGGTGTCGAGCCCGTAGCGGGCGGCGCGGCGGATGAGGGCCTTCAGGTCCTGGTACTCCTGGGCTTTCGTCTTGTCGATGTCGTCCAGGAACACGAGAATCGCCGTCATGCCGAAGTGGGCCATCTGCGAGAGGTGTTCGTCGGGGAAGATGTCGTTGCCGTAGCCGGAGTGCGTCATGCGCACGCTGAACCTGGCCTCGCGGCTCTCCACGCCTTTCTTCAGGAACGGCCCGCACCGGAGGTTCATGAGGTCCTCGAGGTGCGCAAGCGCCTGCATGGCCGCCCGCTCGCTCCCGGCCGACACGGCGACGCCGTCGCCGACCTCGATGCGGCTCGCGCGCTCGCTGAGCGCGGGGTCGAGGCGCACGACCAGCGCGCCGGACGGCGCCTGGCCGGTTGTGCGCGCAATCGCGTCCTCCTTCATCGACACGCGCAGGTAGTCCGGGAAGTCGACCGCGGCGCGCCCCATCA
>JAFRBA010000111.1 GCA_017405115.1 Kiritimatiellia bacterium
CGAGATGTAGAAGTCCTCGGCGGGGCGGTCGTCAGCGACTTCGGGCGTGCCGTTGTCGTCCACGTTCATCTCGGCAAGGAAAAAGTCGCGGTCGTAGAGCGCGTATTTCTTCTTGAGTACATCCCACGGCGAGTCAATGTATGGCATCACCTCGTTGCGCCACTTCTGGTAGATGAAGGTGAAGTTGTTGCGGTCGATTGGCGTCGCGAGCGCGGGGGATTCGCCCGACGTGAAGTTGCGGGCGATGAATGCCTTGATTTCCGCATCGTCCTCGCCGAAGCGGAACACGACGATCGTGTCGGCGGGGATGACGCCGCGCACCGTCTCGACTGTCTTGTCGTCGACGGCGGACGGAGTCTGCGTCCAGTTGAAGTCGTTCAGGTTGAATACGGGCAGAACATAGTGGTATTCGACGAAAGCGATCTTCTCGCTGTCAAAGCACCCAACGAAACGCGGCGGCTCGAGGTCGGCGTGGGGACACGCCGCACTACCAACGCCCTTGATGGTGAGAATCAGCTGCGCGAGCATCCGGTAGACATCCGTCTGGTGGTTCTTAGCCTCTGCCCAGAGGATCGGCGCGTCGGGGATGAAAGTCATCTGGCGAGGATCGCGGCGTTTCGGCAACACGCAGAAATCGATGTTGCCGACGATACGGGTGCAGTCGTATTTGCCGAAGTACAGCGTGGCTATGCGGTTCTTCAGCTCCTCTTCACGGATGGCGGCTTGCTGGCTCATGCGGGCATTATACCATACTTACCTTTGTTTCGGCGGCTCGCACTGGCGGATGAAGTGCCGCGATCTCTTGGCCGTCTCAATGTCCTCGAGGTTCGTGTCGTTGGGAGTTGGGTTGAACGCACCAGTGACACAAATACAAGCAACACCGCCTTTGTCACAGCCAAACGCAATATTGTTGATGACTGAATAATGTGCAGACACAAGATTGCCTTCAGCATCTACTTTGCATCGACTGCGGACAACCCAACACTTGTTCTCATCAAAGAACTTTCGGTCATAACGTCGTCCATATGCATTAGGGTCAATTATCACACGTTCAAAGAAATCGGCATTTTGCTGATACTTCGCATCTGGAAAAGCCGAATACGGTCCTTTGAATTCACTAAATGCGTTTGCCGCACACTGGTAATAGCCGAAAAATTTTCCCGTGAACCTAATCTTCGTTGCCATCCCTTTGTAATCAGCAAAACAACCCTTATCCCAGTCAAAGAAAACCTCAAAGTCTGCAATCTCTCCCATTCCGTATGGCCGAACGAAATCACGTTTACATAGATCGAACCCTATCCATGAGCTAATCTCTTTTGTGTTGTTGAATTCGCGCATATGAGCAACTGCCAAATACGCTGGGTTGCGTATTTTCCGTAATTCAATTGTCTCCATAGCCCCGTACGGTTGCCACTTGCCGCCCTTCACATCATGCTCTTCACCCATTTTGATAAATATTTTTTCTTTATTTGAGCCATAATATCCTTCCTTGCCGACGAAAAACTCAATCTTGTTACCGTTGGATTTGCCTTTGACAACACATACGCCATTCGTATCGGTCTTTCCATAAACAGAGTGAGGAACAGGCAGCATGTCAAAGTACGTCCTTACACTCGCATTTGATACCGGTAATCCCATGTCGTCGCATATCTTCAGACATATCTTTGCCTCTGCGCCATATGCCATGGCGTGTTTAACCTCCGGCTTAAGCCACCGTGCGAACACAACGCACGGCAGAGTCAACAGCAGCAACGTCTGTAACAATTTTACTTTCATTTCAGGTTTCCTTTCTCAATAGCCTTTTCATAGAACTTGAAATTATAGAAATACGCGACGTCTTTCAAGTCGGAATGGCACCATTGCCCTTGATACTCCGAGCGTGATGGCCAGTTATTTGGTCGAGCAATCTGCAGGACCACGTTGCAATCAAACGATTGGCTACGTAATCGCACGTCGCCGAATTTTATCCGCCCTGCCGCCGGAGTAAGGGCGGGGATGCCCAGCGCAAGATGCGCGCCCCTGACAAGAAGCGGGATTGTCGGCTGGTTCATACTTGACGGATAACAATAAAAAACCGTGTTGGTCCTGAAGTCGGCTTCCGTCATTGTCTGAGCCTCTGCAACCGAAATCTTGTTGACGCCAAGCCAGTTTTCCTCTATGTTCCATCCAGACCAGTCAGTGGCACCCATGCCAACGCCAATTCCACGCCCCTTGAACAGCTCCTGCTTGTGCCAGCTCAGATGTCCAAGGGTATTGTCTCCCCCAATACCAGTTGTCGGCCATAGATTGTTGACGGCCGCAAGTTCCAGTATCTCGTCACCGGTCGAATAGAAGTTGACTGCGTACTGCGCGACATTCGAGAAACGTCCGGGCCAGCCAAGGAGTCTTCGGTCGTCGTTCGGCTCGTTCCTGAACAGCCAATGCCAGATCGAAGCCCACGAGTTGGTAGGATATCCCTCCCACTGCGGATGCACCAACTGCGGGACGCGGATGGATACGTCGTTTGCAGGGTAGTATGCTTCGGAAGGAACGGCGGAATCGCACATCAGGAATCTTGAAACCTGAAGTCCATGATCTTGTATCATCGACGCAACTACCATGTTTCCAAGCGAATGCGCCATTACGACCTTCTCGCCAGGAATCGCCGCAATTGTTGATGCAAGCTGGCTTGCGACCACAAAGGCGTTTGACGCATTCTGATGGTAGTTCGCGTCGCTGCCAATATCGCCGCGCCAATCAACGTTGTAGAACTCCATCTTCGCGCCTGAAAGCCACAACCGCTTGAACACCGCGTCAGCCCACTCCTGCGCCCCTGACCCAGTGACGTTAAATCCGTGGAAGAACACAAGCGACTTTACCGTCTCTCCTTCCCACATCCTGTGAACCGCAGTACTTCGATAGTCTGCCTCTCCAGACAGATGCCGTGCGCCTATCCAGCTATACATGTCATGCACAGAGCGCAGCGACAGCGGAATGCTGCAGCTGAACAGCTTGTCGTCTTCGCCGTCGACGACAAGCAGCGTTAGCGCGTCGGGGCGCACGACTTCGCCCGCCGCCTCGAACGCGAGGACGCCAGGCGAGTTGCCGGAGCCGAGGTAGTCGGTGGGGTCGATTTCCACGCCTTCGCCGCCGACGGGAATAAGGTCTGCCGAATGGACGGGATCGCCGCCCGTCGTGTACACGTCGTTCGTCTGGAACGCCCATGCCCCGGACGGCTGCGAGTCAAGCCCGCAGAA
>JAFRBA010000112.1 GCA_017405115.1 Kiritimatiellia bacterium
CAATTTCACATTTCCATAATTTCTTATTTTCTCGTGTAAGATTTCTGAATTGGGAACGAGTAGAGAGTGAAAAGAAAAGGAAGAAGGAAGAAGTAAGGAAGGAAAAAGAAAAGTAAGGAAGAAGAAGAAAATGCGAATCAAAAATTTTACACTTTACACTTCTCTTGGCTCTGGCGGCAACAGGCTCGGCGCTTTACTGGACGCTTGGCAAGGTGCGGGCCTTCGAGAAACAGCATCAATGCGACGTCTTTGCCAATCTGTCGCCATCCGAACTCGGTAGGGCGGCATCGACGATGCCGCCGTTTGCGGCGGTTTCATCGAAACCGCCCTACCAGGCTACGACGGGGACGGCGGTTTCATCGAAACCTACGACGGGGACGGCGGTTTCATCGAAACCGCCCTACCAGGCCTCGGCGCCGACCGAGATGAGGGTGCTGGGCGTCGCCTACGACGGGGAGCAGAGCCTGCGCATACGCCTTTCGCTCCGCCCCGACATGGGCGTCGCCCGCCAATACGTAAGCGTCGAGCCGATGGCTGCGGGCAGCGTGGCGGTTTCCTATGATACGGAATACAGCCGCAGCCTAGGCAAGCATGTCCCCATCCTGGAGGTGACGGGCGACTACGCCCACCGCACGAACGTGACGCTTCGCATTCGTCGCGGACTGCCGCCGCATGGCTGGCAGGGGGCGGCGGTTTCATCGAAACCGCCCTACCAGGCGACGAACGGGGCGGCGGTTTCATCGAAACCGCCCTACCAGGCGACGAACGGGGCGGCGGTTTCATCGAAACCGCCCTACCAGGCGACGACGGGGTCGGCGACCAACCGCGAGGAAGCGCTCATCTCGGACTACACGTACACGTTCCGGCGCAAGGACCGCAACCCCTACGTGAACTTCGCCGCGGCCGGGCGCTACCTGCCCCCCGGCGGCTCCAGGTCGATAAGCCTCGAATCGGTCAACATGGCGCGCATCAAGGCGTCTATCTGCCGCGTCGAGCCGCGCAACGTCGTGCAGATGCTGGCCCGCGAGGAAAAAGTCTACAGCCGCTATTCGTGGAGCGGCAATGCCGACGACGAGGAGTCCGCCGAGCTGGCGGGCGAGGCCGAGGAATCTACGATACAATGCGCGAACCGCCTGAACGAGAAGGAGACGTCGCTGCTGCCGGTCCGCATGAACGACGGCAAGCCGACGAACGGCGTGTTCCTGGTGAGCGTCCTGAGTGGAGACCGTCCGCGCCGCGACTATGTGTGGGATAGCGACGAGAGGATCAAGCTGAATCCGCTGCGGTGCCGCCTCGTGTGCCTTTCCGACCTTGGCCTCAGCGTTCGCAGGAGCGACGGCGACAGCCTCGGCGTGTGGGTCATGTCGCTGATGAAGGGCACGCCCGTGGGCGGCGCCCGCGTGGAGGTGTACTCGCCCGCCGGCATCCTGGTGATGACCGGCGCGACGGACGCGCTCGGATGGTGCCGTCCGGAACGGAAGGACAAGGGCGAGCCCTTCGCCGTGGTCGTGCGCTCCGACGACGACATGACGTTCATGGCGCTTCGCAGCTCGATGGTGGTGGACGAGACGAATCCCGACGGCGCCCGCTACAAGTACCTCGCCGAGAACGACCTGAGCGCGTTCTGCTGGACCGACCGCGGCATCTACCGCCACGGCGAGCGAATAATGCTGCACACGCTCGTGCGGAACGGGACGCGACGCGCGCCACGTCCGACGCCGATAAGGCTGGAGCTGCTGAATCCGAATGGCGTTGTCTGCTCCGCAGTCACCCAGGTGACGGACGACGAGGGCGCAGTGCTCTGCGACAAGTTCAGTGTGGCGGACGAACAGCCCAGCGGCACGTGGACCATTCGCGCGAAGCTCCCTGGGGAGAAGGGCCGCGAGATCGGCTCGCGCGAAATCAAGATCGAGGAATTCGCCCCGCCCCAGATACGAGTGAGTGTGGAGACGTGCGACTCGACGAATCCGACGAACTTCGGCTTCACGGTCTCGGCGGAGCACCTCTTCGGCGGCCCTGCGCACGGACTGGTCTGCGAGGGCGCGGTGGTGTTCGAGGACGTTCCGTTCGCCCCGCCGAAGTGGAAGGGGTGGCACTTCGGAAACGACGGCCTCGGGCTGCAGCCGAACTTCCGCAATCCCGGCAAGGACCGGCTCGACAGGGACGGGCGCATAAGCTTCGCCGCGCCGCTCTGGGCGACGACGGGGCTTCCTAAGGCTGCCGTTCGTGCAATAGCGCAGGGCGTGGTGTTCGAGGACGGCGGGCGCCCAGCGACTGCGCGCAAGAGCGTGGTGACGCACTTCTACCCGTACTACATAGGCAGCACGCTGTCGGAGTGGATGAAGCTCGAGCGCGGCGCCCCGCTTCGCGTCGGGGTGGCTTGCGTGTCGCCCGACGGCAGCCGCCTCGGCGAGCCCCGCCGGCTCTCGGCGCAGCTCGAGCGCGTAGACACCGTGTATTCCTACCGCGAGCGCGGCGACGGCTGCCAGACCTGGGACTGCGACCGCGTGCGCGTCCTCGTCGCCTCGAACATCGTGCTGACGACGGAGACGAACCTTAACAGCGTGCTTGTGATTCCGGCGGACAGGGCCGGCGACTATGTGCTCACGATACGCGACACCGCCTCCAACGTGTCGTATTCGCGGAGCTTCTACCTTAGCGACTGGGGCGACAACGCCGTGCGGGCGCCGCTTTCCGACCCGACCGCGGTGTCGATCGCGACGGACAAGCTGATCTACCGCGTCGGCGAGGCGCCGCGCCTTACGGTGAAGTCCCCGTT
Organism: Kiritimatiellia bacterium; assembly: GCA_017405115.1. Next base: position 2,780 of record JAFRBA010000112.1, read on the forward strand.
CGCGGGGTTCGCGCTCCTTGCGGTTCTGCGCGACAAGGAGGTCTACACCGAGGTGCTCGAGCTGACCAACGCCACAAGCGAAGTGGTGCTGCGGCCCGTGCGCGCCGAGCTTGCGCCGAACATCGACGTGTTCGTCTCCGTCGTGCAGAGCGTGGGCGCGAATTCGCGGCACCTCGCGGCAAGGGCGCACGGGCAGGCGACGGTGCTCATACGCCCCGCCGAGAACGAAGTGCCGGTCACCCTCGAGGCGAAGGTCGCAAACCTCCGCACGATCGACGTGGAGGTGGGCGCGCCGAACGCGACGGTCGCCTTGGTCACCGTGGTGGACGAGGCGATAAACATCCTGACGGGCGAGCCAACGCCCGACCCGGTCGGATGGTTCTCGCAGGCCCGCGACGCGGAGCATCCGCTCTACGACCTCTACGGCCGCATCCTGCCGGTGCTGGGCGAGCGGGAGACGCGCGTCGGCGGCGTGAAGACCGGCGGCGGCGCCGGCGCGGAGATGCTGGGCAGGGTGAGCCCGGTCCCGACGCGGCGGTTCAAGCCGCTCGCGCTGTGGACCGGACGCGTGCCCGTGGTCGAGGGTAGGGCCCATGCCGTCGTGAAGCTGCCGGAGTTCGTGGGCGAGCTGCGCGTCACGGCGGTGGCGTACAGCGCAACGGCGTCCGGCGCGGCGTCGGTGCAGCGCAAGGTCACGCCGAAGCTCGTCGCCATGCCCGACGCCCCCCGCTTCGTCGCTCCGGGCGACGTGTTCGAGGCGACGCTGCCGATACACAACCGCAGCGGGGAGGCCGCGAAGTTCGGCTGCTCGGTGTCCACGAACGGGGCGCTGGCCGTCAATGTGCCGTTGGTCCTTCTTGAAGAAGGCGGGCACACGAACATAGTCGTAAGCCTCAAGGCGCCTTCGGAACCGGGCGAGCTAGAGATCGCCTACCACGTGCGCGGCATGGGCGAGGTGCACGACCAGACGATCCGCCTGCCGGTGCGGCCCGCAGTCGCGTGGGTTGAGACTGCCGGAGTTGAAAAGTTGAAAGGTGGAAAGGTTGAAAAGTTGAAAGGTGAAACCAACGTTTCGCGTCTCATGTCTAATGTCTCGTGCCGCGCGTCTAACGTCTCATGTCCCGCGTCTCGCGGGCAAATCCGAAATGGCTTTGAACGCTACTGGGAGCGAGAGTGGGATTCGCCGCTTGGGGAATACGAGCCTGCGCTGAGGTGGCTGGCCGAATACCCGCACGGCTGCCTGGAGCAGACCGTCTCGCGGATGTTCCCGCTCATCTGCGCCGGTGGCCTGCTCAACTCGGTGGTCACGAACGGTCCGGACGTGGTGGCGGCCGGCGTCAGGAGGGTGGAGTCCATGATAAGGCGCACCGACTTCGTGATGTGGCCCGACTGCGACTACGCTCCGTGGGACCGCGAGGTGTCGCTCTACGCGGCGCACTTCCTGATCGAAGCGGAGCGGTGCGGGCAGCGCCTCACGCCGTCTGCGCGCGAGAACGTGATGGGCTTCCTCAGGAAGTGGGTCGTTTCGACGAACAGCGCGGTCTCGGCCTACGCATGCCACACGCTTGCGCTCGCGGACGCCCCCGACCGCGACAGGATGCTGCGCCTGTATGACGCGGCGACGGCGCGGCCGGAGTCCGCGCCCTACCAGGCGGGAGGGCCGCGCCCCGTCGCGGCCGAACCGCTTTCGCTGCTCTCGAGGGCGAGGCTTGCGCGCGCCTTCTCGCTGGCCCACGACACCGAGCGGGCGAAGAGGCTGCTCGGCAACGCGGCGTCGCCTGCGTCCGTAAAGGAGGCGTCGTTCGCGCTCGTGGCGCTCCTTGGCGTCGACGACTCCGACGCGCGCGTCCTGCCGCTCGTGGAGTACCTCTGCCGCTCGCGCGACAAGGCGAAGCTCTCCTGGGGCACCACGGAGGGGAACGCGCACGCGCTCATGGCGCTTGGCGAGTACTACCGCCACCATCCGCCGAAGCGCGGCGAGCGATTCGTGTCGTGGCGGCGCCTTGCGCTGCCGGCCATCGGCGACGTGCGCGACGAGTCGGCGGGGCTCTCCGTCTCGCGGCGGTTCTTCGGTCCGGAAGGCGAGCCGGCGGACCTCGGGGCGCTCAGGTGCGGCGAGCTGCTCATAGTCGAGCTTGCGATATCCGCGGACGACACGCGGGCGCTGAACGACCTCGTGGTGGAGGACCTCTTCGCGGGCGCCTTCGAGCCGGTGCACGGCGCGCTGCCGGAGTGTTTCGCCGCGAAGCACGGCGGCACGAACGAGGTGCCGGCCTCGGCGTGGGTGATGCGCAGCGACGCGCGCGACGACAGGATGCTGGTCTTTTCGAAGAAGTTCACGCTGGAGAGGGGCCATGAAGCCAAGTTCCGCTACCAGGTGCGCGTGGTTTCGGCGGGCGAGTTCGTTCTGCCGGGGCCGAGCGTGGAGGGCATGTATCATCCTGCTCTGCATGCTCGCCGCGTTCCTGGGCGCATCGTGGTGCGCCATTGACTGGACCGGCGCCGGCGCTGACGAGTACCCTGGTGGCGTGGTGCTGCGCGACGACGCCGGCAATGTGCTGCGCGTCTCGCTTGGCGGCGGCGGTTTCATCGAAACCGCCCTACCAGGCTACGGACGCGACATTGACTGCAGGCCGTACTACTCGGCCGACGCCGGCGACTGGATCGTCAAGGCGCTCGTCGCGTCGGAGGACGGCACGTTCTGGGAGCACCGCGGGGTGCGTCCGCTGAGCGTGCTGCGCGCGGCGTTCCAGAACGTCACGTGCCGCCGCCGCGTATCGGGGGCGTCGACAATCACGATGCAGGCGGTGCGCCTCATCGCGCCTCATCCGAAGACGTTTTGGTGGAAGTGGAAGGAGGCCGTGATGGCGCTCAAGATGGAGCGCAGGCGGTCGAAGGAGTGGATAGTCTCGCAGTACCTGAACAGAGCGCCGTTCGGCTCGAACCTGGTCGGCATAGAGGCCGCCGCGCAGGGCTGGCTGGGGAAGGGGGCGAAGGATCTGGGGATCGGCGAGGCTGCGATGCTCGCGGGGATGGTCCAGGCGCCGTCGCGGTTCCGTCCCGACAGGCACTACGACCGCGCACTCAAGCGGCGCGACTACGTCCTGGAGCGGATGCTCAAGCTCGGCATGATCGACGAGGGGCAGTTCGAGGGTGCGAAGTCGGTGAAGCCGCAGATACGCCGCGCGCCGCGTCCGTTCCGCGCGCCGTACTTCTGCGACTGGGTCATGGGAGAGATACGCGGCGGTTTCATCGAAACCGCCCTACCAGGCGACGGACGTGGCGGCGGCGGTTTCATCGAAACCGCCCTACCAGGCTACGGACGTGGCGGAGCTGCTCAGGATGTAAGAACGACGCTCAACGCAGACATCCAGGCGACATGCGAGAACGCGGTGGACGCGGCTGCGCGCGCGGGCGGCTACTCGGTCGCCGCGGTGGTGATGGAGGCGCGAAGCGGCGACGTGAAGGCGCTCGCTTGCAGCGGCGACTACTTCGACAAGGCGGACGGGCAGGTCAACACCGCGATCACGCCGCGTCCGGCGGGCTCGACGCTCAAGCCGTTCCTCGCGGCGCTTGCGATCGAGAGGGGCGTCATCTCGCCAGACGAGAGGCTGTGCGACGTTCCGGTGGCGTACAAGGGGTACAGGCCGGCGAACTTCGACGGCAGGCACCGCGGCATGGTGTCGGTGCGCGACGCTCTGGTGATGTCGCTGAACATCCCGTTCGTGCAGATGCTGAGGCGCACGGGAGTTGAGACGTTCGGGGACTGCCTGCGCGAGCTCGGCTTCAGGCACATTGGCGCGGACGAGTCGGCGGGCCTCGGGATGGCGATCGGCAACGTGGAGGTTTCGCTTCTGGAGCTTGTGCGTGCGTATGGCGTGATCGCGCGGGGTGGCGTTGCGGCGCGGCGAGCGGCGAGCGACATTCTCCATTTTCCATTTTCTCGCCGGGAACGTGCTACCTCATGTCGGAGATGCTGTCGGGCGGGGAGCGCGCGCAGGCGGCGCTGGGGCACGTGGCGGACGTCGTGGCGTCGCGCTTTGCGTGGAAGACGGGCACTTCCAGCGCGTACCGCGACGCATGGACGGTTGCGTGGAACCCGGAGTACGTGGTGGGGGTGTGGTGCGGGCACAAGTCCGGCGGCTTCGGCGACCGCACGCTTGTCGGCGCGAAGGCGGCCGCGCCTGTCGCGTGGGGGTTGGCGCGCGCGCTGTATCCGCAGAACGACGGGCCGTGGTTCGAGCGTCCGCACGACCTGGTCCGTCGGAAGGTGTGCTCGCTCACCGGGCTCGCGGCGTCGGCCGACTGTCCGGAGACGGAGGACGGCTGGGCCGTCGCGGGGAGGAGTCCGTCGGTGCTCTGCGCGGCGCATCGGCGCGATGCCGCAGGGAAAGTGGTGGTGTGCGCCGACGCGGCGTTCGCCGCGTTCGCGGGGCTGGTGGGGAAGGCGGAGAAGCTGGCGATCTCCAGGCCGGAGGACGGCGCGGTGTTTCGCCTTGTCAGCGGGGCGATGGACCAGCGGATAGTGTGTCAGGTGGCGGGCAACCCCGCGGGCGCGAAGCTCTGGTGGTTCGTCGACGGGCGGCCAGCCGGGGAGAGTGTCGGGCTGCAGCCGATGCTGCTGCCGATGGAGGCGGGCGAGCACGAGATAACGTGTTCGACGGAGGAGGGCGTATCGGCGACGGTGAGGGTGAGAGTGGAAGAGTAGTTAGTCGTTAGTGGAGGAGTGGAAGAGTAGAGGAGTGAAGGAGTGGAAGAGCGGGAGGGCGGATGTCCTCATCCGCCGAATACTCTCTGCGGCGCTGGCGCGCGACCACGAAATCCCTCCATGGCGGCGATCGCGATCCGCGATTCGTCCGCGTCGAACCGCCGCCAGCATGGAGGCTTGCGCCTCCGCCAGCGGCGGCTCTCCGCGTCCGGCCTTTCGGCCCGCCGCCATGTCGGGACACGAAACGCCGCCTTCGCGGCACACGAACGCATTGCCACTTCACTTGCTGTGCCTGTCGCCCTCCAAGAGCAGAACGGTCTTGGGGCACGCCAGAGTTCTAGACTCCTCCACTTTTCCACCACTCCACTTTTCCACCACTCCACTTTTCCACTTTTCCACCACTCCACTTTTCCACTTTTCAACTTCCCACCCCCACTGCGCGGGGAAATTTGGTATACTATGCAGAACCTCAAAAGCCCCGCTTCGGGGCAGCAAAGAAGGAGCGAAAGCACAATGACGATAAAGCAAGTGAAGGCGCGCGAGATAATCGACTCCCGCGGCAACCCCACCGTCGAGGTGGATGTGATTCTAGACGACGGAACCCTCGGCCGCGCCGCAGTTCCGAGCGGCGCCTCCACAGGCGTCAACGAGGCGCTGGAGCTACGCGACGGCGATCCGAAGCGCTATCTCGGCAAGGGCGTCACCAAGGCGGTGAACAACGTCAACAAGGTCATCGCGCCCAAGCTCGTCGGCCACTGCGCGTGCGACCAGCGCGGCATCGACCAGCTCATGATCAAGCTGGACGGCACGCCCACGAAGTCGAAGCTCGGCGCGAACGCCATCCTCGGCGTCTCGCTCGCCGTCGCCAAGGCCGCGGCGAACGCGCTCGGCATGCCGCTCTACCGCTACATCGGCGGGACGAACACGTACACCCTGCCTGTCCCGATGATGAACATCATCAACGGCGGCGCCCACTCCGACGCGCCGATCGCGTTCCAGGAGTTCATGATCCGCCCTGTCGGCGCGAAGAGCTTCAAGGAAGGCCTGCGCATGGGCGCGGAGACGTTCCACAACCTCAAGAAGGTCCTCAAGGCGCGCGGCCTCTCGACGGCTGTCGGCGACGAAGGCGGCTTCGCCCCGGCGCTCGACTCGATCGAGGATGCGCTCGAGTGCATCATCAAGGCCATCAAGGCGGCGGGCTACAAGCCCGGCAAGGACGTGACGATCGCCCTTGACTGCGCATCCTCCGAGTTCTTCAAGAACGGCAAGTACGACTACACCTGGAAGGAAGGCCAGAAGGGCGCGAAGCGCACGCCGGCCGAGCAGGTCAAGTACCTCGAGGGCCTCGTCGCGAAGTACCCGATTGACTCGATCGAGGACGGCATGGCGGAAGGCGACTGGGACGGCTGGGTCGCGCTCACGAAGGCGATCGGCGGCAAGTGCCAGCTCGTCGGCGACGACCTGTTCGTCACGAACGTGAAGTACCTCGAGAAGGGCATCAAGCTCGGCGCGGCGAACTCGATCCTCATCAAGGTGAACCAGATCGGCTCGCTGTCCGAGACGCTCGACGCGATCGAGATGGCGCACCGCGCCGGCTACACGTCCGTGACCTCGCACCGTTCGGGCGAGACCGAGGACGCGACGATAGCCGACATCGCGGTGGCGACGAACTCCGGGCAGATCAAGACCGGGTCGATGTCGCGCACCGACCGCATCGCGAAGTACAACCAGCTCCTCCGCATCGAGGAAGAGCTTGGCGCGAAGGCGGTCTACGGCTACAAGAAGGTGAAGTAGGCGGAACATTCCGGCCGTGCAGAACGTGCAGATCGTGTAGAGCCCCTACACGGCCTGCACGTTCTCTATTGGGGAAAGGTGGAGAAGTGGAAGAGTAGAAGAGTGGAGTTTGTCGCAGAGGCCGCAGAATGTGCGTCCTCTTTCGGTTTTGTAATGAACTCCGAGCGTTAGCGAGAACAGCAACCGTCGACTTCAAAACTGCGCAATGGGTCGCGAAGGTTCGGCAGCCCAAAGTAAAACTGGGGAATCTCCAAAGAGGCGTGGCTCTGTTGCCGATGGCCGTTGAATATGGTAGAATACCGTCAGAATAACTTTTCTGCTTAATGGAGGTGTTAAGATGAAGTTTGCTCAAAAGGGTGCGGTGGTGCACAAGTCTCTTTTGATGTTTGGCGGTGCGGGGCTTGCTGCGGCATGCCTGTGCGCGTCGACGGCGTTCGCGTCGGCGACGATCGACCAGGACACCAACATCCTCACGTTCGACGTGGCGAGCGGCGACGAGACGTATGCGCAGGAGATTCCCTCCACGGTCGCGGGCATTGTGAAGACGGGCGCGGGGAAGATTGTCCTTTCTGTGGCGTCGACAGGCTTCACCGGCAAGACAGTACTGATCAGCGACGGCGTGCTTGAGATCCAGCACAAGAACGCGCTCGGCAGCGGCAATACAATCACCGTCGCGAAAGATGCGCAGTACTGCATGAAGTTCTACTATTCGCAACACGACAAGGGCGGGCAGAACAACGACCTAGTGGTGAAAGGCGGCACGGGACCTGACGGCAACGGGGCGATATACATGCCAAATCCCCCTGGCGGCGCCCGCTCCGACGAATTCCTTGGCAATGTCATCCTTGAAGGAGATGCGCTTTTCAAGTGCGGCATATTGCGGGGCTTTGGGAAAACAGTCGTCCTCAATGGCAAGGCCCTGTCGCTGCACGGGCAATTCATGTTTAACGACTATTCAACGGTGGAAGGTCCCGGAACGATCATTCTGCAGTCCAGCACGACGATTTTCCAGGGTTCGCCCACGTTCAAGGGCGAGGGCACGGTAGAGGCCGCAGGCGGAAACATCCAGCTCTGGAATCTCGCCAAGCCGATGCCATACGCTCTTCGCGTTGCAGATGCTGACGTCACGATACAGCTTGGGCGCGGGCTCGTAAACAACTCCAGCGCGAATCCTGCCGCGAATATCTGGGCGGGGAGCGTCGAGATAGACTCCGGCAGAAAGCTCACTTTAACGAACTACAAGGCGGAATATGCCGGCGACTACCTTACGATCGCCGGCAACATCTCCGGCGATGGCGAGCTCGTCATAGGCAGCAACTATCCGGAGTACCGCCTCACAGGGACGAACACGTATTCCGGCGGCACGACGATCGGCGCGAATCATCTGCGCATATTTGCGGACGGCAACCTGTCGACGAACGGCGTGATCAAGCTGTACGACGGCTTCCTCGAGCTCAACCTCGACGGTGGAAGCCTTTCGTCGGATGGGGTCGAGGGAATAGTTGCGCAGATGTCCCAGACCCTGTACAGCGGAAGGGGCCGCCTGAATCTCGTCACGTCGACGGGTACGGAGGCGACGTTGTCCAGCGACTTTTCGCCGCTGCACCAGAGCATAGCCATATGCCACGAAGGCGCGGGGTCGCTCACGCTGTCGGGCGACGTCCATCCCGATGTCATGTCCGCAACTTTGGCGGACATCTTGAACTGACGTCGGAGCAGAACCGCGTTCTATGGTCGTTCGCGTGCGCCACCGGAACGGTCAATCTCGCGGCTGGCACCATCGGCAAGCCGTACTACGACCACGCCCGCGAGTACACCGTCGGATCGTCCAACGACGAGGCGAACGCCAGGCTTCGGGTGCTCGAAGGCGGGCGCATCGACTTTCCCAGGCAAGAAGGAGGCACCTATTCCGAGGCGCTGGTCGTGGCCGACGCCGGCACCAAGCCCGCGATATTCGAGATATACGACGGTGCAGTCGTGACAGGCAAGATCGAGGTTGCGCTGGCGGAAAACACAAAGGGCGCCGTCTACCAGTATGGAGGCGACGTATTCCAGACTACGCGCAACGGCAACGACGGAACGCTCGGGCGGTTCGGCCAGGCGTACTGGTGGGTCGGAGGCGGCAAGCTGTCGGCAAATTCCCCGGACTTGTTCTATGCCCTTGCAACGCGGAAGGACGCCGAAGCGCAGCTTGAGATACAGAGTGGCAAGCTCGAGTTCACCGGCGCCAATTCGCTTCTTCTCGGACGTCATTCGAGCCGTGCGGAAATGTACATGGGCGGCGGCGAGGCGAGCTTGAGCTACATCCACGTCGGAGGCGATCTCAACTGGTCCGCCGACAAAGGCGCGACGGCTGGCGGCATGGGCGTTCTGACGCTTTCGGGAACGAACAACCCGTCGCTGACCGTCGGGACGACGCTCAACCTTTGCGTGCGGACGAACGAATACACTGGCGTCGTGAACCTGAACGCCGGCGTGCTTGCCGTCAATGCGATCCGCAGCACGTCGCAGGACGCCACAAGCAGGGGCTGCAAGTCGTACCTGAACTTCAACGGCGGCGCGCTCAAGTACCAGAACACGAAGAATCCATTCAGCGCTTCCTTGCTTCCCACGCGCATCACCGTGTATGGCGGCGGCGCAACCATCGAATTCACGCAGAACTCCTCGCTGTCCTCGCTGGGTTCTGTTCGTCTGCTGCGGCCGACCGGGCGCGGCATCAAGTCTATCACCGTTCCGGCCTCCGCCGATGTGACTGGCTACGCGATGCCGCCCGTCGTGAAGATATCGGGCGGCGGCGGAGAGGACGCCACGGCGTACGTGAGGTTCGACCCGCGCACGGGAACGATAGGCCGCGACATCGAAGTCACCTCCCCCGGCATAAACTTCGAGACCGCTCCGATGGTCACGATCACCGCGCCGGACATGAAGACCCCGGTTGTGTGCGATGTCGAGCTTACTGGAAGCGAACAGGAAGACGGCGGCATCATGCTCAAGGGTACCAGCGAAAGCATCGTAAACGCATCTGACTTTGCGTTCATGACGAATCTGACCGGCGCCATAGTCATCGGACCCGGCATTACGCTCTATCCAAGAATCACAGGCGTTCCCAACCCTTTCTCGGCGAACAAGGAGCTTCGCATGGCGGGCGGCGCGTACAGCGCGTGGAACTCGAATCCGTCGTGGCGGCGCGTCGGCGGCTACGGCAAGACGCGAGCATGGGATCCCAACAGGTTTAGTGTGACTGAGGCGCTTTTCTTCCGTGCTGAGGATCTCGAACAGGGCCTTTGCCTGACCCACGACTGTGGCTACATCACGCTTGGCGATGGTGTCGTCGTGGAGATTGACGACTTCAGCAAGCTGACACAGCGGAAATATACATTGCTAAAGTTTGAATACAATGGTACGCAGTCCGGCGATGACAACTATCTGCACGGTTCTGCGCCTCGCCTCGCGGAAGGCGCTCCCGTCGGCTGGAAGCTGAGGCTGTCGGCCAACAAGAAGACGCTGACGCTCGTCCGCAACGAGGGGACGATATTGCTTCTTAGGTAACGGCTGGAGAATCGATGAGGAAGGTAGGAGTATTGGCGGCGGCATGCGTGGCTGCGTGCGCGGCCGGGGCGTCTGGGTTCAAGGTCCAGAGCGGATATCTAATCGCGGCGGAGCAGAAGAGCAACAGCATCGTCGCGATCGATGCGCGTCAGGCTGGCGCGCCTGCCTGGGCGTGGGAGTGGAAGGCCTCGCGCGACCCCGGCATCGCCAAGGGCGACGCGAAGCTCTTCAATGCGCCGAGCGACTGCAAGGCGGACGGCGACTCGGTGCTGATGATCGCCTCGTGCGGCAACTTCGCGGAACTCTCCCTCGCGACGGGGCTCGCCGTTTGCTACGGGCACGTGGGCGGCAATCCGCACTCCATAACCCGCCTGCCGGGGAAGGGGATGTTCGCTACGGCGTCCAGCGTCTCGCATTCTGTGACGATAGTCTCTACCGCGGACAACCCCTTCAGCCCGGAGCTTCAGCCGAAGAAGGCGTATCCGCTGACCTCCGCGCACGGCGTGGAGTGGGACGCGAAGCGCAACTGCCTTTGGGCGCTCGGCCACACGAACCTCGTGAGGTACGCCTGGAGCGAGACGCAGTTCGAGTTGAGCGCCGTGCGCGACTACGACTTTCGTCCGGTCGGCGGCGGGGGCGGTCATGACCTGGCGCCTGACGGCGCGGGCGGGTATTTCATCACGACGGGGAAGTGCCTTGTGCACTTCGACCCGAACGCGGGCGAATTCAGGCTTGTGGAGCGGCTCAAGGACATCAAGGCGTACTCGCCGAACAAGACGTGGGGCAACGCCTACACGACAGTGCGCACGGTGTGGTGGACCGACCGCATCATCGTGAAGAAGGGAGACGAGGAGCGCGTGATCGGCCCGTATCCCGGAGTGAAGTTCTACAAGGCGCGGTGGATGAAGTAGGTAGTCGTTAGTGGCTAGTCGTTAGTCGCTAGTGGTTAGTCGTTAGTGGTTAGGGAGGAAAGGTGATGAGAAAAACTGCAATCGTATGTCTGGCGGCGCTTTCGTGCGCGGCGGCCGAGCCGCTGCCGAGGAACGCCGGCTTCGAGGTGCCGGACGCAAAGGGCGGCGCCGAGGGCTGGGGACTCTACAGGAACGGCGAGTGGAGCGTGGTCGGCGGCGAGGGCCGCAACGGCACGCGTGCCGTCCACTGCGCGAATGTCGGCAAGGGCGGCTGGACTACGCAGTGGGTTGAGCTCGAGCCGGGGCGCAGCTACCGTCTCGAAGGCTGGGTCCGCACCGAGGGCGTGGACGGCGCGGGCGTCTGCTTCGACTTCTCGTGGCACGACGCCTACGGAACGCGCATCGGCACGGCGGCGACGCAGCCGCGCGTGACGGGGACGACGGGCTGGACCAAGGTTTCGTTGGAGGCGTTCGTGCCGCCTGCCGCCGCGAAGAAGTGTCTTGTGGGAATGCCGGTTACCGGCAACACCAAGGGCAAGGCGTGGTTCGACGACTTGAAGATAACTGCGGTCGAGCGTCCGCCAATCGGCGAGTTCATATCGAACGCCTACCGCAACCGTGCCGCCGACGGTCCTGTGGTGTTGCACGTCGGGTTGAACGTGGCGAAGGACGAGATCTCCGGGAAGGGGCTTCGCGGCCGCTTCGAGATTCCGCTTGCGTCTGGCGGGAAGAGGATCGTCGACGCCGTCCCCGACACGGACGATCCCCGCGACGTCTCCGCCGCGGTGGACGCAGCGGTTCTTCCGCTCGGCGGGAGCGAGATCGTGTTCCGCCTCTTCGACGGTGCCGGCAAAAAGGTTGCGGAGAAGTCGCTCGCGTTCACGCGCACCGCGAAGCCAGAGACGAAGGGCGTGCGCATCGACAGGCGCGGCATCGCGCGGATAGACGGCAAGCCGTTCTTCCCGCTCGGCATGTTCATGCACAGGATAGACAAGGCAACCGCGGACAGGTTCTCCACCGGGCCGTTCAACTGCTGCATGCCGTATTCCGCTCCGACGAAGGAGGAGATGGACTATGCCTGGAGCAAGGGACTGCGGCTGTTCTACGACCTTCATGCGGCGTACAGCGGCATGAAGTGGGCGACCGACCGGGGAATCACGAACGAGACGACCGAGATCGAATACGTCTCGCGCCGCGTCAAGGAGTTCCGGGGCCACCCCGCGCTCCTCGCCTGGTACATAAACGACGAACTCGGGCTTGACTGGCTAAAGAAGCTCACCGCCCACCGCGACCTGTGCGAGAGGCTGGACCCGAATCATCCGACCTGGGTGGCGCACTACATGGTGGAGGACATCCGCGGGCATCTGCCGGCGTTCGACGTCATAGGCTCCGACCCATATCCGATCTGCCAGACGGGCGACCCGCCGATCTCGCAGGTGATGGAGCATACGCGCATCACGCGCAAGTGCGTGTTCGGCGCGAGGGCGATGTGGCAGATACCCCAGGCATTCGACTGGGGCGGCTACCGCGTGAAGGACAAGGACAAGACGCGTCCGCCGACGTTCGACGAGATGCGCAACATGGCGTGGCAGTTCATAGCCGAGGGCGCGAACGGGCTGATATCCTACTCCTACAGCTCGTGGGAGAAGATGAAGTGGCGCACTCCGCCCGAGGAGATGTGGAGTCGCGTCTGCCGCATCGGCGAGGAGGTCAAGGCGAAGTTCCCGGTGTTCCTCTCGGACGAGACACCGCCGGCGGTGTCTCTCATAACGAAGGACGCATCGGTGCGCACGTGGCGCAAGAACGGGGAGGTGTGGCTTCTCGCCGTCAATCCGACATACGGGCCGAAGGTGGTGGAGTTCGAGATAGAGGGATTCCCGCAGAAGCGTTCTGTCTCGCTCGAGCCGCTCGGCGTGTGGTTTGGCAGGATCGTGGACTGAGAGCGCGGAGCGGAAAGATGAAAGCCTCCACCCTGCATCTTGCCTTTTGCATTTTCGCCTTGCCGTGTCTTGCGTTTGTGCAGAAGTCCCCGATAAAGGCACCGCCGGTCGTCACGCTTGGGGCGTCCTGCAGCGGCGACCATCTGCAGGGCATGGCGACTGACGGGGTCAGCCTCTACTGGGGTTTCGGCACGGAGATCATACGGTCTGACATGAAGGGTCGCAAGACGGGGTCCACGGGCCGCGTCAGATATCACCACGGCGGGCCGTGCGTGGTCGACGGGGTCGTCTACGCGGCCGCGAACCACGGCAAGTTCAACACGGAGACGAACGCCGACAGCTGGGTCTACGCATACGGCGCGGACGATCTCAAGTTCCGCGCTAGGTGGAAGGTGCCGGAGCTGCGCCACGGCGCAGGCGGCATTGCCTATGCAAACGGCTCGTTCTACGTGGTAGGCGGGCTGCCGGAGGGGTACGGCGTGAACTTCGTATACGAGTACGACCGGGACTTCCGGTTCGTCGCGCGCCATGTGCTGAAGACGGGCTACACCTACCTCGGCATCCAGGCGGCGACGTTCCACGACGGGCTCTTCTACTTCGGCTGCTACGGCAGGAGGTCGAAGGACGATCCCGCCGGACTGGACTGCACGATAACGGCGACGCCGGACTTCAAGACGCTGCACCGCTGGTTTCCCGGCTCGCCGGAGGGCATAGTGCCCGTGGGCGGCAAGCTGGCGTTTGCGATTACGCCGCGCCTCGAGGACAAGTCCTTCGGCGCGGCGCTGTATCCGTTCGACTCCGCGGAGCGGCGCGAGATCGCCTGGCCGGCGAAACGGCCCGTAGGTCCCGGAGGACGGGTGAGGGCAAAGTGAAACATGGAGGATAGACAATGACAAACGACATCTCCAGGCGGGGGTTTCTCAAGGGCGCGCTGGCGGCCGGCGGCATCGTGGCGACGTCGCGGCTGCCGCTTCATGCGCGCGGCAACTACGAGCAGCTGTCGCTCGCGTATGCGCACATCGACGCCGGGGCGACGAAGCCGTTCTCGGTGCTGCACATATCGGACACCCACCTCACCTTCGCCAACCCCGACGAGCCGGAGAGCGTGCAGAAGTACCGCCGTCTGCGCACCGAGCTCTTCGGCTGCCGGCAGTTCGAGGCGCTGAAGGACTCCGTGCGGTGGGCGAAGATCAACGCCGACTACCTGATACACACCGGCGACCTGATGGACTTCGTGTCGGACGGCAACCTGGTCGCGGTCCGGGAGGCGTTCGGGCCTGACGCTGGCAACATCTTCGGTTCCATCGGAAACCACGAGTACTGGAAGCCGGTCGAGCCGAGGCCGACGCATAAGGAGTGCTTCGCCGCGTGTTCGAAGGCGTATCCGTACAACCTGCATTTCGGCTCGCAGGTGATCAACGGCGTAAACTTCGTGTCGATCGACGACGCGCACGACGACGTGACGCAAGACCAGGTGGAGGCGTTCGCCAGGGAGGTGAAGAAGGGGCTTCCGATAATCCTGCTCATGCACGTGCCGTTCCCGACGCCGCGCATCGTGGAGGCGACGCGCAAGTACTGGAAGTGGAACTCGAAGTTCCGCAACGAGCCGCCGAAGCCGCTCGTGTTCGGAAAACGCGGGCAGGAGTTCATCAAGTACCTCAAGTCCGAGCCTCTTCTCAAGGGCATTCTGGCGGGGCACCAGCACATCACCGTGGAGGAGCGCTTCTCCCCGACGGCGACGCAGTACCTCGTGGCGGGGAACTTCGCCTTCGCCGGCCGCGAAGTTCTTTTCACATGATGATTCAGGAAAGTACGGGGTTGCACCATTTTCATTAGGTAGAGTGCCATGCGGCGAGGATTTGGAGGACACACAGGAATGGGGAAAGCATTTTCTTTGGCTCTTGCGGCCGCATGCGCGGTTGCGGGCGCACGCGCGGAGGAAGCGCCGCGCATGGTCGTGGCGGACGGTGGAAAGCCCTTTGTCGACATTGTGACTCCCGTCAAGGCGAAGGGCGTCGAGAAATACGCGGCGGAAGAGCTGAAGCACCACATGGACAAGGCGTTCGGCTGTTCCTTTGTGATCGTGACGGAGGACTCCATCGCAGGCTCTGCGCATGGTGCGCACATATTCGTCGGGGCTACCGCCGCGGCAGGCAGGGCGGGCCTCCTAGGGCGCGAGCTGACGAAGGACGAGCGCATTGTGAAGACCGTCGGCGGCAACCTGTATCTGCTCGGCAGCGACAGCGACGTGCGCTACGAGCAGATAGGCGACACCGGCGGTGTGATGAAGCTCGGCACGCTCTATGCCGCCTACGACTTCCTCGAGACGGAGTTGGGCGTGTACTGGATATGGCCCGGGGAGACCGGCGAAGTGATTCCGAAAAGGCGGGCGCTTGTCCTGGATCGGATAGACCGCGGCGGGGTGGAGCCGCTTGACGAGCGCTTCTGGTACGGGGCGACTTTCCGCGGCGGCGAAGTGTACGGATACACGAAGATGGAGTCCGTAAGGCATTTCTACGCCGAGCAGGCGAAGTTCCTTGTGCGCCACCGCGTCGGCAAGCGTGTGCAGCGTCCGCACGGGCATTCCTTCGCAGACTGGTGGAAGCGCTTCGGGGAGGAGCATCCCGAATGGTTCAACATGCTCTCCGATGGAACGCGGCGTCCGTTCAGCTCGCCTGGGCTGGTCACCATGTGCGTGTCAAATCCTGGTGTGTGGAAGCAGAAGGTCGCGGACTGGGAGAAGTTCTGGGCTGTGCACGGCAAGCGGAAGGATCCGCCCGAGCCGACGATAAACTGCTGCGAGAACGACAGCGCGGCGCTTTGCATGTGCCCCGAATGCCGCGCATGGGACGCCCCGGACCCGCGCTTCGAGAAATCGCCATACTGGAACCGATCCATGGACCGCGCAGCGCTCGACGACCTGAGGCGCCGAGAGGGAAACTACGGGCTCAGCGAGTTCGTGGGCGACAACCGCTGGAGCATACCGAAGGACGACCCGGCGTTCAAGCCGGCGGCGTCCGTCTCCGACCGCTACGCCAGGTTCTACAACGCCGTCCAGGCTGAGGCGCGCAAGGTGAACCCGAGGGCCCGCGTACTCGGCTACGCCTACGAAAACTATCTTGAGGCGCCGAAGTACGCCAAGCTAGACCCCGCCGTCATGCTTGAAATCGTCCCTCGCAGCTACTATCCGTACGACAAGGTCGAGTCGGATTTCTTCCGCAAGGGCGTGCTCGGCTGGAAGGCGGCCGGTGCGGTGGACTTTCTTCTCAGGCCCAACTACATGCTTGCCGGAGGCAACTACCTGTTCGACCAGGGGCCGCTCATCCTTGACGACTTCGCCTTCGCATACACCAACGGCATGCGAGGCTGCGGCTTCGACTCGCTTCGCGGGTCGTGGTCCGCCCACGCCCTCATGGACTACGCCCTCGTGCGTGCGTTCCGCGACCCCCTGCACGGCTACGGAAAGGCCAGGGAGGAAATGCTTGCCGCGTTCGGCCCGGCGCGTGGTCCGGTCGCCGACTATCTCGACGCGGTTCGCGAGAACACCGTCGGCAAGTCGTTTGCGGAGATACGGCGCATGTCGTGGGACAACTTCGCCGGGTCGCAGGGCGGCGGCAGCTTCGGCAACGGTGCGGCGTTCATAGGCGAGTTCTTCAGCGACACGTTCCTGAGGCGGCAGGCGCGGCGCCTCGACGACGCCGCTGCCGCGGCAAAGGGCGACGCGGAGGCGCTCGCCCGCGTAGACTTCCTGCGCAAGGGCCTCGTCGACACCATCCTCACGCGCAAGACGCGCATCGCCCAGAAGAGGTGGAACGCCGCGAAGGGCGACGCCTCGCTCAAGGCGGCCTTCGACGAGGCGTTCCGCAGGATGAACGAATTCCGCGCCTCGATAGAGGACGAATGCGTGTGCAACTTCAAGAGCGAGGCGTTCCGCGAGCATGCCGCGCTGCGCTGGCCGCATGTCCCGATCAGCGACGCCGCGCCGGCGCCCGCCAAGCGGTAGGACCGGCCAAACTTGAAGGAAACGGCAACCCACGAAACACCATGACAGGAACCAGACGATGAACACTTCAAGACGCAATTTCCTCCGCTGCGGAACCGGGCTTCTCCTTGCGCAGTGCCTGCCGCTCATGGCGGCGGAGGACAAGAAGAAGATGCAGATATACTTCGCCCCCGATCCAGACGGGGACGCGCTGCTCGACATGCCGGTGGTGAGGAACTTCAAGCCCACAAGGCTTGAGATCAGGGTCGGGGCGAAGAAGCCGTTCAGGCTCTTCCACATGTCAGACTCCCACATAGCGTGGATGAACTCGCGCGACCTCGTGAAGTGCGAGGAGGGCGAGCTGAAGTGGTACGAGGGTCGGCGCAGGCACTTCGCGACGAACGCCACCGGCCTTGCCGCGGCGCTTGCCTACGCGAAGGCGCACAGGCTTCCGATCCTCCACACCGGCGACCTCATCGACTACCTCTCGGACGCGAATCTCAACTACATCAAGCGCGACTTCGAGGGGGTCGACTACCAGTTCGCGCTCGGCAACCACGAGTTCGGGGGGATACCGAGCGCCCTCAGGCCGGGGCCATGGCCGACGTTTGCGCAGAAGCGCGACTCGGTGAAGGGGTATTTCCCCAACAGCATAGTATGCTCGTCGCGCGTCATAAACGGAGTGAACTTCGTGTCGTTCGACAACTGCGGCGACAGCCGCGACATCTTCGATGGGCAGTTTGCGGCAATCAAGCGCGAGTTCGCGAAGGGGCTGCCCGTCGTCCTGTGCTACCACATCCCGTTCTACACAAAGGAGCTTGGCGACTGGCAGCTTTCCAAGGTCGCGCGCTTCAAGTCGCACGACGACATCACGGAGGCATATCTTGCCGCGCCGCCGCGCGGAGGCTTCAAGATCAACACGACGCTCCGCGAATGGCTGCCGAAGCAGAAGAACCTCAAGGCCATGCTCTGCGGACACAAGCACGAGGAGAGCCAGGGGCTGTTCTGCGAGAACGTAACGCAATACGTCGCGGGGGCGACATACTTTGGAAACGCCTATGACATACAGTTCGTCTGACGCTGATGGCCTTTTTGGAGGTAAATGCATGTTTGCCAATCCGTTCTTCAAGGCGCGGATAGTCGAAAAGATGTGACGAACGCCGCGAATCTCCAACTCCAACTCAAAACTCCAACAAAACTACCGCAACTTTACACTTTACACCTTTAGGCCTTTAGGCTTGCTCATAGTCCGAATCTGGAATCGGCGATTTTTTGGTATAATACACGTCATGGAGAAGATTGCGACAGACACATATTCGTTTTCCGACATCCGAAACGGCGGGTTTGTCTATGTTGACAAGACGGCGATTCTGAAGACGCTGGCTGATGGTTCTCTCGGCAAGCAGTTCTTCGTCGCGCGTCCGAGGCGGTTCGGGAAGTCGCTCGCCATCTCCACCCTACAGTGCCTCTTCGAGGGGCGTCGCGATCTGTTCAAGGGCCTTGCCATCGAACCTGTATGGGACTGGTCGAAGACGT
Organism: Kiritimatiellia bacterium; assembly: GCA_017405115.1. The sequence continues at coordinate 21,200 of JAFRBA010000112.1, forward strand.
ATCCAGTCCTTAAGCTCGACATGGGCTCGTGCCAGGCGGCGTCGGTAAAGGACCTCTGGCGGAAGATAGACACGATGCTCAAGGCCGAATCGGAGCGCCTGGGCGTCCCTCTTAGGACGGACGAGCCGTCTTCCGGCAAGTTCCGGTTCCTCATGTCCGACATGATCGCAGCGGCGGACAAGGCAGCGAAGGCGAAGGATCCGAATGCGCACGTTGACAAGATGGTTCTCCTCGTTGACGAGTACGACAAGCCGCTCCTTGGGCATCTCGGCAAGGAGGACGTCAACGACATCCGCGACGCGCTGAAGGAGTTCTACTCCGTCATCAAGACGTGCGAGGGATACCAGCGCTTCGCGTTCATCACGGGCGTCAGCAAGTTCTCGAAGGTGTCGATCTTCTCCGACCTCAACAACCTGAACGAGTTCTCGATGGATGCGCGCGTCGCGTTGCTCTTCGGCTACACGCACGAGGAGGTGAAGGCGAACTTCCCCGAGTCGCTCGCGGCGCTCGGCGGGAAGCTCGGCCTCGACGCCGAGGCGACGTTCGATAAGCTCGTGAAGTGGTACGACGGATATCGGTTCGAGGAGAATGCAGCCCCTGTGTTCAACCCGGTCTCGGTCGGCAAGTGCCTTTCGACGCAGAAGTTCGACCCGTACTGGTTCGAGACGGGGACGCCCGCCTTTCTCCTGAAGATGATGCGGGAGAATCCTGTGACGATCAACGACGTGGAGATTCCGCAGACGGCGTTCTCCGTTTACGAGCCTGCGAAGCCGGGGCTCATGTCGATTCTCTACCAGACGGGCTACCTTACCATCGGGAGCGCGCGCGACGACGGCGGGATTCGCCTCTATCGCCTCGTTCCCCCGAACTTCGAGGTCGAGACTGCGTTCAGCCAGTCGCTCTCCGTGGAGTTCGCGAACCTCGACGAGCTGGAGCACGCCTCGCTTCTGACGCAGATGGTGGAGGCGCTCCGGCACGACGACGTGAACGACATGCTGGACGCGCTCTCGTGCTTCTTCGCGAACATCCCGGCGAACATCACGGTGAAGCGCGAGAAGTACTACCAGACGCTTTTCTACGCGGTGTTCGTCTTGATCGGCGCGCGTACCTTCGCCGAGTGCTGGACGAACCGGGGGCGTGTCGACGCGGTCGTGGAGACGCCGTGCGGAATCTACGTCTTCGAGTTCAAGCTGAACGGCACGGCGGAGGAGGCGCTCGCGCAGATCAAGGAGAAGGGCTACCACGAGAAGTACCTCCGCGCCGGGAAGAAGCTTACGCTCGCGGGCGTCGCGTTCGACGCCGAGATGCGCAACCTCTCCGACCGCAGGATTGAGGTGGTCGAAGGCTAAGTTAATATGGCTACAAAGACAAAAATGACAATCGCGGCAATGGCCGCGCTGATGGTAGGCGCGGCGTTCGCCGAGGGCGACGCGACGCTGGCCGAGGGGTGGCGTTTCGCCAAGGACCCCTCTTGCAAGGCCGACTGGTCTGCCGAGGCGCTGGACGACTCGGCTTGGCAGCAGGTGCGCGTGCCGCACGATTGGGCGATTGCGGGGCCGTTCACGACTAACGAGGCGTCCGGAATCACAGGCCGCCTTCCGTGGAAGGGCGTCGGCTGGTACAGGCTGCGCTTCGATGTCGCGGAATCCGAGGCGAGGGGGTGCGTCTTCCTTGACTTCGACGGCGTAATGGCGTCGCCGGAGGTGTACGTAAACGGCCGCCGCGCCGGCGGCTGGGACTACGGCTACGCGAGCTTCCGCGTCGACGCCACGCCGTTCGTGCGCCCGGGGACGAACGTGCTGGCGGTGCGCGCGTCGACCACCGACCACGCCGCTAGGTGGTATCCGGGCGCTGGCATCTACAGGCGAGTCGTCATGCGCACGCGCTCGCACGCCCACTTCGCCTACAACGGGATATTCGTGACGACGCCGGAGGTGTCGCGACGCCGAGCCCTCGTGCGCGTCGCGTGGGAGACCGAAAACGCGCCGGCCGGCGCGAAGGTGAAGGTGCGGGTGCTGAGGAACGGACGTGAGGTCGAGGACGAATCTGAGCCGGCCGCGCTCGGCGCGGCGCTTCTGAAGGTAGAGAAGCCCGACCTCTGGGACGTGGACGACCCGGCTCTCTACGACGCCGAGGTGACGCTTGCGGACGCAGGAGGGCGCTCCCTCTCGCGCGAGACTGTCAGGTTTGGAATCCGCTCCATCGCCTTCCCGGTCCCCGACGACAGCGGCGACAGGGCCGCGAACGGGTTCCACCTGAACGGACGGCGCGTGCAGCTCTATGGCGTGAACAACCACTCGGACCTCGGGCTTCTCGGCATGGCGTTCGACAAGTCCGCAGCCCGCCGCCAGCTCCGCGTCATGAAGGACATGGGCGCGAACGCTCTCCGCACCAGCCACAACCCGCCAGCGCCGGAGCTTCTCGACCTGTGCGACGAGATGGGTATCCTCGTGTGGGACGAGGCGTTCGACAAGTGGGACGCCTACGGCGGGCGCCGCGACGACCAGTCGCTCGAGGAGTACGTCGCGCGCAACCTGGTCGCCTTCGCGAAGCGCGACAGGAACCATCCGTCGGTGATCGTGTGGTCGATGGCGAACGAGATATGGGAGTGGGACCCCGCCCACCCGATACGCGACGCGAAGAACGTGTTCGCCGACCGCGGGCCTTCGGGCCAGACCCGCGTGCGCAACGAGTTCTTCCGCGACCAGGTGCGGTCTGTCGACGCGACGCGCCCCGTGGGCAACGGGAACCGTCCGTACATGAACGAGGAGCGCATCTTCGACCTCGGCATATTCGATTCGCTGGACGTGGTCGGCTGGAACTACCTGCGCTCGTACGTGCCGTTCAAGAAGCGGTTCCCGAAGAAGCCGATAATATACTCGGAATCGGCTTCGGCGGTAAGCTCCTACGGCGTATACCTCGACAACGTTCTGGGAGGGCGCAACGCGGCGACGCAACTGCGCGGCGACGGTCCGCCGCAGGTCGATTCGCGCGACCTCCAGAGCAACATAGACATCGCGGACGAGGTGTTCGGCTACATGGACGACGATCCCTACTGCTGCGGCGAGTTCGTCTGGACGGGCATCGACTATCTCGGGGAGCCGTCGCCGTTCTGGAAGGAGGCGAGGTCATCCTACTTCGGCATCGTCGACCTTACCGGAGTTCCGAAGGACAGGTTCTACCTCTATCGCGCGAACTGGAACAGGAAGTCGCCGACGCTCCACGTCTCGCCCGACACATGGACCTTCCCCGGCAAGGAAGGGCAGAACGTTCCCGTCATGGTCTACACCGACGCCGAGGAGGCGGAGCTTTTCCTTAACGGGCGCTCCCTCGGACGGCGTCGCAAGGGCGAGCCCGTGGCGCTGCCTGATGCGATGACGAACCACCACTTCACGGTCTGCCACCGCTACAGGCTGATGTGGCTCGGCGTCCCCTACGAGAAGGGCGAGCTCAAGGCCGTCGCGGTCAGGGGCGGCAAGCTGGCGGAGGAGAGGGTCCTGCGCACGGCGGGCGCTCCGGCGCTTCTGAAGGTCGAGGTGGAGCCGTTGGCTGGCAAGGACGCGGAAGAGCTTGTCTGGGTGCATGCGTATGCGTACGACGCGGAGGGGAACAGAACGCTTTCCGCCGCTGACGAGGTCGAATTCTCCGTCTCCGGTCCGGGAACGATACTTGGCGTAGGCAACGGCGATCCCTGCGAATACGTGCCGTTCACCAGCTTGAAGGGGCACCGGCTGTTCGGAGGCTGCGCGACGGCGGTCGTCCGGCGGACAGGTCCCGGCGCACTTGCGGTCAAGGCGACGTCGCCAACGCTTTCCGCCGCCGAAGCCGCCATCGCAGCAGACAGCAAGTTAGTTGTTAGTCGTTAGTGGCTAGTTGTTAGTGCTTAGTGCTTGGTGGTTAGTAGGGCGCCGACGACTGTGCGCCTGGCGGCGCGACCACCGCCAGCTTGCCACCCCTGATCGCGACGGTCTTGGGATTCGCCAGAGTTCTAGACCATTCCACTTTTCCACTCCTCCACCATTCCACTTCTCCACTCTTCCACTTCTCCACTTTTCCACCGTTCCCTATTCCCCATTCCCCATTCCCTGTTCCCCGAATCAAGACCGTTGGCTTAATGAGCCACGGCGCACATCAGCTCGTCGATGATCTTGGCGACTTCAGCCTTGGCGAGTTTCTCCGTTACGCGCAGATGGGGGCCGTTCTCATCCGGCGCCCATTCGTTTTCGCCGTCATTTCCGACCATGCGGTAAGTGCCGCGCACAGTGTTGAAATACCGATCTGCACCGCGCACCGCTATCAAGACCGCAGTCTCGTCCCAGGCAGAGCGTCCGCCCATGCCGTAGCTGCGCCTCAGCTGCAGCGCGGAGTCCCTGCGTATCTCCTCACATGTCGGAATGTTGCCGGCAAACACGTCAGCGACCGGGCTGTCCGCCCTGCCGGACTCCGCAATCGCGCGCCCGGCAAAGCAGTCCCTTCCGTATTCGAAATCCGTGAAGACGACCGGGGTCGGCCAGTTCTCGAGCGCGATGCGCGATGACTCCGGATCGTTGGCCGAGTTGTACTCCTTGCCATTGGGATATCTGCACGCCATCGCGACCCAAAGCTTCACCTTCTGCGCGACGAGCGCCTTGCCGTCAAGCGGCGAGATTTCGTCGGGCTTCGTCTCAAGGAGGCGTCGCAGATTGGTAAGGAACCCTACGGAGCAGATGACGACCGAATGATCTGGCTGTGCGGCGAGTGCGCGGCGGTACACCGTGTTTGCGTCGGGCGCATCGTTCGAGTTGAGATGCTTCACCCACTTGGCATACTTCTTGACGGTCGCACCGTAGCGCTTGATGTGCTCAGGCCCCGCGCCGGACTTGCCGATATCCTTGGAGCATCCGACGGGGATGTCGGGACGGCCGTAATAAGCGTTGATGATTTCGCACATGGCGACGCTCATGCAGTCGCGCGTGTTGCTGATGGTCGCAAGGATCTCGCACTCTCCGGCGTCAGCCATCGCGTGAAGGCAGGCAAGCGCACCCGCATCGTCGAAGTCCGTGTACATGTCGGTGTCGAAGATGACCTTTACGGGCTCCTGGGTATTGCCCCAGCTTTCCCAGCAGAACATCGTTACGACGCAGAAGAGGACGGCGAGCATTATTCTACCTCACGGCGGTAGGGCACCGACGACTGTGCGCCGGGACGGGTCACCGAGATGGCGGATGCCTTCTGCGCGAAGTCGATCGCCTCGGCGCAGCTCTTGCCCTCGGCAAGCGCGACGGCGAACGCGCCGTTGAAGGTGTCGCCTGCCGCCACGCAGTCGACGGCCTTGACCCTGCGGCACGGAAAGAGCTTTCCAGAGTCGCCGCAATAGGCGCCTTTCGAGCCCATTGTGATCACGACGTGCTTCACGCCGCGCTTCTTCAAAGCCGCCGTCGCTTTCGCCGCGCTTGCGGCGTCCACGACCTTGACGCCGGTCAATATCTCCGCCTCGGTCTCGTTTGGCGTGATCCAGTCGATCATCGGATACAGCGAGCGCGGCAGTTTCCGCGCCGGGGCCGGATTGAGCATCACCATCGCGCCGGCGTCGCCAAGGCCCTTCTTGAACATGAAGCTGCATCCGAAAAGAGTCATGCCGGCCAAGTAGACCGCGACAACCGCCGTGTCGATCCAGCTCATCGCGACTCCTTCGTATTTCCATTCTGGCTCACGCGGTAATTATAACAAAATTCCCGCATATGCGGACTCGCGCCCCCGCCAAAAATATGGTATAATGAGAGTCGACAAAACATGAAGGACGGGAGAATAGTCTTTCTGGACTGGATGCGGGTTGCCGCCTGCTTCATGGTGATGGCTATACACTCCGCCGAGCCATTCTACCTTGGCGGCGCGGAGCCCAACGTCACGCACATCGCGAGTGGCTGGGACATGTTGTGCATCACGGTGACGGAGTGCATCTGCCGCTGCTGCGTACCGCTCTTCGCGATGGCGTCCGCCTACCTGCTCTTTCCGTTGAACAAACCGACCGGTGAATTCTTCCGTCGTCGGCTTGTCCGTGTCGTCGTTCCGTTCGTTGTATGGGCGGTTCCCTACGTCGCGTTCCTCGGTGGCGGCGGCAGTTCGTGGGGCAAGCTGTTCTTCAACTTCCCGGACGAGGGCGGACACCTCTGGTTCGTTCCGATGCTCGTCGGGCTCTACATCCTCATGCCGATCCTTTCCCCGTGGGCAGAGAAGGTGAGCGCACGCGAGCTGAGGGGATGGATATTCATCTGGCTGGCGACGACGCTCTTTCCGTTCTTGCGCCAGATGTGGGGACACTTCTTTGGCGAACCGCCGTTTGGCAGTGTGCCGTACCTTTTCGGCGAGTGCCCCTGGAACCATTTCGGTGCATTCCACTATGTGAGCGGATTCATTGGCTACATGCTGTTGGGCCTCTGGTTCCGGCGGTTTGCGCCGGAGCGCGGATGGGCGGCGACGTTGCGCCTTGCGGTTCCCATGTGGCTCGTCGGCGCGGCGATCATGGGGATTCCGTTTTTCCTCTTCGTCGACAAGTTCCCGTTCTCCGCACCATACTCGACCGCAGTCGTGATGGAGACGAGCATCGAGTACTGCTCGTTCGGCGTTGCGCTCACGACATTTGCGGCGTTCACGGTCTTCAGGAAGCTGAACTTCGGCGGATGGTTCTACCAGAAGGTGGTGCGCCCCGTTTCCGAGGCGTCGTACGGGATGTACCTCATGCACATGTTCATTCTCGCCGCCGTGTTCGCGAAGTTGAGCCCGCATCTCCCGACCCCGCTTGCGATTCTCGCGACTGCCGCCGTGTCATTTGCCTGTTCGTCGGTCGTGGCAATCCTGCTGCGTCGCATCCCCGTCGTCGGCAAATTGATCTGTGGTTGAGGGCACGACAAATGAGCTACTGCAGTGACGGATTCAATAGGCAATGAACTACTGATGGCATTGACTTTTGGCAATAAAAAGTGTACACTTTTACTTGTCAAAACAAACCAGAAGATGAAAGACGCAATCATACAATACCTATCTGAGGGCTTCGGCAGAGTTGAGGGAGGCGAATACATCAAGCTCCCCCGCTCCATGCCGTTGGTGGTCACCTCCGGCTACAAGTTCTGCAAGTGCAGGGTTCTTGGATCCGAGTGCGTGCTTGCCATGGCCGCAGAAAACGCCGTACACACGCCGAGGCGCGTCCAGAAACAGCTCGCGCTTGTGGAAGCGGAGATGAAGATGCCGGTCGTGTTCGCGACTCGGCGGCTGCAACCGCACGACAAGGCCCGCTATGTCGCCCTGCGCGTCCCGCTTGTTGTTCCCGGCAAGGTGGCGTACCTCCCGTTCGCTGGGGCGATGCAGGACACGTCCCGCCGCGATTTCGTAGTCAACAGTTCGACATTCTCCGCTGTTGCGCAGCAGGTCGTACTTGCATTCCTAGAACATCGCCTCGCCGCACCCGTCTGTGCAAAGGAGGCGGCAGAACTGCTGGGCTATTCGACTCCGGCCGCCCAGAACGCATTTCGGGAGCTTGAGTATTTCGGCATCGGGGAAAGGGTCAGGCGCAAGTCGTCGCGCGCATTTGAGTTCGTGTTTTCGGAGTCTGGGCGCAGGCTGTGGGAGAAAACCAGGCCGTTTCTGGTGTCGCCCGTCCGCAAGGTCGTTGGGCTTGCCGAACGCCCACAGGAGGGATGCGTCGTCGCTGGTGTTGACGCACTGGCGGCACTTGGACGGCTCAACGGCCAGCCACCGACGGTATTCGCAACCGCCTTCGACAGGTTCGCCAAACGTGGCTTCGACATCGTTTCCGTCTTTGGCGCGCCGTATCTACTTCAGTTGTGGTCATACGCGCCCCAGCGTCTTGGCGGCGACAGAGGGATAGACGTACTCTCCCTTGTCCTCTCGCTTGGCGATGAGCGCGACGACCGCGTACAGATTGAGATCGACAGGATATTGGAGGAGTTCAAATGGTAAGAGGGCTGGACATATTCAGGGATTTCTTCGCCGATTACCGCGACTGTTATGTCCTGATTGGCGGGAGCGCCTGCGACGTGTACTTCACCGATCAGGAGATTCCATTCCGGGTGACACCCACGCCTACGGAAAAGACATCAGCAAGCACAAGAACGACATTGCGCGAATCGTCGCCACAATCCCAGTTCGCGACTACGCCCTGCCGGAGGCGATTAAAACGAAGATGCGCGAGTTCATGGCGCGGTATGCAGATGCCGATATTGATGTGTCCGCCTTGGGCGTTCCGCTGAATGCCGTCGATATCAAGCAACGGCTTGCGGAGTGCCTGGGGCTGTCTATGTAAATGGATGGTCATGGCTGCCTGGTAGTGTAACAAGAAAATGAAAGGAAAACCAAGATGAAGAAAGTACTGATAATCTCATCTTCGCCGCGCAAGGGCGGCAATTCCGACATCCTCTGCGACGAGTTCGCGGCAGGAGCGAAGGAGGCGGGGAGCACGGTCGAAAAAGTGCGCATCGCTGACAAAAAGATCGGCTACTGCACCGGTTGCTACGTCTGCCAGAAGACGGGTAAGTGCGCGATCAAGGACGACGCGAAGAAGGTCATTGACAAGATGATGGCGGCAGATGTAATCGTTCTTGCGTCGCCCGTTTACTTCTATTCAATCTCGGCGCAGCTGAAGGCGCTCATTGACCGCACAGTCGTGGTCTATCCGAAACTCACGAACAAGAAGTTCTACTACATCCTCACGATGGCGGACACGAACCGCAAGATGTTCGACGGCGTTCTCGCGGCGATGCGCGGTTTCCTCGCCTGCTGCGAGGACAGCAAGGAGTGCGGCATGGTCTGCGCTTCCGGCGTGTACGAGAAAGGCACGGTCAAGGGCACGAAGTTCATGTCCGCAGCGCGCAAGCTTGGAATGAAAGTGAAGTAACGGCAAGATTCCGCACGAAAGGAAAGCAAGATGATCGACAACAAGCCATTTGCGATGTTCTTCAACGCCAGCCCGCGCAAAGGCTGGAACACGCACAAGATGCTGGAGGCGGCCAAGGCCGGAGCGGAAGAGGCGGGAGCCATCGCCGAACTCGTGAACCTCTACGACATTAAATTCCCCGGCTGCAAGAGCTGTTTCGCCTGCAAGCTCAAGAACGCCAAGACGAACGGCGTGTGCGCCATTCGCGACGAGTTGCGCCCGATCCTCGAACGGGCGCGACAGGCCGATGTGCTTGTTCTCGGCTCGCCAATCTACTTCAGCTACCCGACGGGCGTTTACCGCGCCTTTCTGGAGCGGTTGGCGTTCCCGGTGTACAGCTACCGCTACGAGGACGGCAAGCCGTGCGTTTGCCGCGACAAGGTGATTGAGACGGCGAACATCTTCACGATGAACTGTCCGAAGGACTGGATGGAGAAGTTCAACTATCCCGCGCTTCTCGAATCGAACACGCAGACGCTTGAAACCGTGTTCGGCGCATCGGAGACGCTCTACTCGTGCGACACCTACCAGTTCGTCGACTACTCACGCTACGACATGAACCTCTTTGACGAGGCGGCGAAACGCGCCCACCGCGATTCGCAGTTCCCCATCGACCTTGCCAACGTCCGCGCCCTCGGCAAACGGCTTGTCGACAAGGCATGGACGCACATTTAACGAGTCCTTTTTCGCGAATATAGTATCTTCGTGTCCATGAAAAGCCATGGAAGCGATAAAGAAAGCGCATAGAAAGTAATAAAGAAAACGGCATGCATAAATCAATAAATCCATATTGATGCGCCGAAGCAAATATGATATAATTCGCGCCATGAGAACAACTTTAGACATCCCGGATACGATGTATCGACGCATTAAAACGCGGACGGCTCAGGAGGGCAGTACCGTCCGCGCCATTACGCTGGTTCTTTACTCGCAGTGGCTTGGCGACGAGCCGCGCACCGAGGCCACACGGCAGCCAAGGAGTAGGAGACCAAAGACTCCATCATGGTTTGGAAGCGTCAAGGTCGATCCGAATCTTCCGCACGATATGGCCTCCATTCGTGAAAGCATCGCCCGTCGTCACGGAGAATAAGCCATGACATTTGGATTGGACACATCCGTTGTGCTGCGGCTTTTAACTGGGCAGCCGCAGGAGCTTGCAGCTCGTGCACTTGCTCGTTATCAGGAGGGAATTACGAATGGGGATTCCTTTTATGTGAGTGATATTGTTGCGTCCGAGACTTACTATGCGATTCAGCATCATTACGGCAAGACCAAGGAAGAGGCACTGTCGGCGCTAAAGGGATTCTCGTCCGGAGAAGGGATTTCATTTTCGCAGAATTTCGCCGCGTCGATCAACACGTCGGATATCCATAAGGCGAATCCTGGATTTGTCGATCGGATGCTTGTTTCCGGCTACAGGGAACAGGGGCAAATCACTCTTTCGTGTGAAAAGTCGTTCAGACGCCTCGCGGATACAGAGGTGATTTCGTAAGGAAGGATGCTGATGACAGTCAGGTGAGGCTATGACAGCGGCCATTGGCGCGGTGGGGGCAGTCGGACTTATTCGCTCCGCCTGAACCGAGGCAGCGGTAGCAGATCTCGTTTTCGAGCGGTGCGCCGGCGAAGTAGTCGTCAAGGTTCTTGAGCGTTGTCGTGGCGATGTTGGCAAGTGCCTCGTGCGTCAGGAACGCCTGGTGTGAGGTGACGATCACGTTGGGGAGCGAGACGAGCAGCGACAGCGTCTTGTTCTGCCGCGTCACGTCCGAACGATCCTCGTAGAACCATTCGCTTTCCTCTTCGTACTCATCCGGTCCGGCCGCCCCGACCGTACCATCGCGCAATGCCGCCGCACCCCGCATAGCGCCTGCTTCGCAGCTCGGCCTACGGCCTCGGGGGATATATCAGCCGCGTCTCGAAGTAGCGGATGTCGTACCGTCCGTTGTTCTGCCGCTCGAACGACTCCTTGTCATACGGCTTCGTGTCGAAAAAAGCAATCGTCTTCATTTCCATTAGGCTCAACCTTTCTTCTCTGTTGGCGGCACGTATTATACCATTTCCGTTTGTGGAAATATGTTGGCACGGCAACATTCCGGCGATTTTGTTCTTGCCGCGCCAGTATTGACTTTTGAGGCCGAAAATGTGATAATGTTAACCACATTTCGATAGGGGTATTGTGCCCTCAAACGGAGAGTAAAGGAAATTATAGCCAATGGCAGTAGTAGAGCTAAATGATGTAAGCGTGAAAGATGACGAGAAGATCGTCACCTTCGTTGCGTTTTGCATTGAATGCTACAAGACAATCCACGGCATCAGCGGACACGAAGTGGCTGACCTGTTCCGCAAGTATGGTGTCGAGAAGTACCTTTACGAGGAATACGATATTCTGCACTCCTTTGGCGAGAGACAGATAGTGGCTTACATTGACGAGTTCATATCTGTCAGAAAGGAGCCTGCATGAAAGTGTATCATGGTGGGTTGGAAGAAGTTCGAAGCCCTGAAATCCGACGAGGAACAAATGTCGGTGATTTTGGGATAGGTTTTTATGTCACTAGTTCCTTTGAACAGGCTTGCCGTTTTGTGAAGACAAAGGGAAACCGTCTAAATAAGGACAAGGGTGTTGTTTCCATCTACGAGCTAGACGAGCGCCTGTTTGGCAGTCAATTCAGTGGGAAGACATTTGAAAGCCCGACTCGTGAATGGGCGAATTTCGTCTCTGCGAACCGCAAGCGACCAAGTTTCAGTCACGACTTTGACTATGTAAGAGGTCCTGTAGCGAATGATCAGGTCTATACGTCGCTTACGCTCTACGAGGGGGGCATCATCTCGTTTGAGATGCTCATTGAGCGGCTGAAGACCCGTCGGCTTTTCGATCAGATACTATTCCACACGGAAGAGGCACTGGCCTGTCTTGCATTTCAAGGGAGCGAGGAGGTTGTATGGCAGAAATAAACCAGTCAAACGTCTATATGCTCCTGCACTGGAAAGTCGCGGGGCTTGCGCGGCTTTGGGCGAAGGATCTTGGCGTCTCGACGCTTGAGGCGATGATGCGCTTCTACGATACGCCATTCTATGCGAAGCTGGAGGACGAGTCCACGAAACTTTGGACTTGCAGCCCCCAGCAGCTCTACTACCTTTTCCGCAACGCGGCATAATCTTCAACAATTGATTATCCGCCCGTCGAGCGAAATTGTCACGACATACCGCTCGATAGGCAGGGACTTGCCGACTCCCTCTGCGTCGAGCGCAGCGCTCTCTCCGACGAAATTAGCCGACTGTGCAGGGCTGGGGTCATATCCTCGCGCAAGTCTCATTTCACGCTTCTCAAGCCATAGCACACAAACAGAACGGATGGCAAGCCCACAGGAAAACCGTAATTCTTGCCCCACCTGGAATATCCCCAGTTTCCAGACGGCAGTGCAGATAACACCCCTGAGAACATTGGCAGATCCTCATGTTCGGGCTCTTCGGCAAGTGAAATGGCCGTTTCATGAACTCCGACGGCTGGCAAAGGGGCGCCACTAACGCGGCGCCTTGAGCTCCGCGTCTTTCAGCCGCAGATGTTAGTCTGCCACTCGGTGTCTGGCGCTCGGCTGGGAATCGTGGAGCTGGTGCCGTAGTGGGGATTCGCCCGCGCACCCCTGCTAGCGCATCCGCTTCGCGGACAGCCTTCGGCTGGGGGATATGAAGGCGTCGGGTTGGCCGAGGGCAACGCCCGAGCCGCGAAGCGGGTGCAAGAGCCCGCACGGAGGCTGTTTGCCTGCCGTCGGAGTTGTTTCTCAAATGCGCAAGGCTCTCCAGCGGCGCGACAGCGTTTTCCAAAGGTGGGGATATTCCAGCTTGCCCCACGGCTTGTATACCCTACAGGGGTATGGTATAATATACGTCCAGTTCCATAAGGAAAAGTAGGCAATGAGAAAGTGCATTGAAGACGTGACGTCTCTTCAGCTGCGGCTGAAGAAGATTATCGGGCAGCTGACAGGCGTCCAGAAGATGCTTGCGGAGGACGTCCCTTGCGAGGACATCCTCACGCAGCTTAACGCGGCAAACGGGGCGCTCCACCGCCTGTCGTTCATTGTCCTCGACGGACATCTTCGCCATTGCGTACGCGAGGGCATAGAAAAAGGGAACGCCGACGAGACGATAGAATCGTTCGCCGAGGCGCTGGAAAGCTTCTCGAAGATGGCATAGGCAAGCCATCTCCAACTACCATCTACCAACTACCACAATGAAAGACATATTGATTGCGTTCGTCCACGTGTTCGCCATGATGGCACCGTGGCTCGTATTCGGATTCCTCATGGCGGGGATCATCGCCGTGTGGATTCCGCGAAGCTGGGTCAACCGCATGATGGGCGGGAGTTCGGGCATAGGCGGCATTCTTCGCGCCGTCGCAATCGGCGTCCCGCTTCCGATCTGCTCGTGCGGCGTGCTGCCGATTGCCGCGGGACTAAGGAAGCACGGTGCGGGCAAGGGGCCGACCGCCGCCCTGCTCGTGTCGACACCGCAGACCGGAATTGACTCGATTCTCGCGACCTACGCCCTGATGGGTCCGGTTTTCGCTATTGCGCGTCCTGTCGCCGCCGCGCTCACAGGCATCGTCGGCGGCGTTGTGGTGTCCGCCGTCGGCGGCGAAGACGCGGAGACGGTTGCGGCGGAGGATGCGCCGACCGGACCGCGTGGAATCAAGGCGATATTCTGGCAGGCGTACAGGCGGCTTCTTGGCTCCGTCGCGAAGCCGCTCGCCATCGGGCTTGCGATCTCCGCGATTGTGACGGTGCTGGTGCCGGACAACTTCTTTGCGGATGCGTTCCACGACAACGACTGGATCGCGATGCCCGTCATGGCGCTGGTGGGCTTCCCGATGTACGTCTGCTCCACGGCGTCGATCCCGATTGCCGCGTCTCTAATCGCGAAAGGCGTATCGCCTGGCGCGGCGTTCGTGTTCCTCATGGTGGGGCCTGCGATGAACGCGATGTCGCTCACGACCGTCTCCGCACTTGTCGGACGCAAGGCCGCCGTGGCGTATCTTTTCACGATCGTCGCAGGGGCGATTCTGTGCGGAGTCGTAATCAACCTCATCCCAAACGCAGCATCGGCCTCGGTGCTGGCAGCTTCGGCAGGGCATGCGCTTTCACCCGTCCATTGGGCGTCCGCGGTGTTTCTAGCGGCGATGATGACTTACAATCTCGCGCGCCCCGTGGGGATGGGACACCGACATGGTTGAATTGAATTACGCAAGATTGCGTATCGCAGAAGTGCGTAATCTTGGTATAATGCTTGCGTCTTTTCTGGGAGCGAGGTTCCCAGCTTCTTGAGAGGAGGCGAAAAATTGGCGAAGAGAAGAAACCGACTTTGTCTGCCTCACCAACATGGCGAAACTTATAATGGTATAATATGCGCATGACAAAAAGAATCATTAAGGCAACAATTCTAAAGTTGTTGGGACATGCGGCGGTGTGTATCCCGATGGTATCCCTTGGAATGTTTCTTTTAGTTGTCTGTGGATGCAAAGAATTAGAACAGGCTGTTGATCGGCATGGCGATTATTTTTACCTAACGAAGAACTATGGTTCTTCTTCGGTGGGTTTTTCCCTTTGGGGGAAACGGCTGATGCATCAGAACGATGGTGAATTCGTGTTGTTTCCGGCGCCGACTGCAATCTTCCCCGGAATTCCCTTGTTTCTCGTTGAGAAATGTGTAATATGCCCTGTGATCGACATCTGTCTTCTGCCCACAGACTTCTGGCGAAATATAGGGGCTGAAGAGGAAGAAAACATTCGAAAGAAGGGTTGCTATGTTCAGGTGATGGACGTCTTCGGCAGACCAGTGCCGGGTGTTGAAGTGCGGAGGTCTTAAAGGAGTATGACAATCTAACGGATATTCCGCCCGCAAAAGAGAAATGAATGAAGACAATGACATGAACAGACGAGAATTCGCAAAAGGTTTACTGGCATTTGCGGGCGCGGTGGCGTTGGGAGGTGTCGGCATGGCCGAGGAAGGAACAAAGAAGATGAACAAGAAATGCATGGTCGTCTATTACTCGTGGAGCGGAAACACCCGCTTCGCTGCGGAGACGATTGCGAAGAAGGCGGGCGTTGAGGCCCTTGAGGAATTCGCCACCGAGCGTATCTCGGTCCAGTGAAAGAAAACTTAAGAAACCATGATGGTCGATAGCGAAAAAGGGAAGTGGAAGGTGCTGTCGTCGCAGTACCTTATCCGCAAGCCGTGGCTGACGGCGCGGGTGGACAAGCTGGAGTTGCCGGACGGACGCATCATGCCGGAGTACTACGTCATTGAATATCCTGATTGGGTCAACGTCATCGCCATAACCAAGGACGGAAAATTCATCATGGAGCGGCAGTATCGACACGCCGCCGGAATAACCGCCTACGAGTTGCCATGTGGCGTGATTGAGAAGGGCGAATCGCCGTTGGAGGCCGCGAAGCGCGAACTTGCCGAGGAGTCGGGTTATGGCGGCGGTGAATGGCGCGAGCTCATGCAGATTTCGCCCAATCCCGGCGCGATGACGAACATGACGCACTGCTTCATTGCGGCGGGCGTGGAGAAGGTGGCCGAGCAGCACTTCGACGAACACGAATGCCTCACCGTGCATCTTCTGAATCGGGATGAAGTCTTTAGGCACATGAACGACAGCTCTATGGTGCAATCGCTCATGCTCGCCCCGCTCTGGCGGTATTTCTGCGAGACGGGAATGACTGCAGATTGTGGTAAACGAGTTCACGAGGCGTAAGATGAACTGGATGATTTTGATAACGGCAGGGCTGTTCGAGGTTGTCTGGGCGACGGCGCTCAAGATGTCGAATGGTTTTCGGAATCCCTTAGCGGATGTCGTATGTGCTGCCGGAATGGCACTTAGCTTCTGGCTCTTGTCCATCGCTATGAAGACGCTTCCAATGGGAACGGCCTACGCGGTCTGGACGGGGATCGGCGCAGTTGGCGGTGTTGCCGTTGGAATCGCAATGTTTGGCGAATCGGCGTCTGCACTGCGCATTGCATCCGCCGCGCTGATCGTCGCCGGAATCGTCGGCCTGAAAATTGCAAGATAGGTAGAGCGGAATGATTGGGCTGGGTTCCATAGTCAATGCCGCCGCCATCGTTGCGGGTGGATGTGTCGGTCTTGTGGCCGGCAGGGCTATCAGCGAGCGCGTAAGGACGACGCTTGTCTCCGGGATGGCCGTCGGCACCCTGTTCGTCGGAGCGAGTTCTACATTCTCCAAGATGCTGTCGGTCGGCGATGGCGGCGCGGTGGAGTGTCGCGGCGCGCTGATGCTCGTGATGTCGCTTGCGATTGGCGCGGTGGCAGGGGAGATCGTCGACATCGACGGCAAGCTCGAGCGCTTCGGGGTATGGCTTCGCCGCGTTTCACGCAACGAGAACGACGGCTCGTTCCTCAATGGGTTCGTCACCGCATCTCTGACATATTGCATCGGGGCGATGGCGATACTCGGAGCTTTGGAGGACGGGCTTCGCGGCGATCCTTCGCTCCTCTACCTGAAGTCCGTGATGGACGGCATTTTCACAATCGCGCTCACGGCTTCTCTTGGCAAGGGCGTGGTTTTCTCGGCAATCCCAATCCTGCTCTATCAAGGGGGCATTACCATTGCGGCTTATCCTCTGCGCTCTGTGATGACGACTGAAGTTCTTGATGCGATTTCCCTGACGGGCGGAGTGCTCATATTCTGCGTCGGATGGAACATCCTTTGGCGCGAAAAGAAGATTCGAGTGGCGAACCTGCTTCCGTCACTGGCAGTCGCCATCGTGTGGACGCTCGTGAAAGGCGGATTGTGACCCAGAGTGCACGGCGGGAAGAACATGGAGCCTAAATTTCCCCTGTAGATTCTTGCCGTTGGTCGCGTTCTTAGGGATTGGAGCAATGACGCTCCGCAACAAGAAAGGAACACGACCATGAACAAGACAATCATCGTCTGCGCAATTGCTCTTCTCGGATTTGCCGCTTTCGCACAGGAACGACAGGGCATGGGACGGCGCATGCGAGAGAACCCGGACGCGAAACTGCACCGATTCTCCACAACCGTGGAGAAGGAGCGTCCGCAGCTCAACGACGAGACGAAACGCCTTATCGCGGCATACCACCGCAATCCGACGGAAGAGAACCGTGCCGCGCTGCGCAAGCAATGCGCCATCAACTACGACAACATAGTCAAGCGCAAGAAAGCGAAGCTGGAGGAGCTGAAGCGGACTGCAAGACATCAGTCGAAAGTTGACGAAATGCAGGAGATCGTCGATGAGATGATCGCCAACCGCGAAAAGCGCATTGACCAGACGATGGCGAGGTTCACCGACTCGCGATTTCGCGGCAGACGCAGAGACGACGGAGGGACGGGCTACCTCCCGCTCCTCGGCGCGGCGAAAAACGTCTCGGTCGCATACGCGCCCGTCACGAACGAGGACTACGCCCAGTTCACGGGGAAGCCGGTCGCAGAGGGGACGGAGAAGCATCCCGTGACGAACGTATCAGTCGAGGACGCGGGGAAATACTGCAAATGGCTCGGCGAGCGCGATCCGGCGCACATCTACCGCCTCCCGACGGAAGAGGAATGGGAACTCGCTGCGGGACACATGCCGAAGGATGCCGACTTTAATTGTGGAGTAGGTGACTCGATCCGCCCAGTAGATGCGTTCGCGCAGACGAAAGGAGCATCCGGCGGCATTGACTTCTGGGGCAACTGCTGGGAGTGGACGGCAACCAAACGTGGCGACGGCAAGAACGCAGTAAAGGGCGGGGCGTTCGATTCCAAACGCACCGACTGCCGCACAGAGGCGAAGAACACGGCGAAGGACGCCTCCAAGGGCTACCCCAATGTGACGATCCGCCTTGTGCGCGAGTCGAAATAATAGTGCAGCCCTTCCTTGCGTTCATAAGTCAGCTTATGCTATAATATGACTCAACTTGGTCAAGTCATAAAAGGAGATTGTTGATGGTTGCTGACATGCCGCTACCTACTATGGTGCGCTCTATCGCAGAAGCTAAAGCGCACTTCTCCGCCATTGTCGATGAGGCAAGCGGAGGCAAGTCGTTCATAATCTGCCGCGCCGGGCGTCCGCTCGTGACGATTATGCAATACGTGCAGCCGAAGCCGATTCGACACCCAGGTTCACTGAAGGGCAAGATTCGCATCGCTGATGATTTCGATGCATTGCCGGACGGTTTTGAGGAGGCGTTTGGATGAGATACCTTCTTGACACCCATGTCGTCCTGTGGTGGTATCTCGATTCATCGCAGTTGAAGAAGGAGCATCGCAAACTCATTGCCAA
The DNA here is from genome assembly GCA_017405115.1 of Kiritimatiellia bacterium. The sequence continues at coordinate 39,426 of JAFRBA010000112.1, forward strand.
CGGCGGCAATGAGATCTACGTCAGCGCGGCGGTGATATGGGAGATAGAAGTCAAACGGCGTAATGGAAAGCTTGACTGTCCGCCAGACATGATGGAGCGCATCAAGGCAGACGGTTTCAGGATTCTTCCGATCATGGCGGAGCATCTTGTCCCCTTGCGCACAATCCCGCCGATCCACAACGACCCGTTCGACCGTATCATGGTATGCCAATCGATGGTCGAGAAGATTCCGTTGATATCATACGACAAGAATGTAAATGCCTATTTCGAGTGAGCAAAGCGAAGACAGCTGATATGATCATCCTGCAAACCGCCGCCCACGAACATTTACGTTCGCAGGAGGCGTCCTTGCACACACATGGCGCACCCACTTTCTGATATATTACACGCCATCCAAGGAAAGCAATTATTTCAACAGGAGAAGCGAGACATGGGAACAACAATCAAGAAACTGATGTCTGCCGCAGTCGCGGCGGCGATTTGTCTTGCCGCACGAGCGACGACAGATTTTGTCGGTTCGTGGAATGGTAAACTTGATCTCGGTGTTGCCAAATTGCGGATTATAATCAATGTGTCCGCTGATGGCTCTTGCACTCTTGTCAGCCCAGATCAAAGCGCAAAGGAAATCCCAGCCAAATTCAAGACACCGACGCCAGACACGATGGAGGTCAGTGCATCTTCCATAGGTGCTAAGTTCGTGGGGCATATGAAAGGCGAAGTGCTCAGTGGGACCTTTGCGCAGAACGGAATGAATCTGCCCCTTGAGCTGAAACGAGAACCGACGAAAGTCAATCGTCCGCAAACGCCACGTCCGCCGTTTCCATATGAGACTTCCGAAGTCGTGTTCACCAATGCATCCGCTGGCGCGGTTCTTGCGGGGACTCTTTCAATTCCGGCTAATGCGAAGTGCATTGCCTTGATGGTAACTGGGAGCGGACAGCAGAATCGCGACGAAGAGCTGTTCGGACACAAACCGTTTGCCGTCATTGCCGACTATCTGGCCAGAAAAGGAATCGCCACGCTGCGCTATGACGATCGCGGCACTGCAAAGTCGAAAGGCGGCTCGTTGAAGTCCGCCACCACACAAGATTTTGCCAAGGATGCGGCAGTCGGCATTGCATATCTCCGCAGTCTTGGGAAGTTCTCAAAGGTTGGCGTCATTGGTCACAGCGAAGGTGGTTCCATAGCATATATGCTCGGAGCGAACGGCGAGGTTGATTTCATTGTAAGCCTTGCGGGGCCAGCGGTCAAAGGCGATGTTCTGTTGCTTGAGCAGAACCGCGCTCTGCTGGGAGATGTTGCTAAAGATTTGACGCTTGAGCAAGTTCGCAACGCTCCCACCGTTAAGGGAAACGCTTGGTACAGGTTTTTCATGGGCTACGATCCGCAGCCTGACATCAGAAAGGTTACGTGTCCAGTGCTGGCGCTGAATGGCGAGAAAGACAGGCAAGTGGTTGCCAAGCTGAATGTTCCTGCGCTTCGCCGCGCTTTGCCTTCAAATAAGTTGAATACAGTAAAGACATATCCGGACTTGAACCATCTTTTTCAGCATTGCAAAACAGGCATGGCGACCGAGTATGGCGAGATAGAGGAAACTATTTCCGCGGAAGCCCTCAAGGACATTGCCAATTGGATTTTACGCATCACGCCTTAAAGAGATATGCCGAAGTGCCAAGTAAGTCTGAAGCAGGTGCGCCGTTCGCATCAGGCGGAATGGAGATCATTGCCTGTCGCGTTCCTGAATGACATCACCTGCGAGATTGAGCGCGCTTTGCCCGTAAAGGCCAAGGTCGTCGTCCGCAAACGCCTCGGCGGTCTTTGAACGGTAGAACATGCCCATCGCATCATTCTCGGTTACATGATAATGCGCAGCGAGGACGGGCACAACTCCGCCGGTTCATGCATGGCAGAACTGCAACAAGCGAAATGCCGCCCGAAACTTTCTTTCGTCTGGACTGTAGATTCGCCGCCGCGATTGCGTTCTTAGGAGTATGGGAAACCAGCAAGAAAGGAAACATGTGATGAGAACGATGATAGGAATTGCGGCGGCGGTTGCTGTGAGCACATTGGCGGCGGAATGCAAGGATGGCGTCTGCCCTCTGCCCTCTGGCGGAGAGGCGACCTATACGGTGCTGTCGCCCGTGCCGGAGTCCGCCGTGGAACCAATCAAGCCCGCGCCTCGCCTCAAGTCGCTGGACGGAAAGACGATTGCGCTCGTGGGCGGCAGTTTCATGGCGAACGTAACGCATCACGAGCTGAAGCGGCTCATCCTTGCCGAGCATCCTACGGCGAAGGTGTATGTGTTGAGCGAAATCGGTTCTGCCGGACCATATCCGCGTCCAGGCGTGGTGCGGCGCGAGAAGGACGAGTTTCAGCGCAAGCTCAAGGAGTTCAAGATCGATGCCGTCGTTTCGGGCAACGGCGGCTGCGGACTCTGCACGCCGAAGGAAACAGGTTCGTGCATCGCCGCCGAGGTGCTGGGTATTCCGTCCGTGATGATCGCCGCGCCAGGCTTCGTGAAGCAGGCGAAGAGCGCGGCGGCATCGGCAGGGCTTAAGGAACTGCGAATCGCGGAATATCCTGGAGCGTTCGCAAGCCACCCGCGCGAGGAGCTTCTGGAGAATACGCGCAAGGTGCTGTGGCCGCAGGTGAAGGCGGGGTTGATGGGAGCGAAGGGCATCCGACAGACGACAACCGATAGTCGAACGTCGGTTGTCGAAAGTCAAATCTCCGGCACCTTCGCAGAGATACAGCAGATATTCCTCGACTCCGGCTGGACGGACGGCTTGCCTGTTGTGCCGCCGACAGAAAAGGCAGTAGAAGCATTTCTCAGTTTCACCGACCTTGAGCCCGACCATTCGCTCGGCGCGATTCCGCCCGCACAGCGCGACGTGACGGTGCATCATGTTGCCGTCAACGGCGTAATGGCGGGGTGTCCGCCGGAGTTCATGCCTATTCTCCTTGCATTCGTCGAGGCGATGAAGGACGGCGACTTCAGGCGCATTCTCGCCTCGACGCACGCTTGGACGCCATACTGCTGGCTGAACGGACCTGTCGCCCGCCAGCTCGGCTTCGACTGCGGACAGGGCGAAATCAACGAGCCGAAGAATGCGCAGCTTGGGCGCTTCATCAGCCTCGCCATGCTTAACCTGGGCGGCTACCGCGTGAAGGAGAACCGCATGGGCACGTTCGGCTACCTGATGCCGTGGTGTCTAGTGGAAGACGAGGCGGCCGCGCTGAAGGTCGGCTGGAAACCGTACCAGATGCAGCGCGGGTACTCCATCGACGACTCCACGCTCACCGCCGCGTCATCGATCAACTGGGGCAACAATCTCGTGCCGGCCACGTCCGACGGCGGGCGCATCAAGGACATGATGGCGTGGGACGCGGCCGAGAAATCCCAGATGGCCGTCGCGAGCGGGATGCCTTGCACCTACCGCACGTTCTTCATCACCGAAGGCGTTGCGTGCGACCTTGCGAAAACATACCAGTCGAAGGACGCGCTCTGCAACGCGTTGGAGGAGACGGCGAGGATTCCTCTTGGCCAGCGTACGTTTGCGAACTATTGGGGCAACCCCGGAAGTGCGTTTGATCCCGCGAAGTATCCGCTCCGTTATCATGAAAGGCGGATCATTCGCAATGAAAACGCGGACGAAACCATGACACCTCCATGGCTGGAATGGACAGGGATGGAGCGGATGGAAACCGTCCCCGCAATGGCATCCGGCAAGAGCGCGTTCATCGTGACTGGCGACCCGTCGCGCAACAAAGTCCTGACAGTTCCCGGCGGCGGTTTTGCGACAATCAAGATCGTGCTTCCAAAGGCGTGGGATGCGCTCATGGCGGCGCGCGGCTACAAACCGCTAGCCGACTTCCGCCTCACGACCGACCTCAAGCCCGACACGCCGACGGCTAGGCCGCGCAGGACGCCTACGCATACCGGCGACCGTGGCGACCGGCCATACGGCGCTCGGAAGCAGCGGAATGGCGAGCGTTCCCGCGACCCGCAACGTCGACGCGAACGCCGCTGGTGAATTTCTTACTTGGACTAAATTTCCTGTAGATTTTCGCCGACGGATGCGTTCTTAGTTGGTGGAAGGCAAGAAAGCCACCGCAAGAAAGGAACCGGTCATGAACAAGTCTATCATCATTTGCGCCGTCGCGCTCTTTGGGTTCGCCGCGTTCGCACAGTACGGACGGCAGTTTGAGCCGATGGAAATGGAATACGACGGTTTGCAGTACCAGCAGCTGGCCAGCAACACCAATGGCACGGACAAGCCGGCATTGCTTGTCTTTCTGCACGGAGGCCACGCCAGAGGCAAAGACAACCAGGCGCAGCTTCAGCTCCAGGCAGTGAAGGACATCAAAGACTATATCCTGAAGAACGACATTCCGGCGTACTTTCTTGTGCCCCAGTGTCCAAGCGGCTATGAATGGATCCCCAACAGAGGGATTCCGGGATGCCAAGACAAGGTAGTCGGATTTGTCGAGAAATGCGCTGCCGAGAAAAGCGTGGATACGAATCGAATCTACATCGCGAGTGTGTCGATGGGCTCGTGGGCATCATGGCGCATCGTCAAGGAGAACCCACGGCTGTTCGCCGCGGCGTTCATCGCCTCGGGTGCGCCGAAAGACGTTTCTCCTGAAGACTTCAAGGGCATTCCCCTTAATGTAACGGTTGGATCACGGGAACGCACCGTCGACGAACTGAAGGCATTTGCCGACAATGTCAAGAAGACCGGTGGAACAATCAGATTTGACGTCCTCGAAGGATGCGGCCACCAAAGAGCATGCAGCGCCGCCTTTACGGCCGAGCGCCTTGATTGGCTTTTCGCGCAGAAAAGGCAAGACATTGCAAAGAATAACGTAGAAAAGCCAGAAGGCTCATTTCTTCCATTTGGCGAAACGACAAACACCGCAAAAATCGCGCAGTGCCCGGTGACGAATGGGGAGTATGCGCAGTTTGTGAAGGAAACCGGACACGAGCCGCCGCGCTACTGGAAGAACGGTAATTTCCCCGAGGGTAAGGAGAAGCATCCCGTACTGTGGGTCTCGCTCCGCGACGCCGAGGCGTATTGCGCGTGGCTCGGGAAGAACGATGCGGCGCATACCTACCGCCTGCCGACGGAGGCGGAATGGGAATCCGCGGCAGGCGCGACGCCGCACGACGCGGAGTTCAACTTCAACGGCGTGATTGCCGCGCAGCTGCTCAAAAAGGACAAGGACAGGCTCGTGGAGTTCGTGCATCCGAAGTCCGAGCTGAACGGAAAGAAGCAGAAGCTCTCGGAGGTGATTGCCATTTCGCCCAACGGCGGCGTCCGTGGCTGGGTGAACCACCGGAACTACACGGGATTCATCTACACGGACCTCTTCAAGGAGATTTCGGACGCCGGAGGCTGGACGACGCCCGTCGACGCCTATCAGCAGACTAAGACAGCCTGCGGCGCGCTCGACATGTGGGGCAACTGCTGGGAATGGACTTCGACGGAAATCGTCGCCCAGAACGGCGCGGAGCGCGGCAAGAAAGTCAACGCCATCAAGGGCGGCTCGTGGTATGCGAACAAGAGCTCGTGCCGCACCGACTACAGCGGCGAAGGCCGCCGCCCCGAGGTCTGCTACAACACGGTCGGATTCCGTGTGGTGCAGATCGCCAAATGAGGCGAGCGACGCACTGTCCTACCGTGGCGAAGGCCGCGGTGCGGGCCTGAAGCGGTTCTGGAAGCGCATGGAACCGCCGCGACGTTCAAGGAAGCGAGCGTGGGCGTCGCGGGCCGCCTTCAGACGGCCAACAGCATCAGCGATTTCGGCGTTTTCGGGAAAGCGCTCCGCAAGGTGCTCCGCGGCGGTAAGCGCGCGGGTGATCTCGGCGTCCCGCTTGTCCTGGTTTTCAGCGTTGATAGTCGTCACCACCATCGCCAGCGACTGCGCGGCGGATGCGGCTTCGCGTTCCGTGGCGGCGAGGGCGCGGTTTGTCTTGACATAGCCGACGGCGAGCGCGGCGACAAATGCGGCAAGGAGAACTGACGCGGCGGCGATGCCGGAAGCGGCAATCGGGTTGCGCCGGGCGAAGAGACGAAATCTCCGGAATGGCGACGGCGGATTTGCCGCGACGGGCTTGTGGGCGAGGAAGCGGCGAAGGTCGTCGAGCATCGCGTCCATGCTTTCGTAGCGGCGGGACGGATCTTGCGCAGTCGCCTTTGCACAAATGGCGGCAAAGTCGGGAGGGACAAGCGGCGGTTTCATCGAAACCGCCCTACCATGCGTGGTTGTATCCGGTAGGGCGGCATCGATGATGCCGCCGCTCGGCGCGTTGGGGACAACGCGCCCTACCAATTCACCCAAGGTTACGCCAAGGGCGTACTGGTCGCTCGATTCCGTCGCCTTGGCGCCGTCCAGCAATTCCTGTGCCATGTAGCGGCGCGTGCCTCCATCGCCTGCCGAATTGGCAAGGCCGAAGTCGCCGAGCTTCGCAATGCCGCTTTCGCCGATGAAGATGTTGGATGGCTTCACATCGCGATGGATGACGCCGCAGCGGTGGGCGTAGGAAAGCGCCTCGGCGATTTGCACGCCAAGGCGGGCGACATCTTCGGCTGACATGAATGTGCTGTGGGTTGCAGTCTTGCCGCGCATGAGCTCCATCGCAAACCACGACTGGTCTTGCGCTGTTCCCGCCGCATAGACCTGAACGATGTTTGGATGGTGGAGCTGCGCGATTGTCCGTGCCTCGGTAGGCAAGGTTTGAGAGGTTTGAGGGGTTTGAGAGGTTTGAGACGTTTGAGGGGGTTGAGGGACTATTTTAAGCGCGACTTCGCGTTCAAGGGAGATTTGCTCTGCGAGATAGACCGTTCCCATGCCGCCGCGTCCGAGAAGCGATTTGATGTGGAAGTCCGGGATTTCAGGCGGCGCGTGGGGACACGCGCCCTCCCTCCCCAATTCGTCGAGTTCCGCCGCGAGCGAGCGCAACGCGTCGGTCAATTGTATTTCTGGTTCGTTCATGTCGCACCTCTACGATTCCTCGCCAACACTCTCTTTGTAAGTTTCAGCCACAAAGGACACAAAGGTTGTACCGTCCCTTCCTTTGTGTTCTTTGTGGCTAAAATCACTTCTTGAAGCATGACAACTCCATTAGTTTCTGCTGCAGGCGTTCGAGGGCGCGAACGTAGCGGATGGACGCCGCCTTGGGCTCGATGCCAAGCGCGGCAGCGCACTCCGAGTTGCCCATGCCGTCGAAGTGGCGAAGGACGATGATTGCGCGGTCGTTCTCGGGAAGCGCGGCGACCGCGGCGCGAAGGAGCGCATGGCGTTCGTTGCGATCCACGCGCGAAAGCGGAGAGGTGACGTCCGCCGCGAACTGGCCCCAGTTGAGCGCTCCCGGAACTGCCGTCGTCGCTGCGTCGTCTCTGACTTCGGCCTCCCTGTAGGCGTCGCGCCCGGCGGCCTGAAGGTTCTTGCGCTCGATGTCGGCGAGTGTCTGTAGAAGGATCGTCCGCAGCTTGAAGTAGATCGGCACGTCCTCATTCTGCACGAAATACGGGAGGCGCTTCGCCGCGGCAAGATAGACCTCCTGCATCATGTCCTCGTGGGACATGCGCTTCAGGAGAATCGGGTTCAGCCGCCTTTCTACAAGCGACAGGAGGCGAGCGCGGTGTTCCGCGAACGCCTCGGCAAGGCTTTGCGACGTGAACTCGTTTTCCATGCCGCATATTCTACCATCTTTTCGCCCAGACAGCCACTTCCAGGGTCGCATCCGCGAATCGCGCATCCGTGCAATTCGCTCATGGGACGCTGCGCGGCGGTGCCGCCCGACCCGTATTTCGCGGGCACCCCCGGCAGGATTTTGACGCTCGCGCATAGCGCTCGCCTGTGCGCACGGGTGTCAAAATCCCGTCGGACCCGCGAAAGTGCTCTCGTGCGGCACCGCCTCTCCGCGCCCCGTCGCGAACCAAGTGCAAAGCCTGGAGCCGCCTGGACCGCCGAAATCCGGATCGGGAGCAGCGTCGGACGGCAAGGCGGCGTTGTCGCGTTTTGCGCGCCAGAACGATTCGCGGATGCGCTCCGCCCGTGAGCGTGCATCTTTCCGCCGCGGGATTATGCTATACTATAGCACGACAACAATACAGAAGGAAGATGCGGAGAACATGGAACTCAGTTCAACAGTAAGGGCGGCCTTTGAAAAGGCGTTTCCGGGAGAGGACTTCGACGGCGTTCGGGTTGTGCCCGCCACAGACCCGAAGTTCGGAGACTACCAGTGCAACGACGCGCTCAAGTTCGCAAAGCGCCTTGGCATGAAGCCGCGCGACGTGGCCGCGAAAGTCGCGGAAGGCATGGAGCCGTCCCTCAGGGTGGAGATCGCAGGGCCGGGGTTCCTCAACCTGACGGTGTCGCCGGAGTGGCTCGACGCCGGTCTTGCCGACCTTGCCGCAAAGCCGGCCTGCGGCATTCCGCAGACCGGCGCGGGCAGGCGCATCGTCATCGACTACTCGTCGCCGAACGCCGCCAAGCAGATGCATATCGGCCACATCCGCTCCACCGTGATCGGCGGCGCGCTCGACCGCATCTTCCGGGCGCTGGGCTACGACGTCGTCGCCGACAACCACCTCGGCGACTGGGGGACCCAGTTTGGAATACTCATAAAGGGCTATCGCGAGTGCCTTTCGCAGGAGGAGCGCGACAACCTGACCGTCGCAAGCCTGGAGAAGTGCTATGTCCTGTCCGCTGCGAAGGCGAAGGAGGACGAGGCGTGGAAGGACGCCTGCCGCGCGGAGCTGGTGAAGCTCCAGCAGGGCGACGCCGACAACATCGCGCTCTGGAAAAGGTTCGTCGAAATCTCGATAGGCGAGTTTGAGCGCATGTACCGCCAGCTCGGCGTGCGCTTCGACACCTACCGCGGCGAATCGTACTACAACGACACCATGCCCGGGGTGGTCGCCAGGCTGCAGGAGATGGGCCTCGCGGTCGAGAGCGAAGGCGCGCTCGTCGTCAACTTGGAGGACGAGAAGCTTGGCGTCGCGATAGTCCGCAAGTCCGACGGGGGCTACAACTACACGACAAGCGACCTTGCGTGCGTGAAGACGCGCGTCGAGGAATACGACCCCGAGCGCATCATATACGTCACCGACGCGCGGCAGCAGCTCCATTTCAGGCAGTGGTTCTCGATCGCGGCCAAGATGGGCTACACGGGCGTGAAGCTCGTCCACGTGCCGTTCGGGCTCATGTCCTACCAGGGGAAGGCGATCTCGACGCGCGAGGGGAACCTCATACGCCTCGACGACCTCCTGTCGGAGGCCAAGCGCCGCGCATACGACATCGTGAAGGAGCGCGGGGGCGACGAGGCGCTCGCCGAGCAGATCGGATACGGGGCCGTGAAGTACTCGGACCTGTCCCACGACCCCGCCACGGACATAGACTTCAGCTGGGACAAGGCCCTTGCGCTGGAGGGCAACTCCGGTCCGTATCTGCAGTACGCCTACGCTCGCGTCTGCTCCCTCATGGCGAAGGCTGGCGTTGACGAGGCGGGCCCGTCCGCCGGCGCCTTCGCGGTCGGCACGCCGGGCGAGAAGCGGCTCGCGCTCCAGCTGCTGGAGTTCCCCAGTGCGGTCGTGCGCGCGGCCGAGGCCTACAAGCCGTCGGTGCTGGCCGACTACCTGTTCCAGACGGCGCAGCTCTACTCGAGCTTCTACCAGACCTCGCCGATCCTCAAGAGCGAGGCCGAGGTGCGCGACGCCAGGCTGCGGCTTTGCGCGCTCTTCGGGCGCGTCCTCCGCACGGGGCTCGGCCTCCTGGGCATCGAGACGCCGTCGCACATCTGATGGAGGCCCGTTCCACTGCCGCAGCGCCGAGGGGCGGTCGCGCGCCGAAGCACCGCC
>JAFRBA010000011.1 GCA_017405115.1 Kiritimatiellia bacterium
CGGTGTCGGCCATGCCGAATGTAAACTTTATCCAATGAAACATGGCTTGCCGTCGCAAACGGCGGCAAATGGCGCAACTCGCCCAGAGGAAGATTTCCTGATAATCCTAATTTCCTGATAACCCGAACGAAGTGAGCCGCGTAGCGGGCGCTATGCGGGGTGCCTACGGCCGGGGGATACGAGGGCCGAAGGCCGAAAGGGTGCGGCGGCGCGTGGCGAAGGTCGTCCTACTGTAGTGGCAACAGAATCGCTGGAGGAGGCATCCAAACGACCTTCAGGCCAACGCGTTGCCGCGCCCTTTCAAAACGGCGGAACGCCGCTCGGCAAGCTGGCAGCGGTGGTCGCGCCGCAGGCGCAGAGACGGCTCATCAAAAGCCGAACGGCAGACCTGACTTGTACCAGACAAGCAGATGGATGGCGGAAACGACGAAGAACGCGACCGAGTACGGCAGCATCATCATTATCTGCTCACCGATGGTGAAGTCCTTGTTCCATTTGCGGCAGAACACGAGAATCACGCCGGCGAAGTTCATTACCGGCGTTATGATGTTCGTGCAGGGCTCTGCGGAACGGTAGGCCGCAGTGACCACCTCCGGCGTCAATGTCGAACTCACGCGGTAGAGCATCGGGACGAATATCGGCCCGAGGAGCATCCACTTCGCGCTCATCGAGGAAATGCACATGTTTACGATTCCCACGAGAACCATGAACAGAACAAGCAGGACGCACGGCCATGAACCCAGGTCGAGCGCGATCAGCGCCCGCGCGCCCGCGCACGCGGCGAACGCGCCGAGATTGGAATACGTGAACATCGCAAGGAAGTTGAACGAGAAAAACGTAAGCACCATCAGATAGCTGACGCCGCCCACCTGCTTCGACGCCGCCTTTATGAGATCCCCCGCGGAACGGAATTTCCCGGAGGCGAACCCGTACGCGGCCCCTGCGCAACCGAACGCAAACGCAACGAAAATGATTATGTCGTCCATGTACGGCACGCGGCGCGCCCCTGTCTCCGTAACGTACGGGGCGAGCGGACCGAGGGCGAACGCCGCGGCAACGCCCACCGCGCCGAGAAGCGACGCCAAGGCAATCCATATCGCGCGGCGCTCCTTCGGCTCAAGGGCGAAACTACGCGTCTCGTGCCCTTCGGGGTAGTGCCATGCGAACTTCGAGACGCGCGGCGCGACAAACCTGTTCGTCACGAAACCGCCGACAAGCGTATAGATGCAGAACAGCCCGGCCATGAAAAAGTAGTCCATCGTAGGCGCGCAAAGCGCCGCGCCGTTGCGCGACACCGCAGGCACCCCCATCTGTTCGGCGAACGCCAGCGTGTTGAAGCCGACGACCACGTCGTTGGACGTGGCCGGTATGAGGTTCGCGCCAAAGCCGGCGCTGACGCCCGCGAAAGCCGCCGCTATGCCGACGAACGGATTCCTGCCGAGGGCCGCATAGAGCGAAGCCGCCAGCGGCACCAGGATGAAGTACGCCGCGTCGCTCACTATCGAAGAAAACACCCCTATCCCCACAACCGCGTACGTGAGCCTGTTCACGTTCGTGCCGCGGCCGAGAAGCCGCAGCAGCGCACCGAGGAAACCGCTCTGCTCCGCCAGCCCCACGCCCATCATTATCAATATCACGATCGGCAGCAGCCCGTGCGCAAAGGCCACCCAGTTCTTGACGAGCGCATTGTCGAATATCCAGCGGACGTTCTCCGTCGTCGCCATAGACTTTACGGCGAGCGTCCGCCCTTCTGCGCCGGGCATGGAAAACGTAGTCCCGGAAAGCGCGATCGTCAGCACGAACGCGACCGCGTAAAGGCAGATGAAAATCACGACGGGATCCGGGATGCGCCGCATGAAACGCCAGAAGAATCCGTCGTTGCCGCCATCGACGCAACCCATCATTCGCCTCCTTTTACGAAGAAGCCGCTCAGCGCATCCGCCACTTCGCCTATGGATGCGAGGCGCACCGCCTCGTCTGCCGCATGGTCGCCGCGCTTTTCGACGCATGTTATGGCAAGCGGAACGCCGAGCGAGACGAACGCCCGCGCGTCCGTGGCGCCGTTCATGCGGACGAACGGCACGGGACGCTCCGGCCAGCAGCCGCGGAGATGCCGCTGCAGCGCGAGAAGCACGGGCGCGCCAGGATTGGAGACTACCGGCGGGGAATCCTCGCCGCGCGAGACGTCCAGACCGGTCGCCTCGCGGATGCGCGCCTCCCACGCATCTCCGCCGCTTGGATCCACGTAGCGGAGGTTGAGCGTCGCGGAAGCGACGTCCGGAATGCGGTTGGGGACGTCGCCGGCGGACAGGACCGTCGCCGCAAGCGTGTCGTGCCAGAAGTCTTCCGCGGTCGCTTCAAGCGGCCATATCCGACGCAATTTCCCGAGACCTTCCAGCAGGGCATCGACGGCATTGACGCATTCCCACGGACGCGACGCGTGGCCCGACCTGCCGTGCGCGGCAAGCGTGAAATACGTATGCCCCTTCTCGCCGACGCACACCGAGTAGGGCTGTGAATCCATGACAAGCACGAGTTTCCTCGCCGCATACCCGCGCTCGACCATGGCGTAGCCGGTCGCGCCGCCCGTCTCCTCGTCCGTCGTAAACACCGCGCCGACCGACGCCTTCCCGTTCAGTTCCGCCAGAATCCGCGCGATCGCGACGACATTTCCCTTGCAATCTCCGGTCCCGCGGCCACAGAGCCATCCATCGCGCTCGACAGGATCAAACATCTCCTCCGGGGCGGGCACCACGTCGAGGTGCGCGCAAAGGAGGAAGTCCTGCACTTTGCCCGGCGCGGTGGAAGCCCAGAGCATGTTTCGCCCGTCCGGCATGGATTCGACGGAGACGGCCACCCCGTGTTCCTTCAGCCATGCGGCGAGGACGTCGACGGCCCGATTCACTTGCGCAATGTCGGCGCTTGCCGACGGAATGCGCGCCAGAGCCTTTAGAAGGCTCACCTCAGCCGCCTCGCCGCAGAGTATGGGTCTCGTCTTCTCCATGCCGCGTATTATACCACAACAAAAGGCGACTCGGCGCGACCTGCGCAAGCGTCCAGAAAACGATACAAATTCGGGCATCGGAACGAGGCTGTCGCCGTCACGCCACCATGCCACGCCATCGACCTGAACAGACAATCCAATAGGCCTCGCAGGAACAATAAAGACCAGCACTCGACGTTCCGTAGCGCGCAGCGCGAAGGAGGATCGTCTCTCTGCGGCATAGCCATAATCTCTTTTGATTCCTTTAGCGTCTCTAAATCTCAGTTCGCACACCGTTTATCCGAAGCCACTCCACAGAGCTCTCAAAGCCCGGCAAGACGGAGGCAATTTTATCCCAGAAAGCTCGCGAATGCCGATGGTGTTCCAAATGAGCCAATTCATGGACAATGAGATAATCCATTACCCGTGGCGGAACAAGCACACATCGCCAGTTGTAAGTAATAACACCTCCCGGCGTACAGGATCCCCACCGCGTAGACATATCACGGACAACGACTTTCTTGGGCACAGGAAATCCTGAGAGCAATTCTCGTACACGCTTTCCAATCCGCACCTTTGCCATGCGCTTGTAAAACCCAATTAAGGCCGCCCGAGGATCGCTATCACCTTTCCGTAAAAGAATATTTCCACTCCTAAGTTTAACTGGCTCGGACTGGTCCCGGATGAACTTCAATTGATAACTCCGACCAAGATATAAAAATGATTGGCCGTCTCGGAACTGACGATGTACCTGCTCCTTGTGAGCCTCTCGCCACTTCTCAAGCATAATGAACACATCGTACGCACGGCTCTCAAGTATCTCTTCGATGCGGGACTCGGCCATATCAGACGGGACCTGTACCGCGAGCGTTCCATCACGCTCGACGACAATGTGCATGGTCTTTCGGCGGCTACTCCGCCGGACAGCGACTTCGTAGTTACGCCATTTCATCGATGTGCCGAAGAATCTCACCGTAACTGCACTTGCAGATGTTCATCACCTTTTCAGCCGCATTAAGATCGTCGGCCACAATCCCCCTCAGTCCAAGCCGAACGCCAAACGCAATCTTGTCTCTAAGCTTCTTGACTTCGCTCGGCTTCTCCCAGAAATTCGCGACTACAAGCGATGCCTTGATTTCGGAGCACATCGATTTCGTCGCTCGCACAATCTTCGCATCCTCATCCTGCGACAATTCCTTATCCGCCAGCATCTTGAGACAATCGTAGAACGGCCTTTGCATCTCCTTGCCCGCAAACCGATCATCCCTTGCCCGGCCCTTGTCCAAATCGCCCTTCAGCTGCTCGAACTCCTTGATCATCTGCTCCCAGTTGCCCTGATAGGTCGAGATGATGCCGTCGAGTCGATCCTTGAACCTCTGGTAGAGTCCCGGGTCCTTATCCTGAAGATTGACCTTGATCTGCCAGCGAATCGTATGCTCCATCGCCGACGCCTGGCTCTTCTTTCCGGCGTACATCGAGGCGATCTTCGGGAAGTCATCGCTCAACATCGACACAGCATCAATATTTTGCACAATCGACTCGTTCTTCACATACTTGTCAATCAGTCGCCGCACTTTCGAACTCGCCCACTTGAGATCCATCGTCGGATCCTTGTAGAACTGTCCGATACGGAAAAGCATGTAGCCAAGGCGCTTGGCAAATATCCAATGCGTCTTCTGCACCTCCGGCTGATTGAAGAGAAGGTCGAGCCGGTCGAAGTAATTCTTCACGAGGGCATCGAGCTTCGCCCGCTTCTCCATATCCGCGACAAGAGCAATCACATCCTCCACAACCTTTCGGTCGGCCTCACCGTCGGCCAACGTCTGCGCGAGATACCCCTCGGCATCGCGAATTCCGTTGTCGGCGAAGAACTGGAGAATCTTGCGGTAGCGTCCCTCCAGTTCGGGTATCTCGTCGTTCACAGACTTGAAATACTCTCCGAACTCCTTCAGATCCTCCTTTGCATCCTCCAGCTCGTCCGCGTAGATTCCCAGTGCCCGCGTCAGATCCTTGGTGATCCCGAAGTAATCGACCACCAAGCCATGCCCCTTCTTTGGCATCATGCGGTTCACGCGGGCAATCGCCTGCATGAGTCCGTGCTCCTTCAAGCTGCGGTCCAGATACATCACTTGTGCAATCGGCGCATCGAAGCCCGTCAGAAGCCGATCGCAGACGCACAGGATGCCGATACCCGTTTCCGGCTTCTCGGGATCGAAACCCTTCTTGAACGCATCCGTGATCTCGCGTCCCTGCCCCTCCTTCCGCGCCTTGGTAATGTAGGCAGGTTCGTTGTTGGATTGCATCGACACGACAGCTCGCACCTTGAGCATCCGCAGCTTCGCAAGCAAATCCTCATCACGTTCGTCGCCGGTCTTAGACTCCTCTGCGGCAATGATTTTCGGAATGAGCCCCTCCAGCTCGTACTTGTACCGGCATGCTGCGGTTATGGACGCCGACACAACCATTGCCTTGAACCCATTCGGCAGGATCTCGGTCACGTAGTGAGTCAGGAGGTCACGCGAGACCTCTTCGACCCGGTCCTTGCTTTCAAGGTAGGCGACCATGTCGCCGTACCGCTTCATGATCTCCTGTCGTTCCGCCTCCGTGCGCTCGCTGAACTGCGCCTCGTACTCAGCGTCGAAGGCCTCGGGATCGCTGATCTTGTCCGCCGTCGTCTTGCCAATGTACATCACATCGACCGTCGCCCGGTCACGAACCGCGTCCTTCATCTTATAGGTGTCGATAAACTCGTTCGGTTCGCAGTAGAAACGCTCCGCTGTCTTGATCTTGTGCCGAGGCGTCAGGAGCGGCGTTCCGGTGAATCCGATGCGTGTCGCATTCGGGAAGGCGATAAACAGATTCTTCGCCATGTCCCCACCCTGCGACCGATGCGCCTCGTCGACCAGGATCAGCACCTTCTCGCGATTGTTGATCTCCCCGAATACCTCGAATTTCGGCGGGATGCCAAGACGCTTCCAGCGTTCCAGCTCCTCCTTGGAAGAGACCCCGAACTTATGAATCATCACGAGATTGAGATTCGCCGTGTCTCCGCCAAGCTTCTCCAGCTCGGCCTTGGTCTCAACCACCGTCACGCCCTCGCCGGTCAGCACTGCATCGTCCTCGATCTGCTCCTCGAGTTCGTTCCGGTCCACGACGATCATGATCTTCCATCCGGCGAGATCAAAGGAATCGCGCATCTTCCGGACAAGAAACACCATCGACAGCGACTTGCCGCTACCCTGCGTATGCCAGACGACACCGCTCCGCCCCTTGAAGTCCCCGCCCTTGCGAAGCCGCTCGATCATCTTGCCGACCGCGCGGTACTGGTTGTAGCGGCAGACGATCTTGACGAGATTCCCGCCCTTGGTGGTGAACAGCGTAAAGTTCTTCAGAATGTCGAGCAGGATCTCCTTGTTGAACATTCCGCCGATCATCACTTCCTGACGAACGCCGCCGTCCTGCGTCTCGACCGTGCGGTATTTCTCCGGGAAGATGTCCGTCCAGTTGTAGTAATAATCGAACTCGCCCGTAATGGTCCCGAACCGCGCCTCTGTGCCGTGGGTAATGACATTGAAGAGGTTCGCATGGAAAAGCGACTCCTTGCCCTCGTCCTGCGCGTAGCTGTCGTCGGGATCCTTCCGTTGGTTGGAATAGCGCCGAATCTGCTCCCAAGCATCGCTCAACGGCTCGGCGACATCGAGATCCTTGCACTCAATCACGATCCACGGCAATCCGTTCACGACACACACGATGTCCGGCACAATGTACGCCTTCGCCATCGCGGGCGTATCGACGCGGAACTGGTTGATCGCCAGAAACCCGTTGTCATTGAAATGTCCCGGACGGAAATCCACGAGCTTCAAGGTTGGATTCTCTTCGCCCGTCACCTCGTTCTTGCCCGGGAGCGGCAAGCCCTTCCGCACCCAATCGAACACCTGACGGTTGGTCTCCACAAGCGGTCCCGTCTGCGTGGTGATCTTGTCATACGCCCAGTCAAGCTGCGCGTCCGTTGCCCACGAATTGATCTTGCCGACCCATTTCTTGAAATGCGACCGAATCGCCACTTCCCCGAAGCTCATTCGCCGCGAGATCGTCGGATCGGTCGGATGATCCGGCCCTCCGCCATGATCAATGATTTCCCACCCAATCTCCTCCAACTTCTGGAGAAACGGTCTCTCGACATTTGAATACTCACTCATGGCGTTCTCCTTTGACTTTCATTAAATCCTTTTTGTAAAACAAATTCAAAAATAGACATATTATCTGCTTTTCCCGTTTTTTATTAAATTACCCGCTTTCGTCTATTTTGACTCTATTTGGAATTTATTTTGTTTCACACAAAATCCAAATAGGATCTCCTTTCGTATGTAAATTCTTGATCTTTCCAGCTTTACGCAAGGATGTTAGAATTGTACTGATCTTAGTCATCTTCTGATCCATGGTCAGATTCTCCGGAAACTTATCCAACAAAAGCCTTTCAAAATCCTTTCTACCTGCATGTTTCCATTGCGCGAGAAACTCTATCACCATACGCCGAAAATTATTTTGGTTCACATGCTTTGCCTTGGTGTATTCCACTTTTTGCCCAATTACTTTCGCAACCTTGGCCGAGACGTGAAGATAAGGCACCCGCCCTTCGACAAGACCCTCTCGCCGCAAGTGCGCAACCGCCCTCGCACCAATCTTCAGTCCTTTCTGAACACGGTCCAGCAGACAGACATCATCCAGCTTCAGGTCGGAACGCTTGATCAGCAAACTGCTGTATGCCGGATCGACGACATGTCCATAGATGGTCGTCTTGACGAAATTGGATCCCAGCTCGTAATCCGGCATAGGGAAATACCGTTTGCGTTGCTCGACATAGAGGCGATGGATGCCGTAGCCCTGCGAATCGATCATGTTAATCTCACGCATGGCCATGACCAGTTGGAGATTCCGGTAATGAGACGGCGTCTTCGTCCCTCCGACATACTCCTCCGGACGCCCCTCGAAAAAACTGCCGCGGTTCTCGAAGATGAGCCGATCGACGTATTCCGTCACCACGACACGAGCATTCATCCGGTAATCCTGATGTGCAATGCAGTTGTGCAGCGCCTCGAGGACGCTGTCGGCGATGTACTTCGGCACTTCCTTCGGCACCAGTTCGTCCACCGGCAGAATCTTCACCTGGACATTGCGCACCTTGGAATACAGCTCCGTAGTCGCCAAGAGGAACGGCGGATAGAAGATCGCATTCCCCTCTTCCTCGCCCATCAGCTTCCACACGAGTTGCGCGGGATGCGGAGACAGCAAGTGGGACGACAGTTCCTTGCCGACCAGCAACAATGTCGTCCTGGTGATCCGTCCATTGCGCGTGAGCCGCGCCCGGTCGAGGAATGTCCGGAGGTCCCATCCCTTGACCTCATCCTCGGTGTAGCGTGGGACGTTCTTCTCGTAGAAGCCCGCCCGTGCCTTGGCTATCGCCCGTTCGTCCAGATCGTCGTAGGTCGCACCCTCGACGGGTACAGCAGACCAATCGTTTTCCACCGCTTCGCTGCGGATCATGTCCAGCTTATCGAGACCGAGCGCGACAAGACTCTCGCCCGACCGCGCATAGTAATGTCCCTTCCAGGCGACCGGCACCCCGCGCGGTGCTGCGGGAATCTCCAAAAGAAGCACCCTCCCGTCGGGATGACGAAGCTCGTGGATGTCGACAAGCGAGACACTCGGGTCGGTTCCCTCGGTGATCTGCATCTTCAGCCCCTGCGGACCATCCAGCCTCCCGGGTTCCTTGCCGAACTCGCATTCCTTCACCTTCCGCGTCTTGTTGACCACCCCCAGCACCAACCACGCCCGTTCCTGTCCCCGCAAATTCGCCTCGTTCGACAACGCCGAGAAATACTTGCCGACATCGTGGAGCGAATAACCCGCACCCGCTTCCTTGAATTCGACGACCTCGCTCTCCCATTCGGCGATAAGCCGATCCAGCAATGCCATCAGTTCCCCGTGTGTCATCACTCAACCTCCCCGTCCGGCGGCGTCAGGAGTCGTGCCATCAGCCCCGTCTTTACCTTTCGATACTTGGCAATCACGGCAAACTCGTCGGCGATCTTCGCATCGATCGCCGACAACCGCTCCGCGATCCGCTGCTGCTCACATTTTGACGGAACCCCCATCTTGATTGCAGACAACTTTGCTCCGTTTGTTAATGCACGTGTCGTATAGCTACAATCACCAATGATCCACTTCCTGACGGCATCCGTTCTAAAACAAAAGACTTTAAACTCATTTTCTAAATCTTCACCGATCGGACGTCCTCGCAAAACAAAACCACTAAAAACCGTATCAACAAACTCGCCGATAACAACCGCCGCCATACCAATTTCTTCCGGGGTCTCAGATGTACGCGTGAAGAATACATCCCCAGATTTTACAGCAAAAGAATCTAACTCATGCCGATCCATCTCAACCCGCCCCTTCAACACATCGGGCGTTATCCGCGGCCTATTAAATACGTCTGTGAAATTGACGATTGGCACACCATGTCCAAAATATTCCTTCCCTTTGCTTACGCCATTCTTAAACGCAAACATTTCACCTATAGTTTTTACCTCCCACTCCTGCGGCACTTTGCCAAGCGCTGTGTCCTTGTAGAGCCGCGGGGCGGATTCGGGCGGCGGACGGAGCTTGCCATTCTTGCCGATGCCACGAGTGAAGAGATCCTTGAGCATCCCTGCCTTGATCGCGCGATACTTCTCCACCACCGTCTCGCTCTTCTCAATCACCTCGTCACAAGTCGTCAGAATCTCTGCAATATGCCGCTGCTCGTCAAGGGAGAGGGGATACTGTGCATAAGTGTTATCCACAATCTCTTTACTAAGATTCGTCTGCCCAGACCCTTGAGCACGAAATATAATCCGATCTTTAAGATCAACTAATAGATAATATAAAAACGATGAGACGATTTTTTGATTAGGGACACACGCCAGAACCGCTTGATTCGAACAAGCCTCTATCATTAATCTTGACACCTGCCCAGCCGTCGCCCCATACATTGCAACCAAAACAGCATCCTTCGGAATCATCTTTGTTGAAGATGACTTATATGCATCCACCGTTATCTTCTCACGAGTATCTACTATGTAATGCTCATTGACTTCACTCGATGTCACCCACGGAATATTACCTGTAAAATAGGAAGGAATGCTCCGAGATGGTGTGCCTCCCGCAAATGTATCTGCGAGAACACCAATCCTCTCTTTGAGCCATTTCCCCATCAGCGAACCTCCGGAAGCGAATAACCAAGTTCCTTGAGGAAGCCGTCAAGCTTTGCCGTCGATTCCGTACGCGAGGCGAGAAGCGCTCCAAGCGGAACCGTGTACTTGTCGTGGAGATTCTCGACCGCGGCAATTACGCTGCGAAGATGAGCCTCAACGTATGCAGAGATCGTCGAAGCAAGCGTCCGATACCAACGGGCAAGGATCAGTTCCTTCGCCTCCTTTGGCGAAATCTTCTCGCGGGCCGTCGCGACGAGATCGTCCTTGCGCCGTTCGATCGCGCGGATGTCTGCGTTGCACTCCCGGAGTTCCGCGGCAAGCTCCTCGTGCCGCTCGATCTGCGCGGTGAGCGCGGCAATCCGCTCGTCGAAGGGTTTTAGCTCGGCGGACTTCTCGGCGATCTCGACTTCAAGCGCGGCAGTGTCCTCCTTCGCCTTCCGGCACGCCTTTACGCGCTTCTCCAGCGCCTTGATCTCTTTCTCGACTTCCCTGCGGCCGCCCTTCGCTTCCTTGATCTCGCCCTTGATGCGCTTCAGTTCCGTCTTGGGAAGTACCTCGTACTCCTCAGGGTTCCAGGCGTCCTCCTCCAACTCGTCAACTGCGTCGAACATCCCCTGCAGTTCCGCCTTGCGGGATTCACAGGCACGAAGTTTCTCCAGAACCTCCGGGAACTGGCTCTCCAGAATCTCGTCATCGGGGATAAGCTCGGCGTTCCACGCAGAGTTCGCGACGGACTTGAAATCGTTCTTGAGGTCCGAAAGATATTGCGCGAAGGCGCCTCGGGTCTGAAACTCGTCCAGCACTGGATGCCGCGCCCGTCCGAATTCCGCCGTGAACAATTCGGTCAATTTGCCGCAGAGGGCGAATACATCCCGCTTCTTCGGGAGCGCCTCCAGATCCGGCATCGCCGCACTCCAAAACGCTTTCACCCGCTTTTCGACCGAGGCAACCGCCTTGCCAACGCCCTCCGATGCACGGACCGCTACGGCAATCGCCTCTTTGCTCTTGATCGACTTGAGGAACTTCATGTAACCGGTGCGCTGCGACTTGAAAAGTACGCCCGCCACATCACCCCACGGAGCGAAAACCGGAGCAAGCGCCTCGACCTCGGCGGCGGGGATTCCGCCCGACAGATGGGCCTCGACATCCTGCGGCTCGGCATCGGGAGCATTGTCCACATACCGACGAATGTTGCAGTTGTAGTCCTCCTCCGCCAGTTCCTGCCGCGTCACCAGCCGACTGTATTTCGGAATCTCGCACTTGTGCGTATAGACATAGGATATCTTCTCGACATCCTCGGGGCGAAGCATGTTCTGATTCTTGCCTTCGTGATATTCACGGTCGGCGTTGATAAAGAATACGCCTTTGCGATCTTTCGCACCCTTCCTGTTGATGACAAGGATCGACGCGGGGATTCCCGTGCCGTAGAAAAGCTCCGGCGGCAATCCAATCACACACTCAAGAATGCAGCCGAGTTGTCCGTTGATCAGCTCCTCGCGATAACGCTGCTCTTCGCCACCACGGAAAAGGACACCGTGCGGCATGACGACCGCCATCCTTCCCTCGGCCTTCAACGTCGCGACCATGTGCTGTACGAACATGAGGTCCGCCTTCTTCTTCCGCGGCATCCAGAAGCGGAAACGCTCCTTGAACTTCATGTCCGCAGTCGTGTAGTTCTGGGAGAACGGTGGATTCGCCACCACAATGTCGAACTTGCAGAGTCCACCGCCCTTCGTGAGCTTCGGCGAGAGGAGAGTGTCGCCTTGCTCGATCCGTGCATCCCGGATGCCATGGAAGATCATGTTCATCTTGCACATCTTGTAGGTGTGGTCGATGAGCTCTTGTCCGTAGAGCGACAAATCACGCGAACTCCCATAGCGAGACTCCACGTAGTTACGCATGTTGATTAGGAGACCGCCCGAGCCCACGGTCGGGTCGCAGATCTCCGCGTCCTTCGCGGGCTGGAGGATCTTGCCCATCAGTTCGACCACGGCGGACGGCGTGTAGAACTCGCCGCCCTTTTTGCCTGCGATATCGGCGAAATACTTAAGCAGGTATTCGTAGGCCGCTCCCAGCAGGTCGGGAAACTCGAAATTGTCGTCCGTCAGCGTAATCTCGTTGAAGTCGTTGATGAGCTGCACGAGAATCCCGTCCGGCAGTTTCTTCTCGCCCTTTGTGTTGACCTCGTTGAATTTCGTCGATGACAGGACTCCGCTCAACACCTGCCCGTTTGCATCCTCAATCTCGTGAAGCGCTATCGTCAAGGCATCGCCAACGTCGTTTTTGACGGTCAGAAGACCCTGCCAATTCAGCATCCGCTCGGCCTCGTCAAACTGCCTTTGCCAGCGCTCTCGCTCTTCGCCCCTGATGCGTTCTTCCTCCAGCTTGCCCTTTGCCTCCGACCGTTGCTGCGAGAATTTACGATGTTCCCCCACTGGCAACGCATCGACCCGCCACCGCGCCAGCAACGGAACATAGAACTCATAGACGTCAGAATTGTTCTCCTCGGCTTCGAGTGCCAGTTCCTCGTCCGTAAGATCGGGAAACTGCTTCTTCAACTCCCGGACGTAGGCCTCCTTCCTCTGCACGAAAAGATCGTTCACCCGCTTGAGGAAAATCATTGCAATGATGTAATCGCGGTATTCCGTCGCATCCAATCCCGCCGCGCGAAGGTCATCGCACCTCGCCTTCAGAAAGCTCTCAAGCTTCGATAAAGAAATCTTTTTCATTTCAACTCAACCTTGTTCGAATTGCGTCTTCCGACACAACATCATTCGGATCGCGCGTAACTATCTGGTTCTCGCTTGCGCTCATCGTCTTTGCTTTCTTTGCGCATATTATACCAAATCTTTACGCCCTTGCGCTTCTTCGCGAAGAGGTCCAGCACCTCCAGCATCGCCCAGTTGTCGATGAGGATAAGCGACCTCGGCAAACTTTGCGGGAGACCTTTCTCCTGCCTTCAACTCGAAGTACCGAGGATCCCTCGGTAGTTGCCCACAGGTTCTTGCCTTTTGGTGTCGCGATTTTCCTGACAGCAGAATCTGAGAATACAAGCCCTTCGTGCGCGAGCTTCCCGCGACTCTGCAGTTGCTTTGCTCATTGTATTCTCCTTTCAAGTCTGACTGATGCTGGTTGAGTAGCAGATGCTGTGCCAATGTCTTGCGACAAAAGCCAGTTCCACATCGCCCAAAGGTTTTTTGACAGGGAGACCTTTCATGCTTGCAACATTAGATGCTTTTCCATTGCAAACATGTAGTTATTGTTCCAATTTTGCTTGACCGCCCCCTGTATCTGCGCCGAATGCTATTTCGTAAACTCTGCAATCTTGCGCCTTGACTACCGCGTCAGCGTTAGAATTTGACAAACTTCTGTCAAAGAATGACATGAAGGTGATCGATGAATGAGAACCTTATTCTTACTAGTTGGGTCAAGAACGGCTATCTCGCGGCGCAAAGCCATATTCTCAATCCAACTCGCAGATCCATCGCGCGACCTTCCTTCTTGCCTCTGCGGCGTCCGCGTTCGTGAACCGCGCCTTGGCCGCTTTCTCGGGGTCGAGCATGCGGTCCGCGTCGAGGCGATACGGCACCGCCGCCCTGGCGCGTTCCTTCAGTTTCTCAAATTCCGCCGCGATGCGGCTCGCCTTGCCGTCCGTCCCGGCGGCGGCAAGCCGCCGTTCAAGCTCCTTCAGGTATGCATAGTCTAGCATGCCTTCGTAGCAGCCCTCCAGCTGAAGCGAAGACAGGAGCCGTCCGTCGGCCGTGCGCTGGTAGACCGAGCCGAACGAGGTGAAATGCGAGACGGAATCGGGGTCGTACGGCGCGTCGATCTGGACGGTCCATATCGTGTGCCCCTTGCATTCCGGCGTCAGGTACTCGCCCCATCCGTGCAGGATGCGGCTTGGCATGAGACCGCCGAAGGCGTAGCCGTACGAACCAGTGCCGCCGTAGCGGCAGACGAGCGAGCCGTGCTTGGCAACGTCCGCCATGAACTCGTCGTACAGCGGCGCGCCGGGGACAGTCCCCCCGCCGATGATCACGTCGGGATGCGTCTTCATGTACGACGATGCGCCGGCATAGAGCGCCGACATTACCCCCGCCTCGCGCATGCGCTCGATCTCCCACGTCGCCCGCGGCAGGCGCCCGGCGTTGTCCGGCTCGTCCATGCCAAGGATTGCAAAGGGGACTTCGCCGGCGCGTTCCTTCAACAGCCGCAGCGCCTCCACCTGAGCGGACTTGAACTCCGCCGTGGCCATCGCCGAGATCATGTTCGTCTGCTCGCCGCCACGGTCGGGGAACGGGATGCCGAGCGCCTTCGCGACGGCGACCTCCAGCTTGTCGGAGAGGTGGCAGTAGAACGTGCCCTTCATCCCCGCCGCCCTGAACGCGGCAAGCGCATGGTCGAAGCGGTCGAAGCGCCTCACCGCAAGCCTGCCTTCGCGGCGTTCGAGCTCCAGTCTTCCATTGCCGTAGGCGCAGGGTATCAGCAACGACTCAACGCCTCGCGCCCTGGCATCGCGGCAGACTCGCTCGAACACAGCAGGGTCGTCCCCGTACCAGCTTACATGGAGGATCGTCTGGTATTCCTCCGGAGCCGGGAAAGGAACTTTTACCGGCAGCACGGAAAGCCGTATCTGCGCCTCAAGCGTCTCGCCGTCCGCCGAGAACGCCACCGTCCCGTCGTACACGCCCGGAGAGGCGTCGGACGGAATGCGGAACTGCACGAGCGCGAGCGCCGTCTTCCCCTTCTCGACGCGCGGCATGTCGGCAAACGGAACCAGCACCTCCGGCGCGATCCAGTACGTCTGTCCGCGACCGGCGGTGTTCGGTCGGTTGTGCGCGCGGAACACCTCCGGCGACGCGCCAAGCTCGGCGCCGAACATGCCGAACGGCCCGCGCCGCCTGACGAACTTCCCGGGCGCGACGGAGAGCGAGACGTCGTGCGAGGCGTAAGCGCCGACGAACAGGTCGGCCGTCTCGCCCGGCGCTGCGACGAGCGCAAAGCGGTTGGTGAGCGTCCCCGCCTCAGGCGCGAACCGGTCGAACGTCATGCGCGGCGAATCGACGCGGAAGAGTCCAAACGCCGCGTCCGCCGGCAGCATGGCCGACTCCGCCGGGGGCTTGCCGCGCTCGTCGTACTCGTAGCTCTTGCCCTTGTATCTGATCGACGGATGTGCCGGATCGACCGCGTTGAGCGAGACCGTCACGCCCTTCAGCGTAAACGAGCCCTTGGCGAACTGCGGGCCGAAGGAGATTGTGAACTTGCGCGAGTCCTTCGGCAGCAGGAATCGCATCTTGCCGGGACGCTCGGCGCGGTCGCCGTCGCCCAAGTTCACCGTCTTGAGGAAAAGCCGCTTTCCAGCAGGGTCTTCGGCCTTTGCCGCGAACACAACGCCGCTCCAGGCGTATGCCGGACGCTCCCTGACGATTCCCGTCCACGCGACGGTGAAATCCACCGTCACCCATCCGCCCTTTGCCGCGTCGGCGTCGTCCGCCGCGAACGTCCATGGCTTGCCGCCGTCGCGGCACTCGAACACCTGATATGGTGCGGTCGTCAGCAGAGTCGCGGCAAAGAGAAGCGCCACCGTCATGATTCGTCCTCCTTTATGATTCCGTCACTTGAAGTTCAGCATCACTGCAACGGCCGACACCTGCCCGGGCACGACGTCGATCACCTCGGCGGAGGCGTTGACGTCGACGTCGCTCCAGAGGATGCCCGTGTTCTCGTGGACGAGGCCGAAGCCCATGTAGAACGTCCGCCAGTCGCCGAACGACAGCATCTTCGGATAGACGGGGGTGAAGTGCTCCACCCCGTCCTCTCCGGCGGCCATGATCGCTAGGTCGCGCAGAAGGAAGCGCTCGCCCGACGGGTTGGTCACATCGACCTCGTTCTCGCGGCGCACGAGGTCCGGCGGAAGTTCGACGAAGTATCCTCCCCAGTTGGTGTGGAAGGCCGAATAGTTTCGCCTCAACTCCCCGACGTCGCGTCCGTTCACCTTGAAGCGCGGCGCCGGGCCGCCGCCGAGCCGGCGGTCGACGAAGAGCGGGAAGTACCAGAGGCGGGCGCGCACGGCCTTCGCAGGAAGCGTGTCGTCGAAGCGAGGCGCGGACTTCTTCACGGCCTTGAGGTCGTAGACGCCGTTCCATTCGTATTCGCCGAGCGTGCCGCCGCCGACCGCCTCGAAGCGGACGTTGACGCGCTCCTTCGTCGCCGAGACGACCGTGTAGCTCTCGACGTCAGCTGGGAAGTCGGCGAAGAGCGTCTGCGACGGCGGTGGGTTGAGCCGCATAGTCGGCACGGCGTGAAAGCGCTCCGGCGACTCTTTGCACGGCGGCCACACGCCGGCCGCGCAGATCTGGCGGAGAGCGAAGCCGTAGTCGTTCTTCCGCGCAGTGACATTGTTCATGTGGACATGCCCCGAGAAGTACGCGTCGAACTTGTGCGCCGCCATGAACTCCGGCAGAAGCGTCGCATTCTCGTTGAAGCGGAAGTAGTCCACGTTCCACAGCTCCGGGTGCGAGACCGCGAACACGCGCGAGATCGACGGGTCGGAGTCCGCCGTCGCGAGCGCCTTGCGGAGCATCTTGCAGCATTCGATGTCGAGGCCCTTCTCCATTCCGAGGTGGTTGAGGAAGATAAAGAGTACGTCGTTTGCGCGGAAGGTGAAGAACGGGAGTCCGTTCAGCGGCGCGCCGAGTTCGCGTTCCATGAACGGAATGTAGTGCCGGCGGATGCAGGGGCCGCCGCCCTGCCACGAGCCGCCGCCGTACCAGTCGTGGTTCCCGGGCGTCGTGAGAAACGGCTTGTCAGGGAAGAGCCGCTTCACCTCGGCGATCGCGTGCCGCCACTCCGCGTGGCATTCCGCCATCGACCGGGCCACGTAGCCCGTCTGGCAGTTCACGAGGTCGCCGACCTGGATGACGAAGTCGTAGCGCTCGCCCTTCTTCTTCAAGTCCGCGGCCAGCCGCTCCATGCGCGCCTCGGTCGGGTCGCCGTTGTCTTCTATGTTGCAGTAGTGGACGTCGCCGATTACGAGGAAGCGCGTCTCCGGCAAGGGCGCGGGGTTCCGGGCGAACCAGTCGTAGCGACGATTCTCGCCGCCGCACCGCCATCTCTCGGGCGACGTGCGCTCCGTCCAGTCGAGCGGTTCCGCGGCAGGCTGCGGACGCGACGCCCGCGCGAACGCGGCGCGGAGCTTCTCCTGCTCGCTCCAGTCCAAGAGTTCGCGGCGCCACGACACGAAGAACGCACCGCCCGAGCGCGAGAGGAGGTCGATCCACATCGCGTTCTTCGGCCAGTCCACCGCTCCGGCGTGGGAGAGCCCGGCGCAGTCGCCGTCCTGCTGATAGAACGTCCCGTGGTGGTGTGCCCTCATGCCGAGCGCGTTCGGTCCGCACTTGGCCGTGAGCGACCAGTCGCATCCGCTCGTATCGTCGCCCGTGCGCTGCACCTCGAAGAGCCCGGCGGCGAAATGATCGATCGCATTGCAGCCGATGATCACAACGCCGTCGCCCGCCGCCTCGCGCATCGCGCGGTAGAGCCCGAGCACGACCTCCGCAGTCGTGCGGGAGCGGCCGGCCCAGAGGATGTCGTCGCGCACGACGGGGGACTGTCCCCGCGGATTCCACGTCTTCGCCCAGTCGTAGGTGATGAAGTCGATCTTCAGGAGCTCGTATCCCCAGCGGCGGAACTCGGCGATGTCGCCCCGCACCGTCCTCTCGACGATCGGCTGCGTTGGGTCGGCAAAGTCGCGGAGCGGACGGTACCAGAGGCCAGGCCTTGCGTCCATCGCGCGGATGCGGTCCGCAACCTTGTCCATCGTCATCCCCCATCGCGGCCTCGTGTCGCGCCAGGTGTCCACCGCCTGCCATCCGTCGTCCACGACGGCGAACGGGCGGTTCTCGAGTCCGTCCGCGAGCGCAAGCACGGCCTTGGCGTCGGCGAGGAAATTGGTCGCCGTGTTGCGTCCGTAGGCGCAGTACCAGTCGTTGTAGCCGTAGATCGGCGCGCGCACGGGACGCGGCGCGGCGCACATCATGCGGCATAGCGCCTGCGCGGCGGCAAAGGGAGTTTCGCCGGAGAGCCCCTTGCGCGAGACGATCGTGCAGGCGTCGAGGGTGCGGCCGCCCAGCTCGACGGGGCTGGAGCCCGCGCGGCAGTCGAGGACCAGCGCCACGGAGTCGGCAGACACGCGCCACGCGGCGAACACGTTCGGCTGGACCTTCACGCCGGCGGCGTTGCACCGGCCGTCCGAGGACGCAAGGAAATACCACGGCATCCACTTCGCTTCGCGCAGGCCCTTCCAGCCCGTGTCGCCGTACGTGCGCTCCCAGTCGCCGCCGAAGAGCCGCGCGTCCGGCGCGAGCGCCACGTTCCACTTCAGCACGACGGACGAGAGCGGCGCGGACGAGCTCACGCGCACGTCTGCCGCGCCGTCCGCGCGCGCCACGACCTCCACCTTCGCGTCCGGCGCGTCGGCGGAGACGGAATCGGGCCTGTCCACCGGCAGCCACGCGGCGGCAAAAAGGGAAGAGGAAAGAAGGAGGAATGTGGTCATTGTCATTGCCCTTTCATTTCGGCGCATCGGGGATGAAAGTCATCTGGCGAGGATCACGGCGTTTCGGCAATACGCAGAAGTCGATGTTGCCGACGATTCGGGTACAGTCGTACTTCCCGAAGTACAACGTGGCGACGCGGTTCTTCAGCTCCTCTTCCCTTATGTTGGTTTGCAGGCTCATGCGGGCATTATACCATACTTACGGTTGTCGGTCTCCAATTCTGCCAGGATTCGGGCATAGGTTGTTCTTCATATTCCATTCAAGGTTGCGGTCGTTTGGAGTCGGATTGAGGTAATAGAGGAAACCCAAAGCATCTAACCCAATATTAATATGCGCCTTAATCTCAAAATCTCCATAGACTTTCCCATAGTACGCTTCGATAAGATTTCCATTGCCGTCAAATTTTGAACGGATGCGGAAACAATAACAATGGTTTTTATCATATTCATCGTAATAAGTCGGAAATATATTTGGCCCCTCTTTCCTCTTCATCCTTCCCACTCTGCTAATTTTTGCGTGCTGATAACCGGTTTCTGGCGCTTTTCGTATTCTTATGAAAGAATGTACATTGTCAGATTTTTTTTCGCAAAGACCATTTCCTTCACCTATAAATTCAATTCTGGAAATAAAATCATAGAGCGTGACATCCTCCACATGTCTCCAGATTTTCAACGTGCCATCAACTTGCAGGTGAGTTGTAATCACAATATCCGCATGACTGCCATTTCCGGCTGGCGGCAACCAATCACCCACGATAAAATCGTACTTCAGGATTGAGTTTGTCCCATCCCATGTGACAACATTATTGTTGTTGCGTGGCGCTTTGGCATGACGGACATACAGAGGAATAGGATTTTCAACACGGTCCAAGCGCAACAATTCTTCCGGCCCGTCCTTGAGAAACGCCGATATGTTTTCAATGATATTTAGTGGCAACTGCAATCTAACATTCCGACTTGGATAATACCCAGATGGAGGTTCATTCACGATAAAACCAACCTTCCCAGTATTTGTCTTTCCCGTCAATTTGCATCTGCCATTCTTATCCGTTATCTCATCATCCACATATTCTGGGGCAGACTCTGTCCATGCTTTCCATCCATTGTCGTTTGAGAACCATCCACGGACTTTGACTCCTTGCAAAGGAGTCAAAGTGTCAGCGTCAACCACCTTGACCCAAAAGTGTGCAGCCATAGCCCCTGCTGGCAACAAGGCCAATATGCACGCAAACTCAATTTTATTCACTTGAACCTCCATTTCCACTGCTATTAACAATCCTTTGATAAAGCTCCGCCAAATAGAAGTAGGCAACATTTCTTATGTCAGAGTGTCGCCATTCGCCTTCGCTTCTAGGCCACACATTTGGATTATTGCATTCCGGTAGATTGATGTTTCCGTCAGTGCCCAAATGCATAATCGCATTTGCACCCGCCGCGAAGCTCGTCGCAGGAATCGCATCACCAAGGAACTTTGCTCGGAGGTAGCTCCGATTATCTGCATCAACAACCACAAACAGATTTGTAGAGTGCATGGCCGTAGTCTCGGACTTGAACGGCGTGAACAACGGACTCTCAATTGCTTCTTCACGTGTGAAGTCTGACATTGCGTTTGCGAAGAATCCATACGCCGGGACGTAGTAGTACGGATTCACTGCGTATGTGGCATTTATGCCCCATCCACCCTCGCAGGCGACGTCGAGGCCGAGGAAAGGAACTGCGTTCAGCGCATGCCAGGCTGTCGTTCCCTTGAAGAGCTCCTGCTTGGACCACGCTCCGCCAAGTCCATGCGGTGTTGGGTTGGCCAGAACATCCTCCGTCTCCGAATAGCAGTTGACCGCGTTATGGATTCCGGCGAACCGTCCGCGCCACGAAAGCGAAGAACGAAAGTCGTTGGTAGCGAAGAGCGACGACCAGTTGGACGCCCTGTACGTGATCGGCACGTTCGACCATGCGGAATCGACCATGTTGGAAGAAAATTCCGTATTATCGTATGCCTCCATGGGCACGGCGGCGTTGAGCATGTAGTACTTCGAGTATCCGGAAAGGCTGTGATCCTTTATCGCCGACGATACGAGCATGTTGCCGAGCGAATGCGCAAGCAGGACGGTGTTGGTGCCGGCGAGCGCCGCGACCTGAGAGGCGAGCGCGGGAGCGGACGAGAAGGCGTGCATCGCGTTCGCGTAGTAGTCGGGCGAGACGTCGCCGTGCGCGAGCGTCGCGAACTGCGAGTCGTCCCCGAACCAGTCCACCGCCGTGAACATCGACTTCGAACCGCTCCACCACAGGCGCTTGAAGATTGCGTCGGCCCACTGCCGCGCAGCGGCGGGGTTCACGTTGTAGCCGTGCACGAACACGAAATGCCTCCCGTCGCACTCCTCGTCCGGACGGTTCCACGGCTCGCCGAGCAGGGACTGCTCCCCGCCCGCGCCTCCCGCCGCGTAGCGGATGTTGAGCCAGCGGTACATGTCGCGAACCGTGTATATCGAAAGCGGAACGCCGCACGAGAAGATCTCGTCGTCCCCGTCGCGGACTACAAAGCGCAATGTCGCCAGATTCGATACCGCCTCCGCGACGAGCATCCCGTCCGTTCCCGAAAGCGCGCCCAGCACGGAGCCTGGTATTTCGCA
>JAFRBA010000113.1 GCA_017405115.1 Kiritimatiellia bacterium
CGAACTGATTGCGAAGGCTGTTCCGTTCGTGGACGGCGCGACGGCGCTTTCGCGCCGCGCCGATGGTTCGCTCGCGTTCTCGCTTGCGGGCGGAGGGGAGCTTGTCCTCGGCGTCGAGGCGTTCGGAAACCTTGGGTGGACATTCCGCATCGACTCGGCCACGCCTGCAGAAGCGGGGCGGAGGGCGTTTGCGAGGCTTTCGCCGTCCTGCACGAACTACGTCGGGCAGTTCGCCAACGCGCTGTCCGACGACGCGTCTTTCGTCGTCCTGCGCGGCTATGAGTGCGACACGGCAATGGAATGTTCGGCGGACGAGCTCTCCGTCGTTGCGGAGGGGCCGCGTGGCCCGGGCGGTCTCAGGGCGGGGCTCGCGGCGGGCCCACGCCGTCTCGCGATCCCTGCGCTCCGCGCCATGACGCGCGCCGCCGGCGTGCCGTTTTCCGACCTCGGCGGCGCCTGGTCACTCGGCGCGGAGGGCAACCGCGAGTCGTATTTCTTCCACCACCACTTCTCCCACGACGTCGATGCGCTCATTGACCGGGTAAGGCGAAGCGGCGCGCGCACCGTCAACCTCTACACTTGGTGGGAGAAGCTCGGCAGGTACGAGATAAGCAGGCGCAACTACCCAGGAGGCTGGAGCGAGTTCTCCAACGCCGTGGCGCGGCTCCCTTCCGCAGGGCTGAAGGTGTCTCTGCATACGCTCACAGGCTGCATCGACACTTCGGACCCGTGGGTGACGCCTGTTCCGTCGAAGCACCTCATAGCCGACATCCACTACGTTCTTGCCGAGCCGGTCTCCCCTGACGCGGAGGAGCTGTCTGTGACCGTGCCGCCTGTCCGCTCGGCCCACGATTTCGTCTTCACATATGCAGGGAGAGGCAATGTCCTCCGCATCGGTGACGAGCTCGTGCAGTATTCTGGAATCGACGGCAATCGTTTCACCGGCCTCAGGCGCGGCGCGTTCGGCACGCGGGCCGCTGCGCACCGTGCGGGTGAAGCCTGCGACTATCTCCACCAGATATATCGGGCGTTCTATCCTGATCCGGATTCACCGCTTGCGGATGAAGTGGCAGACCGTATTGCCGCCGCGTACAACGGCGTCCGCGCAGACCAGATATACTTCGACGGCTCGGAGGGGATGGGCAGCCGGTATGCGGTGGACGCGATGCGGCGCAAGATATTCTCCCGCCTCGACCAGACGGGAAGGCCGGTGCTCGACGAGGCGAGCCATCCCGGCGCTAACAACTGGTGGTTCCATTCGCGCCTCGGCGCGTGGGACAGCTGCTACTGGGCGGCAAAGCCGTTCCACGACCTGCACATCTCCCGGATTGTCGATCAGGCGCGCAAGGCGGAATTCATCGAGGCACAGCTTGGCTGGTGGTATCCGAAGCCGTTCGATTCCGTCAGCCGCGGCCACTTTTTGGACGAGGCGGAGTATTTCGCTTCGAGGAACGCCGGGGTCGACGTCGCGATGTCCCTCCAGGGGCTTGAGGCGGAGTCTGGGCGACTTCCTACCGGTCAGGTTTCGCTGATTACGGTAATAGGCTGGTACGAGCGCGCTCGTCTCGCGAGGGCCTTCGCGGCGGACGTGGCGCGGCGGATGGCGAAGCCGGGCGCGGAGTTCCGCCTCCGGCAGGGCGAGGATGGCGTGTGGACCGTGCGCGATGCATATGTGAGAAGTCACCGCGTCTCGGGCGGCGTCGGCGCCGAATGGGGCGAGGATTTCACGGCGGACATGGATGCGGCGATCCGCGTCGAGGCGCTGTTCGGCGCTGAGCCGTACGGTTCGGCCAACGCGCTCGCCGCGTTTTCGCCGAGTGACGTGGGGAAAGCAGAGAAGAGCGCCGCCGATGGCGTGGAATTCTCGGCGGGCGCGGCGAAGGATGCCGAGCGCGGCGACGTGGTTTCGCTCTCCGCCGTGAACGGCACTCTGACGGCGCGCGGGGCGTGGGCGGGCGTTGTCAGGCGCATTCCGCTGCCGTACGGCGACTTCGGTGATCGTCCCGCGCTTGGCGCATGGGTGAAGGGCGATGGCTCCGGGGCGCTTCTCAACGTGCAGGTCACGACGCCGCGCGAGTACATTGAGGCGTATTCTGAGCACTATGTTAGGCTTGACTTCAAGGGCTGGCGCTATGTGACGTTCCAGCTGCGTGAGCGCGACGCAGAGGAATACACGCGCCTCGTGTGGCCGTACGGCAGGCTCTACCAGTCTGTCGGACGCAACCGGATGGACCTCCACCACGTCAACGGCGTAGGGCTATGGCTGAACGAACTTCCACCCGGTCGCAGGGTCAACGTGTCCGTCGGAGAGGTGCGGGCGCTTGCTCGGATTGACACGACGGTCGAGAGCCCGTCCGTCAGCGTGAACGGCTCGGTGTTCTGTCTCCCGTTCTGCCTCGCGTCCGGCGACTATGCCGAGCTTGAGAACGGACGATGGACGCGATACGACCGCTACGGCGAGCCGCTTGCAGAGTCCTCTGCACAGGCTAGGCCGCGCGTGAGGAATGGCCGGAACGACATGGTGTTCTCGTCAGCCTCACCAGATGCGCGCGTCGAGGTTGCGATTTCCGCGCTTGGCGCGAAGACGCCCGCGTTCGTCTCGCCCCTCACGGAGGCGATGCGCCGCGAGATGGAGTTCGAGTACATGCTTCCGGTGCGCGTCGCGCCGGCGGCAGGCTTTGCTGGAGAGGACGTTGTTGCAGTCCGCCCAGGCGAGAAGGCCGTAGTGCATGCGTGCACAAACGGGGACGCAAGAGGCGCTGTGCTGGTTCTTTCCGACGGCTCTCGCGATGTCCGCGTGGCGCTTCCCGGCGCGACGCCGGCGATAGGCGGGACGTGGCGCTACCGAGTCGAATGCGCGGACGCCAAGGCGGACTTCAGGCTTGAGCTTGTCAAGCGATACGAGTCAGAGGGAATCGTCCGTACGGTCCAGAACGCGCCGGGCTACAATTCCTGGCCGATGGTGCATCATGTGGGGCGTCGTCTTGTCTGTGCCTACAGCCGTGGCTCGACGCATTCTATCATGGAGGGCGCACGCGGCGTATTCGCGCGCTATTCGGACGACGGTGGCGCTACGTGGTCGGATGAGGTGGTGGTCGCAGACGATCCGAAGCAGTGTGAGGTGACTGCCGGCAAGGGCAACGACGAGGCGGGGGCGATGCTTCTCTGGGTTCGTTGCTACCGCAGAGGCAGATTCGAGCACGATCTCTACCGGACCATTGACGGAGCGCGGTTCGAGAGGGTTGCCTCGCCGGGGCTTTCTCCGGCGCCGATGCAGATCACGGACATCGTGTCTGTTCCCGGTGAAGGTCTTATGAGTCTCTGGTTTGCAGGCGACTACGGCAGAAAGGAAGATGGCCACTCCTGGGGAACTCTTTTCAGCCGAGACGGAGGCCTATCCTGGACTCAGCGTGTGGTCGAGAGCGGACTCGCCAAGTCGGAGTGGCCGACGGAGCCGTCGGCGGCAAGCCTCGGCGGCGGCAGGATACTGGCCATAGCGCGGTGCGAATGGAGCGCGAAGGGGATGGCGCAGTTCCAGCTATGTTCGGAGGACGGCGGCAAGACGTGGCGCAAGTCCAAGACGAACATTTCCGATGTGTGCGAATCGACGCCGAGCCTTGTGTACGATCCAGAAAGCCGTACAGTACGTAACTACTACTACCAGCGTGGGCCGGGACTCCTTAAGCGGAGGACAGCGAAGGTGGACGACGTGATTGCCGATCCGATGTCATGGCCTAATCCGGAGACCATCGCCATCGGAGGGAGGGACAGGCCGTTCGACTCCGGGAACGTGAACGCAACACACGTGTTCGGCCATGATTTTGCCGCGTGGTATTCCGGTAACGACCACCAGGCCGGGGTTTTTCTGCTTGGAGAGAAGAGCCGACGTTAGGTGTACGATTGCTTTGCATGGTGTTCAACCTGTCGTGGATTCTGAGGCGGTAGACACGCAGGTGAGGAATTATGGTATAATGCCCGGTGTCAAAGGGCGCGGATGAACGTTTCCCACAACGCAAAGCAGGGAGAGCAGAAGATGAATGAGTTTGCAAAAACGGCGAGAAGGGGGTGCGCGACTCTCTTTGCCGTCTCATGTGCGGCGGCGATGCTGCCGATGGCGGCCTACACGACTTCGCTGCCGGACGGCTACATTAAACTCGACTACATCGAGTCGACCTACAAACAGGCAATCCGCACGGGCTACACGCCGACGTACGGCGACCGCATCGAGTGTGTCGTCAAGCTGCCGACTTCCCGCGCCCAGCAGCAAAGCTGGCCGACGCTCTTCGGCACGCGCACTTCATCCGAAGCGCAGAAATACTTTTTCCGCTACCGGCCGAGCGACGACTCGTTCCGATTCGGCCACGGCTCGACCGAAGTGGAGACTGTGACCGGCGAGAATATGGACACCGGCGGCTACGAGACTGGCCATGTCATGCGCGTCATTTGCCAGACGAACGTGCTTTCGTGGGCGCGTCTTGACGGCACGCACGGCGGGCAGATCGTCGCCTCCGGCAGTGCGCCATCTATTTCGGTGCCGCTATCCATCTTCTGTTGCGGGCATGGCGACGTCACATGGGCGTCCGGCGGCACAAACATGCGCCTCTACTCCTTCACGGTCTCTAACGCGGCAGGCGTGACGCAGTGCGACTTCGTCCCGTGCCGGCGCAAATCCGACGGCGCCGTCGGCCTCTACGACACGGTGCGCGGCCGCTTCTACGGCAACGAGTCCTCGAACTCCTTCGCCGGCTTCACGGCCGCCCCCGTCTCCAGCACGCTGCCGGCCGGCTATACGCGCCTAGCCTACATCGAGTCGACCTACAAGCAGGGCCTCCACACGGGCTACGTCCCCACCTGGGGCGACAAGATCGAATGCGACTTGAAGATCTCCAACAAGCATGCAAGCGACTACCTGACTCTGTTCGGCAAGCAGGACAACACAGGCGTCAACTGCTACTACTTCACGATCAAGACGGACGCCACCCAGGGAATAGGATACGGGAATGCGACATACTATGCCAATCGCACCGGGGAGTATTTCCGGGCGGCGTGCGATTACCTCAAGGGCTACGACGGCGGCCATATCGTCCATCTGACGATGCAGACCAACAAGGTGGAATGGGTGAGACACGACGGCACCATGTACGGCAGCGTCTCCGCGCCCGCCGACGCCACCCCGCCCACGATGAACCGCGAGTTCTGCATATTTGGCGGCAACCACCAGGACAACAAGTGGGTCACGAACCCGACGAACATGCGCCTCTACTCGTTCAAGGTCACGGCGCAGGACGGCACGGTGCAGTGCGAATTCATCCCATGCCGCCGCAACTCCGACGGGGCGGTTGGCCTCTACGACGTTGTCCGCAGCCTCTTCAAAGCCGACGAAAGCACCATATCGTCCGGTCCGTTCACCGCCGGTCACGTTTCCGGATCTCTGCCCCTCGGCTTCAGAAAGGCCAACTACATTGAGTCGACCTCGGCTCTTCAGTACATCGATACCTGCTACCTGCACGGCACTAACGACTTGGTTGTCATGGAATACTACGCCCGCAAGGACTGGCAGGTAAACGGCTACTGCTATCTCTGGGGATCGAAAGTGAGTGCCAACCAGAGCGCCGAGAACTGGTTCTTCTACATGGGTGGCTATAACCAGGCTCGCGTCAACTACAACCACTACTCCTCCACTGGTTCCGACAACCCGGCAACTTACGACTACACGAGCGACCCGATCCATCTCGAATGCCAGGCGAACAGCGCGAGATGGACGTGCGGCGCGCAGAACGGTTCGTTCACGGCGTCGTCGTCATACTCCAGCTGGACAAACGGCAAGCACACGATGTACATATTCGGCGGCAACGTCGCAGGAAGCGTTCAGGGGAGTTTCTGCACTGTGATGCGGCTCTACAGCTTTAAGATCTACCGCGACATAGGCGGCGAAATGGTCCTTGTGCACGACTTCGTGCCGATGATTGCGGCCAGCGGCGCGGCCGGGCTATATGACATGGTAGGCGACCGCTTCCACGGGAACGTGCGCGCGAGCGGCGAGGACTTCAACGTCGGGATCGACTACGATTCGCTGCCAGAGGGCTATACGAAGGCCAAGTGGATTCAGTCGACCTCCGATCTGCAGTACATCGACACCGGCTACTGGCACGGGACGAACGACCTGGTTGTCATGGAATACTACGCTCCCAAGACATGGCAGGCCAAGGACTACTGCTATCTCTGGGGTTCCCGGATGGGCAGCAGCGGCAACCACAACCACGCCAACAACTGGAGCTACTACATAGGTGGAAAGAACCAGAACCGCGTCAACTACAACCACGGCACCTCCAAAGGCGACGACAACCCGACCGCTTCCGTCTACAACTATGCCGACAACCCCATACACCTCGAATGCCAGGCCAGCACCGCCAGGTGGACTTGCGGCGGCGCTACCAACTCCTTCA
>JAFRBA010000114.1 GCA_017405115.1 Kiritimatiellia bacterium
GTAGTGGGCTGAGGAGTGTGACGAGACCACAGTGCGGATGTTCGTCGCGTATGTCGTCCGTGTGTCCCGACGCCTACCAGTCTATTACGAATGTTGCCATCTGCGAGGGTGTGACGGAAATAACGTATCGTGTGTTCGACGGTTGCGGCGGTATTACGAGCATGACGATACCTAGCAGCGTAACGAGTATCGAATATGGTGCTGATGCGTTTTCCGATTGTGGTGGTCTGATGTCGATTTCTGTTGCAGAAGGGAATGCGAACTATTCGTCGATGAACAACCTGTTGTTGACCAAGGATGGCAAGACGCTAATCCGATGCGTCAACGGTGATGTGACAATACCGAGTAGCGTTACGAGCATCCCAAGGGACGCGTTTTCCGGTTGTGGAGGTCTGATGTCGATTTCTGTTGCAGAGGGGAATGCAAACTACTCGTCGATAAACAACTTGTTGCTGACCAAGGATGGTAAGACGCTAATCCACGGCATCAACGGTGATGTGACGATACCGTATTGTGTGACGAATATCGGGTATTCTGCGTTC
Organism: Kiritimatiellia bacterium; assembly: GCA_017405115.1. Next base: position 543 of record JAFRBA010000114.1, read on the forward strand.
TCCGGTTGCAGTGGTCTGACGAGTGTGACGATACCGAGTAGTGTCACTGCCATCGGGTATTCTGCGTTCTACAATTGTACCAATCTTACGAACGTTACGATACCGGACGGCGTCACGAGCATCGGGTCTTCTGCGTTCTCCGGTTGCAGTGGTCTGACGAGTGTGACGATACCGAGTAGTGTTACTGCCATCGGGTATTCTGCGTTCTACAACTGTAGCAATCTGTATGACACAAACTCCATTCCCGGTGTTAAGTTGGTTGACGGCTGGGCCATTGGTTATACGAGTTTGCTTTCTGTCGATTTGGATTTTACGGGCGTGCGCGGCATCGTTGATTCTGCGTTCAATGGCTGTAGTGGGCTTGCGAGCGTAACGATTCCGCAGAGTGTTTGCTCGTCGCGGCTTTCGTCTGTGTTTCCGGATGCTTACCAGTCAATTACGAACGTCGTCATCTGCGATGGCGTGACGGGCATTGGGGCGTCCGCGTTCTACAACTGTGCCAATCTCAAGAGCGTGACAATGCCCGACGGCGTTACAAGCATCGGATCTTCTGCGTTCTACAATTGTGGCGGATTGACGAGCGTGACGATACCGAGCGGCGTTACGAACATTGGGTCTTCTGCGTTCTCCGGTTGCAGTGGTCTGAAAGATGTAACGATTCCGCAGAGTGTTTGCTCGTCGTGGCTTTCGTCTGTGTTTCCGAATGCTTACCAGTCAATTACGAACGTCGTCATCTGCGATGGCGTGACGAACATCGGTTCTTATGCGTTCTACAACTGTAGCGGATTGATGAACGTGACGATTCCGAACAGTGTTACGAGCATCGAGGATTATGCGTTCAAGGGCTGTAGCGGTTTGACGAGTGTAACGATTCCACAGTGCGTCTGCTGGTCTCAGCTTTCGTCTGTGTTTCCGGATGCGTACCGGTCAATTACGGACGTTGTCATCTGCGATGGCGTGACGAGCATAGGGTATGATGCGTTCCGTAACTGTAGCGATCTTGCGAACGTGACGATACCTGCGTCCGTGACGCGTATCGGGTCTGGTGCGTTCAACGGCTGCGGCGGGTTGAAGGACGTGACGATTCCACAGTGTGTTTGTTCGTCAAGTCTGTCGTCGGTGTTTCCGTCGGCCTATCAATCAATAACGAATGTTGTCATCTGCGATGGCGTCACGAGCATCGGGCATTCCGCGTTTTCCGGATGCAGCGGGCTAACGAGCGTAACGATACCCGACGGAGTGACGAGCATCGGATCTGGTGCTTTCAACGGCTGCAGCAATCTGTATGACACAAACACCATCCTCGGTGTCGAGTTGGTGGATGGCTGGGCTATTGGTTATACGAGTTTGCTTTCTGGAGATTTAGACTTGACGGGAGTGCGTGGAATTGGCAATGGCGCGTTTTCCGGCTGCGGCGGACTTGCGAGCGTGACGATTGGCACCAGCGTTACGAGCATTGGGCATTCTGCGTTTGAAGGGTGCAGCGGACTTGTGTCGATTTTGATAGCAGATGGGAACGAAAACTATTCGTCGATAAATGGTCTTTTGCTGACTAAAGACGGAAAGACGTTAATCCAAGGCGTGAATGGCGATGTGACGATACCGAACGGCGTGACGAATATCGGGTCAGGTGCGTTTTCAGGCTGTAGCGGGCTGACGAGCGTTACGATACCGAGCAGCGTGACGAGCATTGAGTCAGGTGCGTTCTCAGGCTGTAGCGGGCTGATGTCGATTTCTGTTGCAGATGGGAATGCAGATTATTCGTCAATCAACGGTTTGTTGCTGACAAATGATGGGAAGACATTAATCAAGGGCGTCAATGGCGATGTTACGATTCCTGACGGCGTGACGAGCATCGGGTCAGATGCGTTCTCCGGCTGTAACGGTCTTACGAGTGTTGTGATTCCGAGCAGTATGACGAGCATTGACTATTCTGCATTCTATGATTGCAGCGGGCTTACGAGCGTTTACATCTCAGACATTTCGGCGTGGTGTGGAATCTGGTTTGGTTCTTCTGATGCAAATCCTCTTTCTTATGCACACAATCTTTATCTTGAGGGTGCCTTGCTTACGAGTCTGACGATACCTGATGACGTGACGAGCATCGGGTTTTGTGCGTTCTACAATTGCACCAACATTACGAGCGTGACGATACCCGCGTCTGTTACGAGCATCGGGTCTTCTGCGTTCGCTGGTTGCAGAAGGCTTGTTAGCGTGACGATACCGCAGTGTGTGTGCTCATCGAGCATGTCGTCTGTGTTTCCGGCGGCTTATCGGTCGATTACGAACATCGTCATTTGCGATGGCGTTACGAGCATAGCGGCATCTGCGTTTTCGGGCTGTAGCGGATTGGCCAGAGTGACGATACCTGCGTCTGTGACAAGCGTCGGTGCTAATGCGTTCTACGGTTGCGGCAGTTTGACGAGTGTGACGATTCCGCAATGCGTTTGCGCTAATCGTCTGTCGTCTGTGTTTCCGGCGGCGTATCAGTCGATAACGAATGTCGTCATTTGCGATGGTGTTACGAGTATCGGCGATTATGCATTTGAGAGCTGCGGCGATTTGTCGAATCTGGTAATCCCTGCGTCTGTGGCGAGCATTGGTTCGTGCGCATTTGACGATTGTAGCAATCTAACGAGCGTGACGGTTCCACAGTGCGTCACCACCAATCGCCTGTCGGCAGTTTTCCCTGCGGCTTACCAGTCGATAACGAATGTCGTCATTTGCAATGGCGTAACAGCGATTGGGGATTCCGCGTTCTTTGGCTGCAGTGGTCTTGCGAGTTTGACAATTCCAGACAGCGTGATGAGTATTGGCGTGTCTGCGTTCGCCGGGTGTGAGGGCGTAATCGACACTGCGGCCATTCCGAACGTGCAGCTGGTTGAAGGTTGGGCTGTCGGACGCTTTGGCGCGATTTCCGGCGTTCTCGACCTTTCGCAGGCGAGGGGCGTCGCGGCGTCGGCCTTTTACGGTTGCGACAGGATTTCAGAGGTGCGCTTTGGCGGCGGTTTTTCGTCCATTGGCGCCAACGCCTTTGCTGGCTGCACAAACCTGACGAGTGTTGTTGTGCCAGACAGCGTCGCATATATTGGCGCGGGCGCGTTCGGCTGGTGCAGGAACCTTAAGGAGATTTCCCTGCCGTTTGTCGGGTCGCAGCGCGGCAACAGCGTTTCGGCAGACGCGCTCTTCGGATGGGTGTTCGGCTCGGCGGGATACAAGGTTGGATCGGAGACTTGCTACTACGATGATGTTGGCGCAACTGAGCAATACTATGATTCGTCTTCCATGAGGACGTACTACATCCCCGACTCACTCGTCAAGGTGACAATAACCGACGAAACAGTGATCGGATTTGGCGCGTTCGGCGGTTGTGGGCATCTGACGATTGTCACGCTTCCGGCGGGGGTAAGCTCCCTTGGCGGGTATGCGTTCAGCGACTGCGCGGCGATGAAGAAGGTGGTGTTCGAGGGGGATGCGCCGTCCGTAGGGGCATTTGCGTTTCGCGGCTGCGGCGAAGGATGCCGCGCGTATGTCCACGAGGGTTCCGCAGGATGGGGCGTCGACATCCCCGGCACATGGCAGGGAATCGGCATTCGGTACATCGAGGTGACCTCAGTTGCCGCGCCCGTTGTCACGCCGCCGGACGGCACCGCGTTCACCGAGGATTCATGCATGGTGACGCTTTCGTGCGAGACAGAGGATGCAGTCATATACTATTCGCCCAAGGGTGCTACGCCACGACTCACTGATGCATTCAGATACACGGGGCCGTTTACGATAACGGACACGACGACAATCAAGGCGATAGCGGTCTATTCGGATGGCGAAACGACATTGAAGAGCGACTACGTAACGGCGACCATCACGAAGCGGACGCTGACGCTGGCGGAGGCGGCTGGGACGACGGATCTTCAATTTGAGACGGGCGGCGATGCGGATTGGACGCCGACAATCGACGCGACGGCGACAAGCGGGCTCTCCGCGCAGAGCGGTGTGATAGGTGACGATGCCGAGACGTGGCTTGAAACGTCCGTTACTGGAGCGGGCACATTCGCGTTCCGCTGGAAGGTGGATTGCGAATGGGATGATTCCGGCGATGCGACGTGGGATCGTGTCGTCGTTTCCACAAACGGCGTCGAGGTGGCGCGCATGGACGGGACGAGCGAGTGGGAGCAGATGTCGCTCACATTTGCTGATGCGGGAACGCATACGATCCGCTGGACGTTCCTGAAAGACGACTACGACGACGAAGGCGCGGACTATGCCGACTTTGCATGGGTAAGCGGTGTCACGTGGGCGCCGGACGGAGTAGAGCCGTCCGACCCGATTCCTCCAGTGGCGGCCGATGCCACGCCGGCGGCGGTGACGAACGCGATTGAAGCGGCGGGTTTTGCCGACGAGGCGGGTGTAAAGGCGGCAATCGGCGGGAGCGCGGCGGAGTATGCGGCGTTCAAGGCGTGGGCAGGGAGCGTGAAGGTTCCGGTTGGAAGCGACGGCGAGGGCGCCGTCGCTACGCAGGCGGGAGAGGCGGCGGTTGTGGCGAACATGAACGCGGCGGCGGCGTATTTGCTGGGCGCGGAGAGGTTGTTTGCGAACGCGCCAAAGGTCGAGTTTGAAGAAGTTGTGGTTGCGAAGCGGTCGAGCGGGACGCTCGACCCTGCCATGACTGTTGCCATTACGGTTAAGGATGGCGAAGAGATTGTCGCTTGTGATGCCGCGAAGGTTGCGTCGATGTTCGAGGCGACAAGCGATCTTGGTGACTGGGATGGCGTTGCGAAGCTCGTGCTTACGGTCGAGCAGCTTGAATCTGCCGATGGCGCGATGCGCTTCAAAGTTACGCCAGATGACGGAAGTTCATCACAGGTGTTTCTTAGGATAAGGCGATAGGTTTAAGACGGTGTAGCGCGGCGGCTTTACAAGGTCTACGGCAGCGAGACGCTGGAGAACGGCGGCAGCTGGCAGTACCCGACCAACTCCCTCCACCGTTTCTTCAAGGTAACGGTCGAGATGCCGTAGGGTGCAAGAATCCAGGTTGAATGCGCGGATGATGGCGTAACACACACCGTGCCGCACCTAAGTGTTCTCCTTCACCCAGACCACTTATTATAATAAGTGGTCTGGACGGCGGGGCGATGGTATGGTAGAATACGCGGCGTAAGGAGATGGTGTACATGACGGGCATATGCAACCTGTGCAGACTGCTGGCAAATCCGCTTCGGCTGGAGATGCTCGCCCGTGTCCGTTCCGCCGCAGACGGGATGAACGTGGGGGTGCTTGCGGATGAACTGAGCCTGTCCGGAATCGGACAGTCGGGCGTGAGCCAGTACCTCAAACAGCTTGCCGCAACGGGGGGCATCCGGCGCGTGCGCACTGGTCGGTACGTCAACTATGTCGAGGCCGACGCCCCCGACCCTGCCGTCAGAAGGGCGACCGAGGCGGTCGTCCAGCGGATGAAGGATAGCCGCGCCAGGGACTTTGCATACGTGTTCAGCGTCATGGCGAATCCATTCAGGGCCAGAGTCGTGGCTGACGTTGCGAAGGCCGGCGCCATTTCCGCCGTCGAGATTTGCGAAAGGTTGGAGCATCAAGTCAAATATCTGAAGAGAGACCTCCAATGTGCTGTGGACGCGGGAATTCTCTCGGTTGATGACTCGGATTCAGAGGTTGCCACCTACCGCTACGTTGCGCCGTCCGATCCGCTTGTCGCACTGATCATATCGCTTGCCTCCTAGACCACTTATTATAATAAGTGGTCTAGGAGTGCGAATGGACGGGGCGCGAATGGCTTGGCGGCCTTTACGTTGCGTCCGGCGACTTCGAGGCGGCGGCGAACGCGGCAAGCGGCAAGATGAACTGCGGCAGGCCGACGGAAGTTTGGGAGGATTATGTCGCGGGGCTTGACCCGACAAATGCGAACAGCCAGCTGAAGGCGATGATCGAGATGCGGGGCAACACACCATGCGTCACTTGGGAGCCGAATCTCAATGAAGACGGCGTAGCGCGGCGGCTCTACAAGGTCTACGGCAACGAGACGCTGGAGAACGGCGGCGAGTGGCAGTACCCGACCAACTCGCTCCACAGGTTCTTCAAGGTGACGGTCGAGATGCCGTAGAATTCGGGGGCTAAGTAATAAGTAGGTGGTGGCTGTCAATGCACTGAATTTGATTTTAGCGAACTGCCCAGGCTCCGGGGGCGTTTAACTATACGAGACAGTTGCAAAACCTAACGTACATTCGGTAGGACGGCACCTCGTGCAGTCTGCGGCGGTCGAGGGGCGACCGCCCTACCGGGTTTTGCAACTGCCTCTATACAAAAGGGATTTCGCATGGATGCGCTGAATGCAAAAGACGTCTGCCGTCGTTACGGCAGCCAGAAGGTGCTTGAGGATTTTTCGCTTGTGGTTGGAGAAGGCCGATTCGAGGCCCTGATGGGCCCGAGCGGCTCGGGCAAGTCTACGTTTCTGCATATAGCGGCCGGCCTCCTCTCTCCTGATTCGGGGTCGGTCTCCGTGGGCGGAACCGAAGTGGCCTCCCTTTCCGACTCCGCCGCGGCAAGGTTTCGCCGCCGCCATGTCGGAGTCGTCTTCCAGGCATTCAACCTGCTCGGCGGCAAGTCGGTTCGCGACAACATCCTCCTACCCCTCGCGCTCGACGGGGCGGCCAGGGGCGCCGACGCCCGCCTCTCGGCGCTGGTCGAAGCGCTCGGCCTCGTCGATGCGCTGGGCAAGCGCCCCGAGCAGCTTTCCGGTGGCGAGCAACAGCGCGTCGCCATTGCCCGCGCCCTGATTGCGGATCCCGACGTCGTGCTGGCGGACGAGCCGACCGGCAACCTCGACATTGAGGGCACGAGGCGGATATGCGAGCTTCTGCGCGGCCTCAACGCCACCGAGAAGAGCGCAATCCTCCTCGTCACCCACGATCCGGTGGTGGCCGCCTGCGCACAGGCCGTCCACTTCCTGAAGTACGGCCGCATCGTCGCGTCCCACGACCCCGAGGGCGACCCTGCGCGCGTGTCGGAACTGTATCTGGAGACGTACCGGTGAAGGCGCGTCACGCCTGCGCAGCACTTGGCGTCGCGCTCGCCGTCGGCACCGTCGTGTTCATGCGCTCGCTCGTCGCGTCGAACGACAGGCAGGCTTCCGCGATGGCCGGGCGGATGCTGGAGTCCGTGCCTGTTCCAAAGGGCTCGTCCGTCGCCCAGATGGCGCTGGACTTCCGTCCGGGCGGCCGCGTGATGCAGGGGCCTCCGATGGTGGCGAGCGTCGCCACGAAACCGGGGGTCGAGGGCGCGGTCGTGACGAAGGCGCTGTTCGCCCAGCGCCGCCTGAAGGTCCCGCCGGTCGGTTCCGAGCTGACGCTGGTAGGCCGTCGCGGCGCATACCACCTGGTTGTCTCCGCGGTTATGGACTGGGAGCGCCCCGTGCGAGGATATCCGAACATGTTCGTCTCGCCTGAGACCGCCGCGGAGATCGGCGAGGAATGGCGCGAGTGGGAGCCGAAGGGCGCCGAAGAACTGGCCCCGGCGTTCAGAAGCGACGCCGGGCGCAACATCGACAGGGCAAAGCCTCTCCTCCTCTGGGCTGCGGCGCTGACGGCCCTGTGCATGCTGGTCAACTCGCTCATCCTGTCCGTCGAGGCGCGGCGCCGGGAAATCGCAGTTCTCCGCGTCGTCGGCGCGACGCGGTCCTGCATTGTGCGGCTGGTCGCATCCGAAAGCGTCGCGCTGGCGTTCGCCGGGCTCGTCGTCGGCGTGGCCGGAGGCGTCGCGGCCATCGCCGCATACGTCGGCATGGACTCCGAGACGTTTCCCATGGGCATGGCGGTGGACGTCGGCGGGCTTGTCGCGGTGGTGGTGGCTGCGCCGGTCGTCGCCGTTCTCGCATCTCTTGTCGCCATCAAGCCCGCTCTCGCCGTGCGTCCGCTGGAGGCGGCGTCCGCCAGGATACCGCGCCGCCGTCCAATAGGCATGATGGTGGCGTTCGCCTGCGGTTTTGGCGCGTTCGTCGCCGTGGAGGTATGGGGGTCGTCGCTCACAAAGCCGTTCGTGCCGTCTCCAGAGTGGCCGGACGCGATAGTCTCGATCCTCCCCGGAGGAGTCTCGGCGTTCGACATAGAGCGTCTGCACAAGCTGCCGGGAGTGAGGAAAATAGCCGAGCTTCAGCCTCTTCAGGTGAATCTGTCGCCATTGGAGGAACTGAAAAAGGACTGGATGGGTGGGACGAGGGAAAAAGGGGGGGCCGGGCGCGGCGGACCACAGTATCGGAATGCGCTTCTGCTGGCGAGCGACTGGCTGCCCGACTTCCGCTTCGCGCAGGGCGATCGCGCGGAGGCCGAGAAGGCGATGCGCGAGGGGGATGCCTGCCTCGTCACGTCCATGATGGCGAAGTCGCGCGGGCTTTCCGTCGGCGACGACCTGCCGCTGGACTGCGGAGGCGGCCTCACGATGCGCCTCAAGGTCGTCGGCGTGGTAGACCTGAACTGGCACATGGTGACAAGCCGCGGCCTTGTGCGCGGGCTCAACCGCATGCCCGTAAACACTGACGGACCGGTTTTCGTGTCGTTTGACACGTTGCAGGCGTGCGACCCGCGTCCGTCTGAGTTTGTGCGGATGACGCACCTCTGGCTGGACTACGAACCGTCTTTTCTCGCGAAGCACGGGGTCTTCGGCGCAGGTCGGCTTGTCGAGCGCGAGATTGTCGAGGCGCTGGACGGCGCGTATGGCGAGGACGACGAGGGGGAGGTGCGCGGCAATGCCGTGAGGCTGCACTCGAGAGACGAGGTCGCGGACGGGACGCTTTCGCACGGCGCGGAGCTTGTGGGCGCGATGGCAAGGATACCCTTTGTGTTCCTGGCGGTGCTGTCGCTCGGTTTCGTGGCGGTGCTGGTGGCGTCCGCCGACTCGCGCCGCAGGGAGTTCGCGGTGCTGTCCGCGGTCGGGGCCACGCGCGTTCAGCTTGCCGGCGTGTTGATTGCTGAGGCGCTGCGAACCGCCGTGGCAGGAGTAGTGGTCGGAACGGCGGGCGGATCTGTCGTGGGCTGGCTTTGCACGGCGGGCACTCGCGCGGCGATGGCGAACTGGGGCCTGCCGGCGTGTTTCGTCCTGCCCGTGGGCACGATAGCCTTGGGGGCGGCCGGGGCGGTTCTTTTCGCGCTTGCGGTATCCGTTCCCACCGCCCTCGCTCTCGTCCGCCGCGGCGGCGTGGCAGGATCGTGCTGACCGATGTCGCGGACAGCGTCGGAGTCGTTCTGATTGTCAGGTAGAGGCGAAAATGGAAGGCAACATGAAAAGACTGGTTGTGCTTGCGGCGGCCGCCGTGTTGGCGGCGCCTTCGTGGGGGGCCAAGAAGCCGCAGATCATCGACGGGACGCACGGGTACTATGCCGGAGACTACGTCGAGGTGACAGATCCCCTGGTGAAGGCGGAGATCGAGAAGTTCCGCGACCGGAAGCTTGCGCTGATGATGCACTTCGGCATCTACTCGCAGCTGGGGATACACGAATCGTGGCCTCTCGTAGACGCAGAGGCGTCGTGGTCGCGTTCGCTGGTCGACTGGACGGAAGGCGAGGAGCTGAAGCGTCAGTATGTCGGGATGTGGAAGTCGTTCAACCCCGTGCGGCTCCAGCCGGAACGCTGGGCGGCGCTGGCGAAGAAGGACGGATTCAGGTATCTCGTCTTCACGACAAAGCACCACGACGGGTTCTGCCTCTTCGACTCCAAGTACACCGACTACAAGGTGACGAACCCCGAATGCCCGTTCTCACGGAACAAGAACGCCGATATCGTGAAGAGCGTCTTCGACGCCTTCCGCGCCGAGGGGCTTGCCATCTCCTGCTACTTTTCGAAGCCGGACTGGCACCATCCGGACTACTGGGACAACTGCGGCCTCGGCCGGAAGACTTCACGCTGGCCGTCGTACGACGTCAAGAAGGACCCCGAGCGATGGGCACGGTTCGTCGCCTTCACCCGCAGCCAGATACTGGAGCTTGTGCGCGACTACGGTCCGTTCGAATGCCTCTGGCTCGACGGCGGGCAGGTGCAGCGACGTGCCGGGCTGGACATCAACATCGAGGACATCGTGGCCGAGGCGCGCAAGATCCGGCCTGGGCTGATTGCCGCCGACCGCACTGCGGGCGGGATGGCCGAGAACATCATCACGCCCGAGCAGACCGTGCCCGAGAAGCCCCTCATGGTTCCGTGGGAGAGCTGCGTAACGATGGGGACAGGCTTCTCCTACCGCTATGACGACACGTACAAGTCGCCGCGGGAGCTGATTCACCTTTTGGTCGACATCGTCGCCAAGGGAGGCAACCTCGCCCTCAACGTGGCCCCGGGGCCGGACGGACGCCTGCCGCAGCCCGCCATCGACAGGATGGACGCCATGGGCGCGTGGCTTAAGGCGAACGGCGCGGCGATCTACGGGACGCGCGTCCTTGCGCCGTACCGCGTCTCCGGCTGGGCTTTTACACGGGGCAAGGACGGCCAAGCATACGCGATTCGCCTATGGAAGGAGGGCGAGCGGCATGTCGTCCGCCCCGTGGTTCCCAAGGCGTTCGACGGTTCGGCCGTCAGGCGCGTAGTCCACTTGGCTACTGGCGCGGAGATCCCGTTCAACCGCACCGACAGCGGGCTGCTGCTGCGTCTGCCTGACGGGGTGGAAGCGGACGCATATGCAGACGCATTCAGGCTGGAGCCGTAAAAACCCCCAGGACTATGATATACTTTGGCATGAGAAAATCAAATCAGATTGACCTGTTCATGGACATAAAAGTGGCAACCGGTGTGATTGTAGCGGCGATGTGTGCCGCAATGCAATGCTTCGCCGCAAGCGAGCGCATTGCCGATGACCGCAGCGGGGCGGCCGCGTTCAAGATCGGTGACGTGACGGGCGTCGTGTACGCCGAATCCTTCCTCAAGACAGGGAACGCCAAGGGGGATCGTCCGCACATCTGGGGGTATTCGGCGGCCAAAGACCTGGCCAAGGCCCTTTCGCTTGTGTCTGGGCACGAAGTTGGCCTGTGCTCGGAGGAAAAGGCGTCGGCAAATCTTCGCGCCGGTGTGCAGGTCTACGTTGGCGATACACAGGCTGCGAAAGGTGAAGGCCTCGACGCCTCGCGGCTTATGCGCGGCGAATTTCGCATCGTGACAAAACCGGGAAAGGCGTACATTCTTTCAAACACCGGCATGGGCGCCACCTACGGAGTAGCCGAGTTTCTGCAAAGATACGCCGACTACTGGTTTTGCCTCGTTTCCGGCGACGATCCGTACGAAGTGGCGCCGGAGCGCAAGGTTCCCGTCATTGATTTTACGGCCAAGCATGCGATGTATGTCCGCAACTTCAACTTGTGGGGACGGAAATATGCCAGGACCTGCGCCACGTCCGGGGCCGAGTTCACGCGTCGGTTGCGGTGCCGCACGTGGTTCCCCGAACTGGAGCCGGCCTTGCGGGTCTCCCGTCTGCCGAATCCGAGGTCTTTGTACCCGAACCACACTTTCTTCGCGTATTGTCCGCCGGAGAAGTACGCCAAGGACCACCCGGAGTACTTTTCAATGAACGCCGAAGGCCGTCGCATGTTCAAGGCGAACAGCGGCAGCGAGCTTTGCCTCACGAATCCAGAGGTGTTTGAAGTCGTATGGGAGAGCCTCTGCGCGATGATCGAGAAGGACCGCGCTGATTTCGGCGCGGATGCGCCATGCGTCTACGACTTCTCCCAGATGGACAACGCCGACTTCATCTGCCTTTGCCCCGAGTGCCGGAATGTCGCCGCGAAGTACGACCGCAGGGGCGGGCACAAGGACGGCGGCGACGCCGGCCTAGTGTTGGAGTTCGTCAACCGCCTTGCGCGGCGGGCGGGCGAGAAGTACCCGGGCGTCGTGATCAGGACGTTTGCCTATGTTTCGAGTGACGTTCCGCCGAAGGGCGGCATCGTGCCGGAACCAAACGTCATAATCTGGTACTGCGACCTCTACTCGAAATGCGACGACATGCTGCCGCTGACGCATCCGTTCAACAGCAGAAGCCTTGGACTTCTGCGCGAATGGCGCGCCTTGACCGGGAACATCGAGGTGTGGGACTACTATTTGAGCCGCGGAACATGGGTGGCAGTCGATGCGATGGCCGCCGACATCCGGCTTTTCCGTGACCTTGGCATAACGCGGATGGGACCAGAGCTGTCGTTTGACCGTCAGCCGTTCCAGGAGCTGAACATGTTCGTGGCATCGCAGTTGTACTTCAACCCGGACCAAGACGTCGACATGCTGGTCTCGAAATGGTGCCGCGTCTACGGAAAGGGCGCGGCTAAGATGAAAAGAGCCATAGACTTCCTCCGCGCGATAATACGGGACAATCCGCCGAAGGACTTCGCATGCTGGCACAACGGCGTCTGGCCCTGGCGGAGCGCCGAGAACATGGAGAAGTTCTGCTCACTGGTGAAGGATGCGTATGTCGAAGAGGCCGAAGGGGGCAAGTGCCGCGCGCGCATGGCCGCGCCGATTGCAGATGTGTCTAAGTGGCTCATGCGGCAGTACAAGGTCACGCCCGGTTGCGAGACGGCCTATCGGCGTGTGCGCGGCGAATACAGGAAGTTCGCGCTGGAGGACTTGTCGTTTGCGTATGTTGACAAGTCGGAAGCGGAGCGCGACCGTGCGGATGTGGACAAGACGCTTGAGCTTATGGACCTGGAGTTCCACGATCTTCCGCAGGAACTTGCATCCGTGCCGCGCTCCGAGCTGCATTTCGTGGACTGGCGGAACATGTACGTTCCGAAGTCGCGGTCCGAGATGGTCACCAACGGCGTCCCGGAGGGCGGCGTCGCCTACAGGTGGCGTCCCCCGGAGCCGAAAGCGCCTCCTTTCAACTGCTCGATGCTCGACGAAGACCTCCAGACGAACCATCTGCATCCTTTTACGCCTGTTGCGGACGGAAAGTGGCATTGGTACAGAATCGCCGTCGACCGCCTCGGACGCGGCGGCTGGGTCGGCATGCCGTACATAGGCGACAATACGATCTCGTTCAGGGTTCAGCACCTCTATGTCGAATGCGACGGGATGGAGAGCGACCCGAACTGGTACGAAATGTGGGTTTCATGCAAGTACGGCGGCGACGTGGCAGACCCAGAAAAGGGGTTGTTCGTCGACCGCCTAGTTCTGCGCAGAAGAGAAAGGCAATGATAGAATGGTGAAGGTGCCGGTGTGGAAGAATGGCGGCACGATAGTGGACGTGGATGTCGAGTCCGCGCCTCAAGCGCATAGACGGGGCGCGGCGGATCTGGTTCGTCATGAACGAGTCGATGGAAGAGCGCGATGCGCTCATCGAGTTCCCGGAGAGGGGACGTGTCGTGCGCTACGATCCGGACGGCGAAGGTTTCGAGCTTGCCGCCGCCGACGGAAGAGTCGTGCGCACGTTTCTCCCGGGCGAGACGGCAATCTACGTAACGGGATCCGTTCCGGCCGCCAAGCCGCCGCCTAGATACGAGGGACGACGACGGGTCGTTGATTCCGGATGGACCCTTCGGGCGCTTGTCTCGCACGAAGTCGGCGATGCGGAGTTCAAGGTCAGGCATATCGACGCCGCGGCCGCGCCGACGGCCCTTGGCGACTGGCGCGCTGTGCTGGGAAGGACGTTCAGCGGAAAAGTCGAATACTGTGTGGCGTTCGATGCCGACGCGGCCGAGGAGTGCCTGCTGGATCTTGGCGACGTGAAGTGGTGTGCGTCGGCGCGGCTGAACGGCAAAGACCTTGGCGAGCGTTTCTTCGGTCCCTTCCAATGGCCGGTCATGCTGAAGAAGGACCGCAACGTGCTGGAGGTGACGGTTGCCAACCTGCTGGTGAACCAGGTTGGGGACGATGCCGTCAGAGACCGGATTCTCCGAGACTTCCAGCCGAACGGGACATACGACAGGTTTATGCGTCCGTTCGACAAGAAGAATCACGAGAGCGGACTTTTCGGGCCCGTGACCTTGCGAATGAAGACTGCAGGCGGCGAAAATTAGGCTCTTTTTAGTGAAAAGTAGCTTAACGCTGGCGCGAACGCGCGGCGGATAAGAGTGGAGCTTAGGGCGTCAGGGCTTCATGTGGCCAGTTCGCCAGTTGGACATTGTAACACCATAGCGTTTGCGGAAGAGACGACCTACATAGGATAGGTCGTTGAAGCCGAGTGCGGCGGCAATGTTGCCTATTGCGCGATTAGATGTTAGAAGGCGCGTGGCAAGTTCCTCTAACTTGGTTTCGATGATTGTCTCATGGATGGTCTTGCCGTGGCATTCGCGAAACCTGAGGTCCGCCAACCGCCTTGAGACGCCCAGATGACAGACAACATCGGCGACGTCGATAGGCTTGCACACATTGGCCCTGATGTAGGCCATGGCCGTGTGGACGAGATGCTGGGCCGGAGAGAGGTAGTGCGTGGATTCGCGTTCAATGATTCTGGCTCCGGAGCAAATATTGGCCTTTGATCGGCTGGACGCACCTCGCTTGACATGGAAAAGTCCGTTCAGTGCTCGGGCCGCCATAAGTCCGCTTTTGAAATGGCTGGGACGGATGCTGGTGAGGGATGGACGCGTAAATTCGCACAGGAGTTCGTCGTCGTCGACGCCGAGGATTGCGATGTCCTGCGGAATGCGAAGAGATGCCTTCGCACATTCAGTCATCACATCGACTGCCGTGTAGTCGCATGCGGCCATGATTGCCGTCGGCTTGGGCAGGGTGTGCAACCATTCCGGCAGCGGAACGGAGTGATCGAAGATTTCACATGATATCTTGCTTGTTGCAAGCCGTCGTCGGAAACCGTCCGCCCTCTGCCTGTCCCATGCCCCAGGCTTCAAATCGGACTTCAGAGGCGGGACGAATGCGTAATGCGCGAACTTTCCGAGCGACATCAGGTGATGTGCAGCAAGCCGTCCGATCTCCATGTTGTCGATGTTCACGACGGCGAACCTGCCTTGCGGAAGACGTGGACAGGACTTTATGTCGCCGATGACAGTGACAACTGTCGCGGGATTCTCCCCGAATTCGGGATGTGCCGCGAGAAAGGTGTCCGTCATGGCGATTCCGTCGTACATTCCGGCGGCGATGTCTTGCGCCGTGTTGGACATTATCGCATCCGTCGCATGCCGAAGACTAACGTGCCAGTCTGAGCGGCTGTTGGAATAATGGGCAAATCCCGCCAGGAACTCGCGCGCCGAGATGTCGCGCTCCCAGACAAGTACGAGAATGCTCTTTTCTGCCAAGTGCATGGTCCATAGTATAGCATATTTCCCAGGACATCTGCCGAAGCGCATCCTCAACGCCGAGCCGGCCGGGACATTGCGCGCAGGGTTCGTCATGGAGTGAGTATTGCTGGATTGTCCTATTAAATGTTGCTTGATGCTCTTACCGCCACGAACAGTCGTTTTGGTATAATGCGAGTGCATGGAGGAAATCGTTGCAGGAACAACAGGAGTGCGTAAAGTGAATAATGTAGAAATGCGCGTGCTGGTGGTCGCTGCGGTGTGCATGATGTGGCTGCCGGCCTGGTGCGCAGAGAATTCGCCTGCAGAGGCGCTGCGCGAACGGCTGCTTTCCTTTGGTAGAAGTTCGTCATTCGCCTACGCATGGTCAACCTCAGGAACGGAATGGCTGAGGACAAACGGATTTGACCGCAT
Organism: Kiritimatiellia bacterium; assembly: GCA_017405115.1. The sequence continues at coordinate 16,181 of JAFRBA010000114.1, forward strand.
CCGAGATGCATCTGGAGGCGCAACGCCTTTGTTTTATTTTGCCGAGTTTCGCGATATTGGCGGCACCTGGTATCCGAAATCGCGGTATGACGATTTGCGGAAGGCCTTTGCTTCCCATGCAAGGCGGGAGTTTTCCGAACATGGTTCCATCCCCATGGTGACATGGCATATCCAGAATCCGTATATCCCGCCGCGATGGACATCCAAGAAGTATGGCGACAACATGGGCATGCGCTATTTCTACTGGGCTGAAGGCTATCCCATGGAACATCGGTATGTTTTGCGCGAGATTGCCGAAGGAAGCGGATCGCTCTGCGGCACGGGGAGGATTGACGGGGTGAATGCCCGGGCCTTCCCGAATCCCCGTGCCTGGTGGGAGTGGTGCCTCAGGGACGTGGCGGCGTTTTGCCGCACGCTCACCGGTCCGAATGGCGAGCGAATACCGATCGTGTTCCGTCCTTTTCATGAATGCGACGGAGATTGGTTCTGGTGGGGGACGGGCTCGGCGACGCCAGCAGACTATATTGCGGCGTTCCGATTCACGGTAGAAGTTTTGAGGCGTGAACTTGGTTCCGAGAATGTGTTGTTCTGCTATTCCCCCGACCGCACCTGGAGGGATCTTGGCGAGGTCGGCAAGAGCGGTTATCTCGCGCGCTACCCTGGAGACGACTATGTCGACCTGATAGGGCTTGACGACTATTCGATTGGCCAGGCTGACGCGACAGGCAGCAGCGAGGCCACGACGGCGGAGGCCGTTCGGCGTTTGCGGCTGTTGTCGTCGGAAGCGGAGCGACGCGGCAAGATATGCGGCGTCTACGAGACGGGGGCGCTTAATGCCGTCGACGATTTTTATTCGGTCTTGTATCGCGTGATGACGGCGCCGGGAGTGAAGTGCGCTATGATCACCACCTATGACGGACAGTGGACCTTCCCGAAGACGGAAGCCGGCAGGGCGGACATGAAGCGGTTCTTCACGCTTCCCGGGGTGTTGGTCGATCGTCGGTGAATTCCTATGACTGACTAATATGCAGAAATGCAGAATGGAGGTATGAAATGGGTAGACTCATTACAAAGACGATGGTGATGTCAATCCTCGTTGCCATCGTCTCGACGGTTGCGGAGGCGAAAACGAGGACGCTTTCGCCCGAGGCAGACACGTATCTGAACGGCTATGCCCCGACATCAGGGCACGGCGACGCCGCCGGTTTGATAGTAGACGCGGTCCGCGAGGCTCTGATTAGGTTCGATGTCTCTGGAATGTCCGGCATCTCAAGCGCCCGAATTCGCCTCTACTGTACACAGCATGAGGACACCGATGTCAAGCCCGTTATTTTGCGTGTCATGACCGACACGGCGTGGAATGAGCTGTCTGCGACCCGGAGCAACATGACGCACGAGGTTCCGTACGCATCCGCGCAGTCGCCGTGGATCGGGCCTGGAGACAGCCAGTATGCCGGCGTGATATCAAATTCCGAAGTGCGATGCGGGGAATGGTGCACGGCTGACATTACGTCTGCGGTCAGGGATGCCGCGCACAAGGACGGAAAGCTTTCGCTGCATGTTTATGTGCCGTGCCGCAACCAGTCCATGCCACTTGTTTTCGCGTCGAAGGACAATTCGGATCCGGACGTTCGGCCCGTCCTTGAGGTCACATATCTGGCCGACGAGGACCTGTACGAGACTTCGGTCGTCGAGGTCTCGGACGATGTAACGATCGCCTACAATGGAATCCAAGACACTACGGCGCTTTTGGCCAACAATGGCGTCCGTGAATTTATCATGAAGTATGCCGTTCCTGTTTCCGTAGACAGGCTGGAGACGGCGACCTTGCGCCTTGTTGGTGCGGGACAGCCGAATGGCGCGGCAACTGCCTACGACGTTTTGCTTGTGAATGCCGGCGATTGGGACGAGTCTGCGGTCGCGGCATCGCAGAATAGGCCGCAAAATGTCTTGTTTACACATTCATGGAATGACTCTGTGCCGCAGAACACGGTTCGGGCAGGAGCCTTCGCGACGGCGGGCGTTAATGAAGTGGATATAACCGATCTGGTCAAAACGGGCGTGGGTTTCTCCTCCGGTTACTTGACGTTGCAGGTCTATACCAAGGATAACTACGTCATCCCTTGGTCAAAGAATTGTTCGGACGCCGAGAACAGGCCGAAGATCATCCTGAAGTATAGAAAGTCAGATGTAGACATCCTTGTCAGCGTCCGGCGCGATCAGCGGGACGGTGTTTTGGTCTCTTGGACGGCGTTGTCGGGGGCGTCCGCCTACTGTGTTGAACGGGCGGGGAATCCTGACGGCCCGTATGACCGCGTTCTTGCCGACGTGACCGCGACGTCGGCATATGACGTAAGTTATCCGGGTTGTGGCGACTGGTGGTATCGTGTCGTTGCAAAGACTGCTGACGGGGAGAGGGCAAGTGCCGCTGTTGTTTTCCGGGAGGCGGTTCGCCGTTCCGCAACGCGCGTGGCGTTGCAGAACGGCGGCGCCGGCAATTCGAGCGACGCGAACAAAGGCTATCCGTTGCCGTCAAAGGCGGCCTATCGCGCGGGATGTGCCGGTGCGGACAATACGTTCGGCTGGTTTATCCTTTTCGATCCTGCGGATCTGGAGAGGGCCCCGTTCGTCCGGCTGCGCATCAAAGCCGACGAGTCGAATTCAGAAGGCGTGCCGACGGCCAATACCTGTGAGACGAGGCTCTTCGGCTATTTGACGGATCGCTGGGCTCCCGAGCAGTTCTGCTGGAACAAACCGATTCCTGGAATTGAACTTGTTTCGCCGATTCCTGATGCGTCGCAGACGAACGAATTCGGGAGGATCCAGTATAATGTTCCTGATGCCAACGTCCGACCGTATATGGATTTTGACGTCACGGAAATGGTCCGTGCGGCTGTCAAGGCTGGCAAATTTGTTACTTTCCAGGTGACTGGAAGCGAAGCAGCTTCGTCTCCATTTCGCTTTTTCAGCGGATTGAACGGCTCGACGCCTCCGCAACTCTACTATCCCGTTCCGGAAGGTTTTGGGAATGGCCTGACAATCACACCCGACTTTACGACCTATGGGAAGCCGGCTGCCGTCCTTAGCTGGAACGCAGGGCCGACAGGCACGACCTATACAGTCGTCCGGACGAATCTGGCGACTGGACGGACGAAGACTCTGGCTTCCGATGTAACAGCCACGACTGTAGTTGACAAGCGGACATCCTCCGTGCCGCTCGTATATGCCGTTGTGGCGCACTTGCCCAATGGCCAGGTTGCCGAAATCGTGGAGACCAACACCTTGGCAGCGTCTGTTAGCCAGATGGCGATTGCGGACACCTACATCAGGGACGCTTCGCCTTCAGAGCGAAACGGCAGTGCTGCCTCGATAATCCTGAAGGATGGGAAGTCTGGAGACAACGTGACGCGTGAAGGCTTGGCACGATTTGACCTTTCACAAGTCCCGTTCGAGGACTACCATGCCGAACTGTCGGTTGAGTTTGTCGGCACGGGAGCTTCGTTTGACGGGGACGAGCGCATGTGCTTCCGCACGGTTGCCGATTCAAGCTGGTCCGATGTTTCGGCCTTGCGCTGGAACGATGTCTTGGGCAGTCAGGGAGGAGGCACGGCGCCTGATGCAGCCGGAGTATTCGCGACCGTTGACATCGATCCGGCGAATGACAGAGTTGTTACCGTGGATGTGACGGATGTCGTGAGACAGGCCTTGGCAGCCGGGCAGAATGCGATTACCGTTCACTTCTACATCGACGACCCGGATCATGTGGCGAACGGCAGCGTATATTCGCGGGAAAACGTCATGAATTGCTTTGCACCTCGCTTGACATTCAGGAAACAGGCCTGGCAGGAGGACGGCTTCGTTCTCGTAGTTCAATAGATGATCGAAGGCAACGGTTGAAAGGAGGCGAAGTGAATACGGAAAACATGGTGATCGTGCTGTCGGTAGCATTCGCGCTTTCGGCGTCTGCGGTGTGCGGTGATGCGGACTGGGCGCAGCTGAACGCCGCCGCGCGGGAACGGGCCAAGTCTCCCGTCCGCGCCGGGACGCCCGGGGTGCGTCCGTTCTGGAACGCCCATTCAAAGGCGTTCATGCATCCGCCAGCGTTCGACTTCAAGGAAGTGCCTGGCGCGAAGGGATATCGCTTCACGCTGGCCGGGGACAAGGGAGACGCGGTTTCGTGGACTGGGGCAAAGCCGTGGATGCCCATCCCCGCCGACCTCTGGGATTCACTCGCGCCTGGGTACTACTCGCTGAAGGCCGATGGCTGCGGTGAACGCAAGTTCTACCGCGCCGCCGTCTTCCATGGCCCGTACCCGAAAGGCGCGCGCGGCTACCGCGACGCGGCTCGCAGGGTCTATGCGGCGGTGTACAACATGCCCCAGGTGCAGGGATGGAAGACGAGCGACGACCCGCCCAAGGGCTACGATCTCTACTGCTATCCTGCGAAAGTCCTCAGTTCGATGATCCGCGCACTCTGCCGTCACGCCAGGGCCGAGCCTAGGGACGCGGCGGACGCTCTCGCCATTTCCCGCAAGATGGCCGACTGGCTCATTGCGCACAGCCAGCCCGAAGGTGCGCCGCTTGCGCACTTACCGCCAACGTACTGGGGCGACCGGCGCGTTGAGGCGGTGAGGTACGCGGGGCAGAATATGCTGCTTTATCCAGTCCACGCGGCAAACGCATACTTCGATCTTGCGGATTCGACGCACTACGCGAAATACCGCGCCGACGCGCTGGCAATCGTCCGCACGTTTCTGAAGCTGCAGGGAGAGGACGGCACTTGGCCGCTGAAGGTGTTTGAAAAGGACGGCTCGCCCGTCCGCGCCAACCGCCTTGTGCCGGGCCGCTATCTGCTCGGAATGTTCGACAAAGCTGTTGCGGAGACGGGAGACAAGGCGTTCGCGGCGGCGCGCGACCGTGCTTTCGCATACGTGCTGGATGGTCCGGCGAAGACGTGGAACTGGGACGGGCAGTTCGAGGACATAGACCCGATGCCGCCGTACATGAACCTCCAGAAGGGCACTGCCATTGATGCCGCCATCCGACTCTTCGCAATGGGGCGCAACGCCGAGGCCTGCGAGATGGTGGACTGGTGCGAAGACCAGTTTGTCGTGTGGAGCGACCCGATCCACAACATGGACTGGAAGAACTGGAAGACGCCGACCGCGCTGGAGCAGTACGCCTACTACACGCCGATTGACGCATCGATGGGCGACATGATCGGTGGGTTCGCTGCGGCGTACAAGGCGACGGGAAACAGACTCTATCTCGAGAAGTCCAAGGCTCTCGCCGACAACATCACGCGGCACCAACGCGGGGACGGCACGATTCCAACCTACTTCGACTCGCGCAAGGGCAGCGATTGGGTCAACTGCATGGTGTATGTGGCCGACAGGTTGGAATACCTCGCTTCGGTTTGCCAATAACAAATCTTTGGCCGGCGTCTCGTTCGCATGAACGTGCCGATATGTGGTATAATATGTGGTGTTGAAAGAAAGGGGGTAAACCATGCCAGCAGTGATGGAAGCGATAGACAGAATGACGGCTGACGAACGCATCAAGACGATGGAGTATCTTTGGGCGGCGATGACGGCTAGCGCAGAGCCAGAGCCTCCGGCTTGGCACGGCGACATCCTTGCTGAACGCCGCCGCCGTGTTGTGGCGGGCGAAGAAGGCTTCATGTCGGTTGCTGAATCCAAGCGTCGCCTGTACGAGGAAGTTCATGCGCGTTAGGATCCTTGATTCTGCCCACAACGACATCCTTGACGGCTATTGGTTCTACGAAAACCAAGAACCCGGCGTGGGTGACTATTTTAGCGATACGCTTTATGGAGAAATCGAATCTCTTGCCCTTTACGCCGGAATCCACAACAAGCGCTTCGGCTTTTACCGCGCACTTTCACGCCGATTCCCTTATTCATTCCATATACTACGAAATAGAGGATAGGGAGGCAAGGGTCTACGGCGTTCTCGACAATCGCCGCGACCCCAAATGGCTTTACAGCCATTTGCAGGAATCCAGAGGCGTCAATTGATGTTCCGCGAGCGGGACTGGTGCGATGGCTTGAGAACGGGACGGAGCGTCTTGCCGACGCGTCAGAACGTTATGTCAATGCTGGCCGTGAAGACCGGCAGCCAGCAGACGGCCCAGGAGACGTCCCTGTTGCGCTCGTGTATGCGCGCGGCGTGTTCGACGAGGTTCCAGTTGCGGAGCCGGATTCTCGTGGCGATGTGCTCGGCTATGCGGTACAGGGCGACGACTCCGAACTCCGTGGCCACCGGACGCAGGCAGCAGTACCTTTCCGTCGGGTCGTCGCCGTACTTCATCTTGTAGCGGCGCCTGTCGAAGCTTATGAGCTCGGCGTACGGCGTGAGCGACAGCTTCTTCTCGAAGACGGAAAGGGGATGCCTGAGACCGAACTTGAATACTTCGGACTGGTGCGGGTAGTATCCGGCGAGCATCTTGTAGTACGGCGTTATGAACGGGTTCTCCAGTGCCTGCTCTATGAGGACGCCGTGGTACGTCGAGCTGTGCTCGTACCATCCCGGGCTCGGACTCCAGATGTGGTCTATGTAGGAGTACAGCCCGAGGTCGCGGGTGAAGTGCCATGTATAGTCGTATTCGGCGCCGTACTCGAAGCATTCGAAGGCGCGGCGGCGGTATTCGTCCCTCTGCCCCGTGAGGGCGCTGCGGGTCCATGCGTAGCCGCCTATCCGCCCCCATTCTCCGAGTTTGTAGTAGCCGCTGAACGTCTGGCACAGCACCGGCCGCGTCTCGCCGGGCGAGCCCGAGGAGGTCGACACATACGCTGTCTGGAACTCGTTCCTGAACTTCAGATCGAGATCCGGCATGAGGAGCCCGCCGCTAGCGAGTAGCGGCAGGCTTGCGCAGCCCAGGAGCGCCAATCCCCTACAAGACGACATCCTCTGCAGTTCAGCCCCGGGTGGCGAATGCGTAGGCGTTCTGGAACATGCGCATCCACGGTCCGTTCTCGCGGAACGAGCCGTCGTTGTAGCTGAGCTGGCAGGCGCGGAATCCGCGCTCGGGGTGCGGCATCATGATCGTCGCCCGTCCGTCCTCGGTGGTGAACGCCGTCTGCCCGCCGATGGAGCCGTTCGGATTGTACGGGTAACGCGTCGTGGCCTGTCCGCGGCCGTCTACGAAGTGGGCGGCGCATATCGACGGCGTGAAGCCCTTGGTCCAGACGCGGCCTTCGCCGTGCGCGACAGCGATGGGGAGTCGGGAGCCGTCCATTCCCGTGAAGAATATCGACGGCGACGGCTCGATCTCTATCGTCGCCAGGCGCGCCTCGAACTGCTCCGAGAGGTTGCGCACGAACGCCGGCCAGTTGCCGGCCCCCGGTATGATGTCCTTTAGCTGCGACATCATCTGGCAGCCGTTGCAGACGCCCAGCGAAAACGTGTCGGGCCGTGCGAAGAACGCGGCGAACATCTCCCGCAGCCTGTCGTTGTAGAGGATTGACCGCGCCCAGCCGGATCCCGCGCCGAGCACGTCGCCGTAGCTGAATCCGCCGCACGCAACGAGCCCCTTGAAGTCGGCGAGGTCGACGCGTCCCGCGATGAGGTCCGACATGTGGACGTCGCGGCAGTCGAAGCCGGCCTTGGCGAAGGCCGCCGCCATCTCTATGTGGCCGTTGACGCCCTGTTCCCGGAGTATCGCCATGAGAGGCTGCTGGCGCGAGACGCGGGACGCGAGACGCGAAATGCCCTCCCGTCTCCGGTCTCTAGTCTCTTGTCCATTCCCCTCTGGGTCGAAGGTCAGCCTGAATCTCAACCCGGGATCCGCCTCGTCGAGGGCGTTGTCGTACTCCTCCCTGGCGCAGACCGGGTTGTCTCTGAGCGCCTGCATGCGGTAGGTAGTCTCGCTCCAGCATCGGCGCAGGTACGTGATGTCCGTCTTTATCGCAAGGCGCTGGCCGACCCTGATCTTGAATTCGCGCGACCCGTGCAGGGCCGAGCCGATGACCCATGTCTCGACGCGCGCGGCCTTGAATATGCCCAGGACTTTCTGGAGGTTTGTCTTCTTCGGGTCTGTGTTCAGGCTGTCCGTCACCTGCAGCACGGCGCCCGGCTGCTCGTTGAAGAGCTGCTCGAGCGCGTCGCCGTCCGGCAGCGCCGCGACGAGGCCTCGTCCGCCGGTAATCGCCATCTCGGCGAGCGTGACGGCGATTCCGCCATCGGAGCGGTCGTGGTAGGCGCGCGCGAGCCTGCCGCGCACGATCTTCTGCATGGCGTTGAAGAACCTCTTCAGGGGCGCGGCGTCCACGTCGGCGTGGGTGTTGCCTAGCTGCCCGTAGACCTGCGCGAGGGCGGTCGCGCCCAGCGGGGCTTCGCCGGCCCTGCCGAGGTTCACGTAGACGAGCGTGGAGACCTCGTCCTTGCCGTCCGGCTTCAGGTCGGGCGTGAGCGTGAGGCGCACGTCGTTCACCGGCGCGAAGGAGCTGACGACGAGCGAGAGCGGCGCGACCTGCTTCTTGGCGTCGCCCCGCGAGTCCGTCCACGTCGTGTGCATCGAGCAGCTGTCCTTGCCTACTGGGATCGACACGCCGAGCTTCGGGCAGAATTCGAGGCCGACCTCCCTGACCGTGTCGTAGAGGACGGCGTCCTCGCCGGGGTCGCCGCACGGCGCCATCCAGTTCGCGGAGAGTCGAATCTGGGAAATGTCGCCGACGTCGGCCGCCGCGATGTTGGTGAGCGCCTCGGCAATGGCCATGCGCCCCGACGCGGGGCCGTCGAGAAGGGCGACCGGGGAGCGTTCGCCGGTCGCCATCGCCTGGCCCTGGTTCGTCTCGTAGCCCATCGTCGTGACGGCGCAGTCTGCGGCAGGCAGCTGGTAGCGGCCGACCATCTGGTCGCGTGCGACGCGCCCCGTGACGGTGCGGTCGGTGATGGTGACGAGGAACGTCTTGTCCGCCACCGCCGGGAGGTGCAGTATGCGCGTCAGCGCGTCCAGCGGGCGGACTCCCTCGAAGTTCGTCGGGATGCGGACCTTCCTCGTGCGCTTCACCTTGCGGACCATGCGCGGCGGCTTGCCGAGGAGCACCTTGATGTCCATGTCGATCGGCCTGTCGCCGAAGTGCTCGTCCTCCAGGACGAGCCGCCCGTCCCCCGTGGCGACGCCGATGAACGCGACGGGGCAGCGCTCGCGTGCGCACAGCCTCTCGAAGGTCTCCCGCGCGGACGGCTTAAGCGCGAGGACGTAGCGCTCCTGCGCCTCGCAGCACCAGATCTCCATCGGGTTCATGGACGGCTCTTCGTTGTGGACCTTGCGAAGCTCGAAGCGACCGCCGGTGGCCTCCACGAGCTCGGGGCAGCCGTTGGAGAGTCCGCCGGCGCCGATGTCGTGGATGGCCAGTATCGGGTTGCGCCTGCCGAGGAACGTGCAGGCGTCGATGACTCCCTGGCAGCGGCGCTGCATCTCCGCATTGCCGCGCTGCACGCTGTTGAAGTCGAGGGCCTCGGAGTTGGTGCCGGTCATCATGGACGACGCGGCGCCGCCGCCGAGGCCGATGCGCATGGCGGGGCCGCCGATCTGCACGATCAGCGCGCCTTTCGGGACGGGCTTCTTCTGCACCTGGCTGCGGCGGATGACGCCCATACCGCCCGCGAGCATGATCGGCTTGTGGTAGCCGCGAAGTTCGCCGGCGATCTCTCCCTCGTACGTGCGGAAGAAGCCGCAGAGCTGCGGGCGGCCGAACTCGTTGCCGAACGCCGCGCCGCCGATGGGACCCTCGGTCATGATCTGCAGCGGCGTCGCCAGGCGCGTCGGGAAGTCGGCGTAGAGCCGCTCCCACGGCTGCGGGTAGCCGGGGATGCGCAGGTTCGACACCATGAAGCCGCAGATGCCGGCGACCGTGCGCGAGCCCTGCCCCGTCGCCGCCTCGTCGCGTATCTCGCCGCCGACGCCGGTGGCCGCGCCGGGGTACGGCGAGATGGCCGTCGGGTGGTTGTGGGTCTCGACCTTCATCAGCTGGTCGAGCTGGTCGTTGCGGAAGCCGTAGGCGTTCGTCCTGGGGTCGATGGCGAACACGCGAGTGGGGAAGCCCGTCACGACGGCCGAGTTGTCCTTGTAGGCCGAGAGCGTGTCCTTCGGACGCCGCTTGTGCGTGTTCTTGATCATCTCGAAGAGCGACTTCGGCTGGCGCCTGCCGTCGATCACGAACTCGGCGCCGAATATCTTGTGGCGGCAGTGCTCGGAGTTGACCTGGCCGAACATGACGAGCTCGGTGTCGGTCGGGTTGCGCCCGGCCTTCGCGAAGCTGTCGGCGAGGTACTGCATCTCCTGCTCCGAGATGGCGAGGCCGATCTCCTCGTTTGCCTCGCGGATCGCCTCCACGCCCTTCGACAGCACGTCGTACGTGCGGCCGGGCCGCGGCGTGCCCTCCTCGAAGATGTCGGATATGTCGGCGTAGACGCCCTCCGTCATCCTGTCGAAGAGCGCGGCGAACGCGGCCTCGGGAAGGGCGGGGGAGACGCGGAAGCGGATGCCGCGCTCGACGCGCGCGACGGAGGCGAGCCCGCAGTTGCGGAAGATGTCGGTCGCCTTCGAGCTCCACGGCGAGATCGTGCCCTTGCGCGGCGTCACGAAGAAGTCGGCCTTGTCGCAGTCGCCCGCGGCGTTCAGCAGGGTGGCGGCGCGGGCGAGGTCGGCGGCGTCGACCTCGTCGCCGCGCGGCTGGATGGCGTAGACCCATTTCGCGTCTATCGACACGGGCCCGAGCTTCGGGGCCAGCTTCGCTATCGCCTCGCGCAGCGCGTCGAGGCGGAACGGTGAATATGCGTCGGTTCCGATCAGGATTGTCACAGCGGTTCTCCTTGGGAAATCTGTTTTGAGTATTATAGCAAAAAAACGCCGTGGCCGGGCAGAAAGACGAGAGGAAGGAAAGTTGCACATGGAGCTGGTTCAATTCCGCATCTGCCGTCGGGGACGGCAACCTCGTGGTGGACGATGCGGACTTCAACGGCGGCATGTTCCTCTCGACGAACGTCAATGTCAAGGTCGGCAATGTCTCCAACACGGTGACGTTCGCCTACACCTTCACTTCCGGCGGCGAGAAGCTGGTCGGCTGGACCGTTACGCTGAACGGCTCTTCGGCAAAGACGGCTGTCGTAGGCGACTACATCGTGTCCCTCCGCCGCGACGCTACGGGAATCTGGGTCAAGGTCCGTGAGAGCACGGGGCTGACGATACGCCTCAGGTAGTTTTGCGATGGCTATCGGCCTCCGCCGTGTAGTCCTTCGACGAGGACTCGCTTGCGAGGGGTGTCTCCGACGCGACGCAACGTATTCAGCGAGTCGCCAGCGTACTCCACGTTCCATCCGCACCATTCGTTGAACGCATGGTAGCACCAGTCCCAGCCGTATTCGTCGAAGAGCTCGATGCAGTCTTTCAGGTACCGCTCCGCTCCCGGTGCCCACGCTATGGCCGAAAACTCGCCGACGTATATCCGCGCGCCATGCCTGCGCTGGAATTCCAGAACAGGCGCAAGGACACGGCGAAGATGATCGCGGCTCCAGCCCTTGTCGGCGTCAGGCCAGTGCGTCGGCACATGCGGACGATCTACGCCCTGGTGAGTAAACTCCATCGGCGAATAGAGGTGCACTTCGTATATGACGTCCTTCATGTCAAGTGCCGGCATCTCCGCAAACGCGGCAGGCGAGTCCCAGTTGTTCGATTCGATTATGATTGGCGTCGAAGGGTCTATTTCGCGAATCGCCCTTGCCGCCTTTACCTGGAGGCCCAGCCAGCCCATGCCGCCCACAGGATTGTAAGTCTGCTGTGGCTCGTTCACTATGTCGTAGCCGTAGATAGTGGAATTGGCGCGGAATCGCCAAGCGATCTTCCGCCACCAGCCAACGAAATGCTCGGCGTACTCCGGCTCATAGAACATGTTCATTTCTCCGTCGTATGCCCTCCCGCCCGGCGGCATGTGAAGGTCGATCGCGACCTGGATTCCATACTTTGCCGCCAACGGCAGGACAACGGCTTCGAGATGATCGAGCTTGGAGCCGAGCCACTTGTCGTAGTCGGCGAGGTCACGGTTCGCGTCGTGAAGGTTCCAGAACCGGTTCATCTGGTACCGAAGCAGCTTCACGCCCCAGTTCCTCAGTTTGGCGAAGTCGTCCTCGGTCATAGGACGCGATGGCGACATCACGCCGCGCAGCGCCGGAAGGCCGGCGATGCGCGGCGTATATTCGCATTTACGCGCCACGTCGACTGCCTCCAGCGGCACTTTCATCGGCATGACTGTCAGGGACGCGAGATCGTACGACACCTCGCCCTCGGCATTCTGAAGACCAAGGACAAGCGTCGCCTCGTTTCCGCGAATGCCACTTCCAAACGCCGTACGGTACCTTGCGACGAGCCATCCGAAGTCGCCCGTCTTGCCGATGGGACCGGGATACTGACGCTTCCCCGAAGCGTCTTCGTAGACAAGCATCGCCTTGACGCCGAGATACGGCTTCGATGGCTTCTCTACACCGCGTCCGCAGACGCGAATTTGCCATTCGATGCCGTCCTTAAGATACGGCGAAACATCTATCCTGGTAGTCAGCGAGGCGCTCTTTACAGAGGCGCCGACAGTGCTGACGGTCGCGACCGTGCCAGACACCGACACCCCCTCGCCAAAGTCCCACATCCTCCCGGCGACCTCCACGGAAGCCGCGCACGGCATAGCAATCAGCAACAAAGCCAATTCCCTTATGTTCATGCCCTACCACTTTTTGTCTTGACGTCATACACTGTTACGGGGAATATCTCCTTGTCTAGCGCGGCGTTTCGCGCCACGACCAGTGAAGTGCCCGGCCTGAACGCCGTCAGCGTTCCGTCCGACGAAATCGAAGCGACGTCGTTCCTGTATTCCAATAGCCGAGCGTATGGGCGTCCGGGAATCGGCTTCGAAGCCGCGCGGTCGCAGTCGTAGCAAGCGAAGGAGACGGATCCGACGAAACGGGTGGCGGCAAAGCGATGCGTCGCGCCGACGCGAACTGCGACCGGATCCAGGTGAATCACGCGATCCTGTCCGCCGCCGATGCGCGTGACATAAACAAGCCGCCGAACCGCATCCACCTGCACAACGCTGAGCGTCTGTTCGTAGATCGTGCCCTTTTCCTTGCGGGGGAGATCTCCGCACCACGGTTTCGATCCGTAGATGTAGTCGTCGTAGGCCGCATCGCAGGGTTCGGTCAGATGGAGAATGCCCTCACTGAAAGTCTGACGCTCGGAATGGTGGTGCCCGGTCAAGTCGAGGATGATGCGCCCCACGACGTTCGAAAAGTCGTACGCGAGTCCACCGCTCGACCATGGCTTGCGCGCCTGATACGCCTCAAGCATCGTCCGCCATGGCGTGAACCGCTTCGCATCCTCGTCCTTGCCAACCACACCCATGCAGGGGATGTGGTGCATCGCGACGATTCCATATCCGGCGGGTGTCGTGCCGAGCGCCCGCTCCGCAAGCCAGCGGAGCTGCGAATCGTGCATGCCGCTGCGAACACCCCACGCAGTCATACCGGGCGCCTCGCTGTCCGTCGTGTCCGCGACGATGAAACGCGTCTTCGCCGCAGTGTCGTCGAAGTAGTAGTAGCAAGCCGAGGGATCGTCCGCATTGGAGACGATTCCACCCTCTGTGAATTCGTCGCGAATAAACTTCCGCGCCGCGAGCCCGTCCATCGTGTAGCCGGTAGCGGATTTCGCATCCGCGCCTGGTGCATGCCGCACGGTGAAGTCGTGGTTGCCCTTGGCGGTGTAGAGCCGTCCTCCAGCCGAGCGGATCGGCCGCACCCAATGTTCGCGATAAACGGAAATAGCATAGTCGATTGCGCCTTTGTCCGTCGGATAGTCCGCGCCGAACGCCTCGACGAGATCGCCGCCGCAGAGCACAATCCTGATGCCAGTGCGTCGGATGAGTTCAGCGACGATGCGCCCGGACATCTTGCGATTCCATTTAACGTGGGGGTCGGTGAGGAAGAAGAACGAGCTGGGGCAGTCTCCGAGCCTGGCCTTTACCTTCGACTCCACCGCCGCGAGATGTTCGGCGTAGTATGCAGGGAGACCTTCCGCCGCCGCCCACGTACGCCAATGCGCTGCCGCCGTCGCGAAAGCAACCGAGCCCTTCAGGAACGAACGTCTGTCAAAATTTCCTTCCGTATTCGGCATCTCGATCACCTATAGGTCAGGACAAAGCCCGGGTTAGCCGAGGTCACCCACCCGCTGGCATCGATAGACATAATACGCCGCCTGCCATTGTAACGAAAAGCCTTGAGCTGCGTCTCGGTAAGACCAGCACCGAGAAAGCGCAGATGGCCAGGGGCCAGCTCCTTGGTTTCACCGACCACATTCAGCTTCGCATCAACGTCCCATCCGACGGCGGAGGAGTCGCTGAAGGTCAAGCACCCATTCCCCACGGCGATCGTGGAGTCAGCCGCCAGCGTCAGCGTCCCCAGGCGGTTCGTGAATGCCCCGACGTCGAGCGTGCCCCCCGCCAGAGTCAAGGCGTTGGTGCGCGAAAAGGCGTCGTTGCAGCCGAGTGCCACGGTTCCTTCCTCAACTTTGAAGGTGCCTATCGTCGATTGAGTCGTCGACCAATGCCCCGTTCCCTCAATGGAGAGCGTCGCCTGTCCGCGCTTCACCCACTTCGGGAAGATGGAACCCGAGCCATAATGTCCTAGTCCTCCTAGAAGGCGCAGGTCTGCGGCGGTATCGAAGAGGTATTCAACGTCACCGTTCGTCGTATTGCCGCTAGCCCGGATGACCGGCTCGATCACGCAGACGCCGGCGCCAAAGGTGATGAGCTCGCACTTTGAGGCGGCCGTGTAACCGGCTGCATAGTAGTCGGAGCCGGACACACTGCCGCCATTCCCCACGACGAGGTGATTGAGGTATTCATACGCACGAAGCGACAGCTCTCCGCCGTCGACGACCACCTTGGCCTCATCGCCTACTGTCCAGCCTACGCCAAGCGTCATCTTGCAGCCAGAGTGGATGGTCGCCTGCGTATTCTTCGGCAGCACTTTATTATTGTAGGTATATGAACCAGTCGTAAAGGTAGCATCGTTGGTGAGTATCAAATCCGCATTGTCAGGCATAAACTGATACATGACCTTCGCCGCCACGCCGTCCAGGACTATCTGCCCCTTCAGCGTGTTGCGCGTGGTCAGATTTTCACCGACCGTGACCGTAGGCCGTGTGCCGGTGCCGGGACCCTTGAACGTCAGCTTCTCCACCACCCCGGTGATAAGGTTGGGGACGGCGGCGTTGGCGCCGAAGGCCAAGGTCACATTGTCCGCATAGAGGCCAAGCGTACCAGAGGGAAGGCTTTCTCCATTCACCGTCAGCTCGCCCCCGATCTTGAAGTCTGTGATACCGACGGTAGTGGAGCCGAATGACGAAGGATTGAGGATCGCGGATGTTTGCACTACATCCTCCCCCTCCCATTTGTCGACAACATCCTCCATGCTTTGCCCGAGACGGCCGTGGGCAATAATATCCCACTTCACCCACATGAGTTCGCAAAATGTGTTGCCGTCCTCGTAGGTGAACTTGACCTTGACCGCATAATTCCTGCCTTTGTCTGCCCTCTGCGCCTGCAGTTCCACCGTCGCCTCCGCGTCTGCCACGGTTTCAGTATAGGCAACAAGATGGGTGACGGGGATTTTCTCGGTGACTGACCCGGTCAGCCAATAGCCGCAGATATTGGCCTGCACCTTCTGCACTGCACTGAATGGCAACCCGCTCCACAACAACGTGCGCGAGTTCTTCTGGGGATAGACGCCGGAAGCGCTTGCCGCCCGGTTGATTACAGTCATTCCGTCCGTACCCGCGAGCGGCGTCAGCAACACCGCGTTCACGCCGCGCCCGGAGACGACAGAGGGGGAGGCGAGCGTGAGCGTGGAGCCGCCTGTAACCGACGCGGAGGCGTTGAAGCGCACCTCCGTGGCCGTGGCCGGGGCCGAGAGGGTGTAGTCGCCGGGACTGTCGATCACGATCCTGCCGTCCTCCAACGGCACCTCGGCGGCGACAGCCGACGCGACCGCCGCGATCGTCATCAAGTTGACCATCCTCGTCTTTCGTTTCATCTTGCGTGTCCTTTCTTTAGCATGATTTATGTTGCGACGCAGCAGTGCGCTACACGCTCTGCTGCCTGCCGGATTTCCTGACCGCATTCAGATCGAGCTTGATCTTGTCCACGTCTATCGTCATGTCACCTACGGGAGGCGTGGTTGCCCAGGCGCCGCGGGTGAAGTCGGGAATGTCAATCGACTTCGAGCGGTTGCGGGTGGACTCCTCGGAAAGCTGCACAATCGCACTCCAGGATGCGAGATCGTAGACGTCCATGTCCACGGGCAGCCCCTGCTGCAGGCAGTACACCCACCTCAAGTCCATCAGGTAGTCCATCCCCCCATGTCCGCCCGAGGCGCGGGCGATGTCGCCGGCCGCCTTCCACAGCGGATGCTGCCATTCCCGCCGAAACTCCTCCAGTTCCTTGGCGGAATACCAGTCCTTGGCCTCGGCGCCGAGCTGCTTCTCGAAGGCGACGCGCAGCGGATAGGTGCCCACCACCCCGCCGGTGCCCACCAGCTTGTTCATGCGGCTGTACGGATGGGGCCCCGCCCCGTACTGCTGCAGCATGATGGTGCGGCCCTTGACGGTGCGGATGGTCGTCACATTCATGTCGTTACACTCAAGCGGAAGCTTGGCGAGAAAAGAACCCTCTCCGTACTTCTGGCGAGCAAACTCCTGGTAGCCACGCGACGCCGAGCCTGTGGAGACAAGATAGTCGAAACGGTCTCCTCTGTTTATGTTCATCGCGAGCGCGATCGGCCCCAGCCCATGGGTTGGATAGGGCATGCCCGTGCGGTGCCGCTTCTCATTGAGACGCCAAGGGATATCGTTCGGGCCGGTGCCGTACACGATCCAACGACCGTCGTGGATATACCCACCTTCTCCATGGATGAGCACGCCGAGCTTGCCCCTCCGCGCCAAGTTCATCACCAGCATCTCGTCGTCGCCGTAGCAACAGTTCTCCAGCATGATGCAGTGGCGGCGAGTCGACTCGCTTGTCTCCACCATCTCCCAGCCCTCGTCGACGGTGCGACATCCCGGCACCTCCACGCAGGCGTGGAGTCCGCATTTCATCGCGTAGACACTCACCGGCACATGCCCCGACCAGTCAGTGTTGTTGTGGACTACGTCGCATAGCCCCGACTCGCACAGGCGTTTGTAGCCCTCTGGACCGGTGAAGACCCTCGGCATCTTGAACCCCTTGTCCTTGAGCCACTGCTGGCTCTTCAGCGCCCGCTCCTCCACCAGGTCGCACAACGCGGTGACCTCGACACCCGGCACAGTGCACAGACGGCGGACGGCGTAGCTGCCTCGGTCGCCGACGCCCACAACGCCCACTCGCACATTCTCGAGCCTGGGTGCGATGTAGCCGCTCATCGCGCCGCCAGCGGAGATTTTGGACGCGCGTGCAACGCCGCCCATCGTCGTCGCCACAGCGACCATCGAGGCCGAACCTTTGATGAAATCTCGCCGACTCACCGTTCGCTCGCCGAACTCACCTTGCCGAATCGCCATAGTTTCCATTTCCGCTTCCTTCCTTGTTGCGCATTAGTCCGAAGTTCCACGGGGTTGCAGCGCTCCGTGCAGCAACCCCGTGGAACTTCGGACTAGTAGGATTGTTGCCGGTTCTCTTTATCTTTCGTGCGTGTGACTGTAGTATAGCAAATGGCCGTGCATAAGAACCACGGCTTGACACGCATAATACATTGCGTTTTGCGAAAGGTGCAGCCACTCTGCGGCGCATTGTGCTATACTATGCGCAATGGCAGCGAAGTCAGAGCGAAGGAACATACGGATACTCGCGCATCTCTATGCGATGCAGAAGGCGTCGCGAGAGATGTCTGGCGGCTTTCTGCACTACGCCGCGACGCATCCCGACGTTGAGGTGCAGCTCTACGGCGAGGGAACTCCGCGCCGCCGGATGGGGGAATTCCGCGCCTGGCGCCCGGACGGGCTGATCGTCGGTTCGTCGGACGACAAGACCATCCGCGCCGCCGTCAACGTAGGTTGCTCTGCGGTGCTCTTCGTGAACACCGTCGCGTCGCCCGCAGTGTCGGTTCGCCATGCATCGATCTACTGCGACAACAACGCCGTCGCCATGGCCGCCATGAGGCTTTTCACCGGCAAGAGGCTCGCGAACTTCGCGTTCGTCGGCACGAGGATGTGCGAAGAGTGGTCACGCGAAAGGTGCGACGCGTTCGAGGAGCTCTCGATGTCTGCGGGCGGAACGTTCTCGGCGTTCGTGCCGCCGGCCGGCGCAAGGACTAACATCCAGCAGGAACTTGCCTCGCTTGCGGAGTGGGTGGCATCCCTTCCGAAGCCATGCGGCCTGTTTGTCGCCAACGACGCGCGCGCCAAGGAGGTTCTGGACGCATGCCGGGTCGCGGATGTCTCCATTCCAGAACAGCTGATGGTGATAGGCGTCGACGACGAGGAGTTCATCTGCCGCCAGACGGTGCCGACGCTTTCGTCCATCGTCCCGGACTTCGAGCGCGGCGGATATCTCGCGGCGGAGACCCTGGTGGAACTGATTCGTGGGCGGAAGCGCAGCCTTCCGCGGCGCACGTTCGGAGTGCACGGCGTAGTGGAACGCGTTTCGACGAGCGATCCGAACGACGCCGGGCGGATGATCGTCCGCGCGAAGGACTTCATCGGAACGTACGCCACCTCCGGCATATCGGTGGAGGACGTGGCCAAGGCGTCAGGGGCCTCGCTGCGGCTTCTGCAGAAGCGCTTCAAGGAGATCGCGGGGACGACGGTCAGGGAGGCGCTCCAGGCCAGCCGGCTGGAATGCGTCTGCAAAATGCTCTCGGAGACCGCTACGCCCATAGGCAGGATCGGGGAGATGTGTGGCTTCAACGACGAGGCGCACCTGAAGCGGCTCTTCCGCTCTCGCTTCGGCGTGACAATGCGCGACTGGCGCAGGGGTCACAGGTAAAGGGAGGAACGAAGCAACGATCGTCAAGGCACGCGCTTTCGCGGCGCACTTGTGCAAAACCGCCAAACATTGTATAATGTGCAACGCTTTCCTTGAGGATGTCATGCCCGTGAACAAAGAACGAGGACGAAAATGCCATACGCGGTGTTAGAGAAAGAGATTGAGCGACTTGACGAAACGCAGCAGAACATGGTCGTTCTGTTCGTTCGTTTTCTGCTGTCTCAGAAAGCCGCCGCGCCTGCCGGGGGCGGCGGCGCAAGGCTGCGCCGTTACGACTTCTCGCGTGTGGCGGGCCGTCTGAAACTGCGAGAGGATCCAGTGGCTTTCCAGAGGCGCATCCGCGATGAATGGTAAGCGTTATCTCCTCGACACCAATGCCGTCATCCAGCTTCTCGTCGGCAACCCGTCCCTCCGCAAGATGGTGGAGAACTCCGATTTTCTCGCGATAAGCGTCATAAGCAAACTTGAGTTTCTGTCTTATCCCGACCTTACAGAGGACGAGAAAAGCGCCTTTTATGAACTTCTTGAGGATTTGACCGTATTCGATCTGACGGCATCAGATGCCGCGCTGATTCAGGAGACAGTTGCCATGCGGATTGATTGTGGCTTGAAACTCCCCGATGCCGTCATCGCGGCAACCGCGCTTGTCAATGACTGCGAGGTCATCACGAACGACGCCCATCTAGCCCACCAAAGGCGAGTCCAGGCAAGGACATACGAATTGTGAATCATGGAAAATGCAATGAAAGGCAGCAGCTCTGGGACGTGAGTGTGTTTTTAGGATGTGTTCAGTCATGGGTCATCATGTGTTGCTGCCGTATAATCCATGTTGGCAATTAAAGTCTTTGAGCAAGGAAGCGGTCTGCCCGCTGCCGGCGCGCAGATATATGGTATAATACCTGCAA
Source organism: Kiritimatiellia bacterium (assembly GCA_017405115.1). Next base: position 36,105 of record JAFRBA010000114.1, read on the forward strand.
AAGGAGAAGATGGTGGCCATGGTGACGAAAACGAAACTTACTGTCTGCTGCTTGTGCCTTCATGTCTTGGCGGCAGCGTGCGTCGCAGCGCAGCCAACCGTCGGCTACGACACGCTGATCGCGCACCGCGGCGAACCAGCCAACGCACCGGAGAACACGCTGCCCGCCTACAAGATGGCGGTGGAGCGGGGGGGTGTCTTTGAGTGCGCCTCTCCCCGGACAATCCGCGCAAGCGAGCGCTGCTGGACGGTTTCAACCGAGTAAAGAACAGGAAGGCGAAATGAACAAGATGATGATGAAGCAAGCTTGTGCGATTGCACTTGCCGCGGGCGTAGCGGCGGGCGGAGCATTGGCCGATTCCATCGGCAATATCGGGAGCGTGCGGCTCAAGGGGTATCTCGGAGAGCGCCTGGACGCGATGATCGAGCGCCACGTGGCCGGAACCGACGCGGACTACGTAACGGCGCCGTTCATGGAGAAGACCGAGCGCAGGGGGTGGTGGCAGACGGAGTTCTGGGGCAAGTGGATGCACTCCGCCGTCCCGTACCTGTGGTACGCGACGGACGGCAAGTGTAAAGTTGAGAGTGTAAAGTGTAAGGTTGCGGAGGAGCTTTGTTCCAGGATAGAGCGCGGCATAGACCGCATTCTTGCCTCTCAGGAGCCGAACGGCTACATCGGCAACTACCCCGATGAGCTCCGCTGCGGAGAGGGGTGGGACGTCTGGGGCATGAAGTACACGCTGATGGGGCTCCTCCACTACTACGACTACGCCGCGCGTCTCTCGTCTGACGTCTCGCGCCAAAAGGCCGGCCGCGCCCTTGACGCGGCGAAGAGGCTCTGCGACTACGTGATCGCCGAGATCGGGCCGAACGGGAGGCGCGGCCGCGAGCTGTGGCAGACCGGCAACTGGTCGGGATACGCGAGCTCGTCGATTCTCGAGCCCGTCGTGTGGCTCTACAGGCGAGTCGCCGCGAAGGAAGGCGGGGATGCCGCGCGGAAGTACCTCGATTTCGCCGCGTACATCGTGAAGGGCATGTCCGGGCCGGAGTCGGGTCCGCGCCTGATAGACCTGGCCCTCAAGGGCGTGTCCGTCGCAGACCGCAACGGGTACGGCAACAAGGCGGAATCGCACGGCAGATATGTGATGAAGCACAACCGCTGGAAGTCGTACGAGATGATGAGCTGCTACCAGGGACTGCTCGAGTATTGTGAGGCGATTTCCGGTAGGGCGGCATCGATGATGCCGCCGTTTGCGGCGGTTTCGTCGAAACCGCCCTACCAAGGCTCCTCGTTGTCTTGTCTCTCGTCTAGCGTCTCATGTCCAATCCCTCCCGATGACATCCTTCGCGCCGCAGTCATGACCGCAGAGGACATTGTCAGAGAGGAAATCAACCTTGCGGGCGGCTGCGCCTGTTCCGAGGCGTGGTTCCACGGCGCGAGGAAGCAGCACCTGCCGTACCTCAGGCTCCAGGAGACGTGCGTGACTACGACGTGGATGCGGTTCTGCGAGAAGCTGCTCGAGGTTACTGACGACCCGAAGTGGGCGGACCAGCTGGAGCGGACGTTCTACAACGCGTATCTTGGGGCGATGAAGGCGGACGGCTCCGAGTTCGCCGGCTACACGCCGCTCTCCGGTAGCCGCTACCACGGGCAGCATCACTGCTACATGCACACCGACTGCTGCACGGCGAACGGTCCGCGCGGATTCCTCTGCTTCCTTAAGGAGCTGTTCACGGTGCGCGGCGGGGTCGCGACGTTCAACTTCTATTCTTCGGCGCTCGTGAGCGGCGAGCTGCCCGGCGGGCGCAGGGTCGCGTTCGACATGTACTCGCTCTATCCGCGCTCCAACGCAGCGCGGATCGTGAGCCACACCGAGGGCGCGGACGAAGTGCCGCTTCGCCTGCGCATCCCGTCCTGGAGCGCGAAGACCGCGGTGAAGCTGAACGGCAAGCCGCTGCCGGGCGCGAAGCCGGGTTCGTACTTCACGATCTCCCGAGCCTGGCGCCTGGGTGACATCGTGGAGGTCGAGTTCGACATGCCGGTCGTGGTGCATGTTCTGGACCACAATGTCGCGTTCACGCGTGGTCCCGTGCTGCTCGCCCGCGACAGCAGGTTTGCCGACGGCGACTTGATGGAGCCGTTCAGGATCGGGCTCAAGGACGGGCAGGCGATGCCTGCCTTCGCGGCGGTGCGCACGCCTTCGGATGACATGTGGATGGCGTTTTCCGCGACGCTTCCGATCGGCTCACACCACGAGAACCCAGAGGGCGCGGCGCCGTCGACCGTGTTCTTCTGCGACTATGCTTCGGCAGGGAACACATGGCGCCGCGACGACTACTACCGCACGTGGTTCCCCGTCGAATACGGCCCGAATGAGTGACCTGCAGAATCGCGGACGCGTCCGCGGCGCTCACGACCCGGGGTGGACGGGGCGTGAGCCCGCCTTGCAGAGCGGGCACTCGGCCGCAGTCCACGTCTCCGGCGTCATCTGAAGCAGCGAGAACATGGGGATGCGGCCGAACTTCGCCTTTCCGCCGGAGCGGTCCACGAGCAGCACGACGCCGGCGACCGTTCCGCCGGCCGCCTTGACGAGGTCGATCGTCTCCTGGACGCGCCCGCCCTTGGTCACGACGTCCTCCGCGACGACATAGCGTTCGCCCTTGCGGATGGAGAAACGGCGGAGGGCGAGCACGGTGTTCGGCTTGCCCGTTGCGTCCACCCCCTCGCCCTGCACCTTCTCCGCGAAGATGCACTTCACGTTAAGCTCCCTGGCGACCTCGTGGCCCACGAGGATGCCGCCGACTGCGGGGGAGATCACGCCGTCGATGCGCTTGCCGAGGCGTCCGCTCGCGACGGCGCGCCGCGTCACCTCTCGGCAGAGCTTTGCGGCGACTCGCGGGTAGCGCAGCACGTTGGCGCACTGGAAGTAGCGGTTGGAGTGGAGTTTTGAGCGGAGTTCGAAGTGGCCCTCGAGAAGGGCCTCCGTCTTTCTGAATGCAGCCAGCACGGCTTTTTGCGTCATCATCGTGGTTGTTCCTTTCATTCAAACTGTCCGAGGGAAAGAAGGTCTTCCTTCGAGAAGGGCGGGTCTTCCTTTTGCGTCTCGGCGGGGGGAATTGGCTTGAGCGGCGGCGCGGCGCGCGACGGGAGGAAGGGCGGCGGCGCCCAGTCGACGGTGCGGAAGCATGGCGGGCGGGAGCGCTCGCCGACGTCCAGGACCGACTCCTCTTTCGCGGCGGGCAGCTCGCCGAACGAGAGGTCCGCGCGCACGCGCAGGCTGCTGTCGGCGTCGCCCTGCCAGGATGTTTTTGCAGAGCGCATCGCCGTCTCCTCCTCTTTGGCCGAGAGCGTGATGAAGGCGGCGGCAGGTGCCGGCTGCGGCGGGGTCCTTGCCTTGAATCCTATCGCGTCGTACGGGAACACCGAGACTATCGCGGCCGCGATGGCGAGCACGGTCAGGATCGGCAGGAGTTCGCGCCAGATGCCCCTCATTCCTGCGGCCCAGCCTTCTTCTCGGCGAAAAGTATCCGAGCAACGCCGTTGCGCTTCGCGACAGCCGCGAGCCTCATGAGCTCGCCGCCGGCGACGCGGCGGTCGGCCAGCACCAGCAGCGTCTTGGCTGACGACTTCTCGGCGCGAATCGCTATGTTCTCGGCGAGGGCCCTCACCGAGGCCTCGTCGCCCAGCAGGTAGCGGGAGTCGTCGAAGAACACGAGCGTCTCGTGGGTCATCGGCATCACGAGGGCCACGAGCCCCGTCGCCTCGCCCTCGGCCAGTCCTGCGTCAGGCAGGTCGAACAGCACTCCCTTTGCGGACGTCAGGGTTCCACCGACAAAGTGCAGCATGAGCAAGAGCAGCATCACCGTCAGGTACGGAATGGCCGCCGTGACGGGCCTCGTCCAGGCGGCGCCGTGGCGCCATATGCCGAGTGTCCTCTCGGGCGTCCATCTCCAGGGCGTGGTCACCGCGTCTTCTCCTTCAGGGCCGAGAGGTAGCCGACGATGCGGCTGGCGGCCGCCTCGAGCTCCACGATGGTGCGGTCCAGGCGGACCCGGAGCGATCCGTACATCACCGTCACGGGTATCGCCACCACGAGGCCGAGCGCGGCGGACACCAGGGCCTCCATCGAGCCGTTCAGCAGGTCTGCGCGCGAGACGAGCTCCTGCGAGTTCGCCGCCATGACGGTCTTGATGAAGCCGATGATCGTGCCGAGCAGCCCGAGGGCGGGCGCGATCTGCCCGATTATGGCGAGGGACGCGAGGCGGCGGTCGAGCCGGCCAACCTCGGCGCGTCCTTGCGAGTCCACGGCGTCGCGCAGCTGGCGCGCGGAGCCGCCGCGGTGGCGGATGGCCGTGGCGACGACCTGCGCCACGGGCGCCGGTGTGTCCTCGCAGATCGAAAGCGCCTCGTCGACGTTTCCGCCGTCGAGCACGTTGACCACCCCGTCGAGGAAGTCCTGGTAGTCGATCTGCGCCCTGCGCAGGTCTATCAGCCGCTCGAAGTAGGTGACGACCGCCACCACCGCGAGGGTGATCAGTATCCAGAATACCGGACCGCCTGTAAGTGTCATAGGAACCTCCCCTTCGTGGATATCCTCTCGATGCGACGCCGGGCCTCCTCGGCCGTCTGCACGTCGCTGTTCGCAACATGGTTCAGCACCCTTATCGCGCCGCTGTCGTTGCCGCTGCTCTCGGATTCGTCAGCCAGCCTGAAGGCCGCACGCGAGAACGCGGCGCGGGCGTCGTCGTTGAACCGCACGTTCTTCTCCCGCCCGGCGGTGTATGCGAGGACGACCTGGTTGTAGTACTGCTCGATCGCCTCGTTCATGCGCTTTAGCTTCTCGAGCGACCTCCCGATCTTGAACGACATCACGATGCGCTCGCTGGGCGACAGGATGCCGCCGAACAGGATCGCGCGGTAGGCGTCGAGCGCGGCGGAGTAGCGCGCGGGGTTGTCCGCCCCCATCGCGTACAGCGCGTCGGCCCGGAGCATCTGCGCCCTCACGCGGTCCGCGGCCGCCGTCCCCTCGGCGGACGACACGCGCTCCAGCACCAGCACGGCCTCGTCGAAGCGCGCGAGCTCCATCAGCGCCTCTCCCTGCAGCAGCAGCGCCTGGAGGCGGAGCGGCGAGCCGGCGTGCTCCTCGGCGACGCGGGTGGATGTCTGGATGGCGAGCTTGAAGTCGTTGTCGGCGAACGCGGCGCGCGCAGCCCACAGCAGGGCCTCGGCCTTCCTGTCGCCGCTGAAGGCCCCGGCGCATTCCGTGAACAGCCGGCCGGACTCCTTCCATTCGCGGCGGTTGTAGCGGAACTTGGCGAGCCATAGCGCGGCCTCGGCGCGGACCGCCTTGTCGGGGCATCCGCCCACGAGCTCCTCGGCCTTCTTCTCGGCCGTATCGTCGCGCCCCTCGCCGTAGAGGCACAGCATCGAGAAGAACTCCATGCGCGGACGCCGCGACGGATCCGCCTCGGCCACCTCGCCAAAAGTCTTGCGCGCCTCGGCGAATCGGAACGCCTTGTAGAGCTCGCGCCCCTTGGCTTCCATCTCCCTGATGCGGACTATCGGCGCCAGCCTCACCGCGACAGCAGTCTTCGGGTATTTCGCTATCACCTCGCGGTACTTCGCCATGGCCTCCTCGCCGCGCCCCAGCTCGGACAGCACGTCGCCTTCCTTGGCGGACGCCGTTGCGCGCGCCGTGTCGTCGGTCGCCAGCTCGGCGGCCATGCGGAAGGCCTCCAGCGCCTCGTCCAGCCGGCCAAGCTTCTGAAGCACCCAGCCGCGCCCTTCCTGCACCGCGCCGGACTTCGCGGCGTCGGGCCATATCTCTATCGCCTCGCGGTAGTCGGTGTCGGCGGCCTTCCAGTCCCCGGCGGCCATCTCCGCGTCCGCGACCGCCAGGAACGCCGCCTGCGCGCCGTCGGCGTCGGGCGTGTCCTTCACGATGGCGCGCACCAGCTTTGCGCCCTCCGCCGCGGTCTTGGGGTCCCTCACCAGCGCAGTGCCGAGCCTCAGGCCCACCATGCGCCGCAGCGGCGCGGTGTCGGCCTCTTCATACGCCCGCCTAAGGGGGGCCACCTCCATCAGATTTACGCTCGCCGCCGCCAGCGCCTTGGCGTGGACGTTGCTCGAGGCGGCGATGTCGCGCCATAGCCGCTTTGCCCCGGCGCGGTCGCCGGCCTTCGCCAGTGCGTCGGCCTCGAAGAGTCGCACCGCGACCAGTCCCTCCTTCGAGCCGCCGCGCTCGAGTATCTTCGCCGCGGCCGCGTGGTCGCCCCTGGCCACTGCCCTGTAGTACTCTATGCCGTCGCCGCCCTCGCGCGGCCAGAGCGACAGCGCCTTCTTTACGTCGTCCCACCGGCCTTCGCGGGCGTAGCTCTCCAGTATGATCAGCCGGGACTCCTCGTTTGTGCCGGCTGCGGACGCGTGCCTGCGCGCAACCTCCCAGAGCTCGTCGCGCAGCGCGTGGCGGGCCACCATGAGGTCGTTCGAGGCGGCGGTGGCGACGGCGGCGCCGCAAACGGCGAGAGCGACTATGGCGAGAGGCCTTTTCACACCAGCCCTCCAAGGTAGCCCATCTCGGCGAGGAGACGGTCGTTCTTCATCCAGTTGGGCTCCACGCGAACCCACAGCTCCAGCGACACCTTCACGTCGAATATGCGGGAAAGCTCCCGCGCCGCGCAAGTGCGCACGTACTTTACCGTCTCTGCGCCGCGGCCTATCACGATCGGCTTCTGGGACGGGCGGTTCACCAGCACCTCGGCGTCGACGCGCCAGCGCCCGCCCTCCTCGCGAATCTCCTTGACGAGCACGCCGAGCTCGTGCGGCACCTCCTGGTGCAGGCGGGCCAGGTACTTCTCGCGTATGACGTCCGCAATCGCGAGCCGACGCGGATAGTCCGTAACGATGTCCTCGTCGAAGAGGGCCTCCCCCTCCTCGGCGAGGCCGAAGAGCGCGTCCATGACGGCGTTCGCGCCGCCTGGCGCGGTGGCGACGCATGTCACCCATGTCGGCGAGACGGGCGCCTCCTCTTGTGCGGGGTCCGCGCCTTCCTGCCCGCCGGCCTGCTGCGCCTCCTTCCAGGCGTCTCGGAACATCGTCTCGTAGAAGGGAGAGCAGTCGGCCTTGTTGAGCACGAACACCACCTTCTCCGGACGCTCCCTGGCGACGCGCTGCATCCAGCCGACGTCCTCCAGCTGCGGCTCCTGCGAGGCGTCGAAGACGACGCATGTCACGTCGGTTCCCGCAGCGGAGCGCCGCGCCATGCGGTTGAGGATCCTGCCGAGGCCGCCGACTGCCTTGTGCAGGCCGGGGGTGTCGAGGAGCACCAGCTGCCCGCGAGGGTCGGCGACGATGCCGCGGATCGTGTTGCGGGTCGTCTGCTCCACGGGCGAGACGATGGAGACCTTCTCGCCGACAAGCGCGTTGACGAGCGTGGACTTGCCCGCGTTCGTCCGCCCTACGACCCCTACGACTGCTACCTTGAACCCCATTTTCTCCCTGCCCCTCGCATGAAGAATATTATAACATAAAAAAGGCTCTTCGGACACAAGCGCCGGCCGTCTTCTCACCGTCCGAACTTCATTGACAACTAACTGGCACAAGACACGGGATATGGTGTATAATATCCACGACAGACCTTTCCGTATACAAGAGAGGGTCAGGTCTTTAGCAGATGGCGGCGGATGGCTATGGCGATGGCCTCCGAGCGGTTCGCCGCGCCGAGCTTCGAGCAGATCGCCGCCAGGTGCTGCTTCACGGCGTCCACGGATATGTTGAGCATCGTGGCGATGTCCTTGTTCGTGAGGCCGCGCGCGGCGGACTCGAGGATCACGAGCTGGCGCTCTGTAAACTCTGGCAGCGGGTTGTCCTGCACGGCCTTAGCAATCTCCGGCGAGAGGACTTTGCCGCCGGACGCCACCGTCCTGATGGCGTTGAGCTGGTCTTCCATGGACACGTCCTTCATTATCGCCCCGGACGCCCCCGCGGCGATGGCGCGCGAGACGTCGGCCGACGTCCCGAATGTCGTGAGGATGAGGATCTTCGTGTCGGGCAGGGATTCCTTGATGCGCCGAGTCGCCTCGACCCCGTCCATTACCGGCATCATCAGGTCCATCACCACCACGTCCGGCTTCAGCGCGGCGGCAGTGGCCACCGCAGCCTCTCCGTCGCTCGCTTCGCCTACGGCGACGAGGTCCTTCTCGTAGCGGATAAGGTCTGCGAGGCCTCGCCGTATCAGGGCGTGGTCGTCGACGATCAGGATTTTTGTCTTTGTGCTTTTCATGGGGCGTTCAACTTTAGGACTACCGACACCTTTGTGCCTTTGCCAGGGGCGGAGTCGATCGACATCTCGCCGTAGTGCCTGCGGACGCGTTCGCGGACGCCTGCAAGCCCGAAGTGGCCTTCGTCCAGCCCCGGCGCGCGTGACACGTCGAATCCGCAGCCGTCGTCGACTATGGCGAAGCGCAATGTGCCTTGCGACAGTCCGCCAGTGACCTTGATGTTCTTCGCGTGTCCATGGTTGACGGCGTTCGAGGCGAGTTCCCTTATTATGCTAAGCGTCGTGTGAAGAGACGAGTCGGAGAGCTTGTTGCGCGGCGCGTCTACTTCCACGCTGACGCTCGCTTCGCCCGTTATCGGGTCCGTCGACTTCCTTATGGCCTGGTTGATGTCGCTTTCGTCGAGCGCATCGCTCCGCAAGTCCCAGAGGCAGCGCCTGAGCTCGGTTCGGCACGAGCCGAGCATGCGCCCTGCGGTGTCAAGGTGGTGGGCGGAGGCCTCCGTGTCGACCACGCGCGAACGCTCGGCGGCGGCAATCTGGTAGGAGATGGCGGTCAGGTTCTGCGCCAGGTGGTCGTGCAGCTCCGCGGCGAGGCGCGTGCGCTCTTCCACCCGCAGTTCCGACTTCGCCCGCGCGATCTGGCTGCGGTATATCTCGCGTCCGCGCCGCTCCGACAGGATCCTTAGCGACGCATTCCAGATCAGGATCACCACGAGCAGAATCGCCAATATGCCTATGACCGCCGTCAGCTTAGCCGGCGTCCACCACGGCGGACGTGCGAGGACGACGACGTCTTCTGGAGAACGCACGGCGATGAAAAGGCCATAGGTGTGCGGAAGCGTCGAATGGCTGTTCCACGTCTCGGTTTCCAGTATGCAGACGCCGACGACGGAGACCTTGGACCCGATCTCCATTCCCCTGACCGCATCGGTGGCGTTTCCGCAGTCCACGGCCACGGTGAACCCGTTGGAGGCGAGCATCATCCGCCTGTTTGAGTGCTCGTCGGACGTGACGTCCTGCACGACGCCGGTAAGGCGCACGGTCTTGCCGTGGTACGCGACGTTGAACTTGCGCTCGCCGGATTCGTCGACCAGCAGAGTCTTTGGTTCAACTGCCGCTGTCTGCTCCGGCGGCATCTGAAGCGCATCCACCTTTCGCCATATTGCGCTTGACAGGTTCACGTTGAAAAGGTCGGTTTCGGCATATCCGACGGTTTCTATGCAGGTTCCGACAGGAGGCGGAGACGTGACGAGGGTCACCTTCGTAAGCTTGCCGTCTGCGCCGCGAATCAGAACGGTATCGCCGTTCCATGCTGCGAGGACTCGTCCAACGGCGCGGCGGCGCCCGAGAGAGGCGACCGCTTCCGGCGAAAGGTTCTTGTCGCTGACTATCTCGGGAACGCCGAACATGTCGTCGGAAGGCAGCTTCAGCACGTGTATCGACTTCAAGCCGCGCAGTCCCAGGTGTCGGTGGTAGAGGAAGCGCGCTCCGAAGCCGAGGTTTTGCTCCAAGACGCCTTCGAAGGACAGCGTGGCACCGACTAGCCGCTTTAAGTCCTCCGTCTGACCCTTGAAGTGCTTGGCATAGGACGCGGCATGGACCATGCGGTTTGAGCAGTCGATCACGAATTGGATGAACTTCGGGTCGATTTCGTCTTTGCGGACGTCGATCAGGATCCCGCTCATGCGCACCGGGCGGTAGAGCAGGTCGTCGCGGTCCATGTCGGAGGCGACGATGTCGATGGGTTCTGGCGGATCCCCGTGCGAAAGGATGACGACGTTTGTGCAGTTCGCGTTGCGGAGCATGTCCTCTGGCGTTGTCCGGTGGCGAGGCTCGACGGTGCCTGATATCAGAACCCTGTCGCCGGGTTCGAGGTGTGGGATGTCAAGACTGCGGATGTCGAAAATCTGCACGCCGCCACTGTTGTCGGCCGCTACAAATGAGCAGCGCCGGTCGACTGGAGTGGTGAGCGCGGTTGCATTCAGCTCGAACCCTGTTCCCAACGTGCCTTTGCTGGAGACGATTGCCTGAAGCTCTGCGGCTGTGCGGACAATTGGATTGGCGTCCGCGAAGGCGATTCCGCAGGCTGCCAGGCACAATGTCGTCAAGGCGTGTTTCACAGTTGATATAATACCATAAATTCCGTGCTGGAATTGGACTTCATTTCATTTATGCTACTCCCTATTTGGGGAGTTGCGCTTTTTAGCCTGTTCGTGGTAAAATTTCAGCAAAGCAAAGCAAAGGCGTACACGTACGGGGATGGAAAGCTACAGCATGCAGCTTGCGTGTCTCTATGGCGTAGCCGCCGACAAGTAAGGAGCGTTCTGATGGAAGTTTCAAAACTGACGAAAAACGGTGCGCACAGGAGGTCAACTATGAGCCGTATCTCCATGGCCGACAAAGTGGTATTTGCACTTGCTGCTTCCATTTGCCTGGCGCTTGGCGCCACGGAGCAGGTGCAGTGGACCGGCGGGGGCGACAGGAACAACACTTTCGGAGATCCGAAGAACTTCCAGATGTGGGATCCTACGCTTGGCAAGAATGTAAACATCTTGCCTGAACCCGGATGGATGGTGTACTTCGCATCCAACACTCCACCCATGCACGTGCGGAACGACGACGCGGCATTGGCGTCGAGCATCACGTTCTATCTGCTCGGCAACACGCGCGTGTATTGGGACGTGACCACGAACAGCACTTTCAGGGGGATGCTGTATCGCCAGGATGGCCAAAAAACCGGCACCGAATTCGTGAAGGCGGGCGGAAATTCCACCCTTCAGTTCGTGCATGGAACACAGGCCTCGTATGATGCGTTCTACACGGTTGCGGAGGGAACGCTGAAGCTGCCAGACTACTCCGGCCGGACGGCTCCGTTCTCGACTTACAAAGGAGGTTTCTGCACGGTGTCAAACGGAGCGACGCTGGTGCTGTTCAGTACAGACAACAATCCTGAGACATGGTTCCAGTGGCTCAAATGCTATGGCACTATTACCAACGACAACCCCGCAACCACCAATTTCCTCGTGCAATACTACACCGACAATGTCCCGAGCGTCATTGCCGGCACGGTTGGAGGCAATATCTATTTGCGCGTTGGCGAAGGGGAGTTCAACATCACATCCACGAACTGCCCCTTCATCAGGGTGAATCCGCGTTCGAGCGGTTCGAGCCAGACGGTGATAGGCATCGCGAAATTCGGCATGAAGGGCGAAACCGTGTCGTCCATCGGCGCCATCGAAACGCTTTCCGAGGAAGTGGGAAGCGCGAAATACGACAACGTCCTCTACCGCTACCTCGGCACTGGCGAGACCACGGACAAGACTTTTGAGTTCAAGTTGGACCAAAAATATGCCGAACGGAGCGTGGTCCATCCCTTCGGCATCGACGGCGGGCCGCATGGCGGCGCAATATTCACGGGTTTGTGGAAGGGCCTTACCTCTTACTTCCAGGTGTTCCGCGTGACGGGCAGCAACATCGTCCCCTGCCAGTACAACGGTACGATGGAGATAACGACAAGCGGAAACATACACTACGCGCCGCACATCTTGAAGGACGGCACGGGCATATGGAGATTCAACGAGAACGGCAGCCGTTCCAAAATGTACGAGATTGGCATGACGGGGGCGTTCTCCGTTGAAGATGGCACGTTGCAGTTCGACACCCTGGGCGAGCAGGGCGAGAACTGCGCGCTTGGCACGGCTGGCGACCTCTACGACAAGTACTATGGCGCATACGACGCAGACAAGAAGGTAAACTGGGCGTATTCGTTCGGCACGACGAACGCGACTGGCGCGGCGGACAAGGAGGGAACGCTGGAGCATGTTGGCACGAACATCGCTTATGCGGCGCGCAGGAAGATTTCGCTTCTTGGCAACGGGCGGCTCAAGAACTCCGGCACGAACGTCCTTGCCCTTCGCGGTGTTTCCGCGCGCGCGCCGGGCGAGCATACGTTCACTTTGGACGGCGCAAACGCGATGACAAACGCGATAGCCGAGGTCTCGGACGGCGTGGAGGGCGCGCACGTGTCGGTGGTGAAGGAGGGAACTGGCAAGTGGTGGCTCAAGGGTAACACGACATTCTCCGGCGATCTCGTGGTGAAGGGCGGCGAACTGTACGTCGAGGCGAACACGAACAAGTTCAACTGGTTCCGCTTGACATTCCGAAAGACTGGGTCGACCTCGGACGCCTATGTGATGCCGGGCGAATTCGCGCTTTACGACAAGGACGGCGTGCGCCAGAACAAGAATTTGACCAGACCTGCTGGCGTGCCCAGTGGGAATGCCGTGCGCGTGAGACGCGAGTTCTGCCATCTCAAGCCGGGTGAAATATACTATGGTAACGCGATTTCCAGTGCCTTCCAGCAAGACGGAAATCGTCTGGACTATTTCACGTCGGACAGCTTGTCGACGCTGCCCGTTGCATCCTATTACTACAGAGCGCCGGACGAGAACATTCAGTATCTGTGGGTGCCTGTTACGATGCGACTGAAGGACAGCGCAAAGGAGATCGCGTCGTTCGACATGTGCGCGGCAACTTGGCAAGAGCCTCGTCAACCCCTGTCGTACTTCGTAGAGGGCAGTCAGGACGGATTGAACTGGCAGATGCTGAGCGACAAGCCCTCTGGATCCTTCACATTTCAGGGCGTGGGGAAATGGTATTCCAACGGAGATTCTTTTGTCTCCGGCGAAGTGCGCAAGGTCTCCGACGGCAAGGGCTACGCGATCGCCGGGCATCCAGAGGTCTCGTCGCTGCCGAACGTCCGCAGCGTGCGCGTCGACGCTGGCGCGCTGCTGAAGACTGAATACGAGAACGTCGGCGAGATACGGGGGCTCAAGGTCGCCGCAGTTGGCGGCGGAACGATCGACGGATTCAAGTTCGCTGAGGAAGGTTCGGTGGATCTGGTCGACGTTCCGTCCAGGGGCGCCGTGGAAATGCCGGTGAACATCGTGAACGACGGCGGCACCAAAGCCAACATCGCGGGCTGGCCGATCACCGTCAACGGAGCTGTTGAGACGCGTCGGAGCGTCGAGTTCACGGGAGCCTCTTTCAGGATCGTGCCCAAAGGCTTGTACATCATGTTCAACTGAGGCGCCGCCGGAAATGACACTGAATGTGCGCGTTTGCTCCGCGCTTCTGGTCCTGTTTGCATCGGTCGCCGTCGCGTTGTCGGCGGCGGATGCCGCGGTTCTCGAACTTTCGCCCGGTACGACCGAGGCGCTGATCGCGCCGGGAGCCGCGCCGGCGACGCGCTTCGCCGCGAGCGAGCTTACCAACTTCCTTTCCCGCGTGTTCGGAGCGCCGGTGCCGGTCGTCACCAGCCCGACCGCCGGGCGGCGGCAGATCGTCGTCGGCACGAACGAATGGTCGAAGGCCGAGGGCATCGACCCCGAGGCGACGGGCAAGGACGATGGGTTCGTCATCAAGGCCACTGCCGACAGGCTGTATCTCTGCGGCGTGGACGGCACGTACAGGTGGTACGAGGAGGCGTTCCGGCGCAAGGCGAACGGAGGGGGTCTGATGCAGGGCAGGAGGTCGTCGTCGTTCGCCGTCTACGAGTTCCTTGAGCGCTACTGCGACTGCCGCTTCTACTGGCCGGGCGAGCTTGGAGAAATAGTGCCGCGCGCCGATAAGGTGCGCGTGCCGATTGGCGAGCGCGCGTTCGCGCCGGAGATGATCATACGCAAGTACTACCATCCGAAGTTCGCCGATCCGCCGCCGTGGAAGGACAACGGCTGGATTGAGGACTGCGAGTATTCGGAAAGCCAGGGGATGAGCTACAGCTGGTCTCGTCTGCGCATGGGGTCGTTCGACATCCCGTGCTGCCATGGCATAAACGGGTTCGAGTTCCTGCGCAGGTTCGGCAAGGAGCATCCGGAGTGGTTCGCTCTCAAGAAGGACGGGACGCGCTTCACGAAGTACGAAGGCTATCCATGTTCGCGCCACGGGATGGTTTGCCTCACCTCCGGCGTCATGGAGGAGCTGTACAAGGACGTCAAGAGCTACCTGACAGGCGAAAGCCCGGACGTGCGCAAGATACACAAGGGGGCGGACGGGAAGTGGGGCTGGTCGCATTCGTTCAGAGGCCGCAAGTACGTGGACATCATGCCTAACGACAACCAGTACAAGTGCTGCTGCGAGAATTGCAGGGCGAAGTACAACGAGAAGGATCCGTCCGGACTGTACGCGTCTGAGCTGGTATGGGGCTACACGCGCGACATCGCGAACCGGCTCATCCGCGAGAAGGTGCCGGGCTACGTGACGCAGATGGCGTACGAATGGTACAGCCGCGTGCCGGATTTCGACATCCCCACGAACGTGATGGTGATGGTGGCGAAGACGGGGCCGTTCTCGATGCGCAAGCCGGACATGCTTGCGCGCGACAACGCGGTCGTCAGGCAGTGGAAGAAGAAGGTCGGGAATGTCTGGATATGGACATACCCGAACAAGTACGGCAAGCTGAAGGTGGTGGGCGTGCCGACGATGACGCCGTGGGCGTGGGGGAAGTACTACAAGATGATCTCGCCCGACGTTTTCGGCGCGTTCGCCGAGTCGGAGTGCGACCGCTTCTTCTTCAACCACCTGAACTACTACGTGTTCTCGCGCGTGTGCTGGGACCCGTCGGTGGACGTGGACGCGATCATCCGTGAATACTTCGAGCGCTGCTACGGCGCGGCGGCGCCGGATGCGGAGAAGTTCTGCCGCGAGCTGGAGGACAAGTTCCTCGACGAGATGGTCGGCGCGTTCGAGATGACGGGCGAAGGCCCCCAGGCGAAAGCGCCAAGCGTTCACGAGATATGGACGCGCATCTATTCGCCCGCCGTGCTGGAGAAGTGGGGACGGCTTCTCGACACGGGCGCGGCGAAGCTCGCGAAGGGGTCGGTCGAGGCCAGGCGCTTCAACCTCTTCCGGGACGAGCTGCTCGGGATCATGCTGCGAACCTCCGACGAATATCTGTCGGTTGCGGACGCAACCAGGGCGGCGGCGAAGTACAAGGAGAATCCGCCGAAGAGGAACCTCGTCAGGCGCGACATGGGGTGGTACGCCACCAAGTGGGACAAAACGGAGAGGATCGTGTCCGACCGCTCTGTGAAGGTGGTGTCCACGAATGGCACGGCCGTGGCGCTGTACTATCTGGACGGAAGCGCCGGGGAATCGCTGAAGCCGGAAACGCGCTACCGCATTTCGTTCTTCGTGAAGGGGAAGGACATCGTTTCCATGCGGCAGGGCGGCGGCGCGGGACTTTCCCTTTGCGACGCGCGCAACAACTTCTTCCCAAGCCCTTCGGCGCTTTCCGGGACGTTCGACTGGCTGCATCAGTCGTTCGAGCACAAGACCGCCCCAGGGACGAACAAGGGCGGGCGCAGCTACATCTACCTGCGCATATCCGGCGCAAACGGCACGGCGTGGTTCGACGGCGTGACGATAGAGGAGATGCCCGACCATCTCGCGGAGCCGGGAAAGTGCGCTGTGGTGGTCGCCCCGACGGCGTCGAAGGTGACGCGCTTCGCCGCGAAGGAGCTGGCCAAGTTCCTGACGCGCAGGTTCTCCGGCAGGGAGGTCCCCGTGAAAACGGCGCCGACGGAAGGCGAGTTCGCGTTCGTGGTGGGCGACAACGCCTGGAGCCGCGCCGCCGGGATCGACCCGACGAAGCTGCCGCGCGACGGCTTCGCGGTCAAGACCGTGCCGGGGCGCGTGTACATCTGCGGCGTGGACGATCCCAAGATGGACATCGAGCGGCGCATGGGCGTCAGGTGCGAGATGGCGAGCCTGTTCGGAGTGTACGACTTCCTGGAGAAGGTCGCGGACTGCCGCTTCTTCTTCCCGGGCGAGCTGGGCGAAATCGTGCGCAGGGGCGACGACCTGCCGATCCAGAACCTCGACTACACGTCCGCGCCGGACTACACGGCGCGGCGCATCTACGACGGGCTGAAATGCGAATACTTCGACCCGTCCAACAAGGTCGGCCGTGCGTTGAACCTCTATCGCACGAGGATGGAGACGGAGTACGTTCCCTGCTGCCACGGCCTTGCGCACCACGACTTCATCAACCGGTTCGGCAAGACGCACCCCGAATATTTCGCGCTCCAGCAGGGCCGGCGGAACGTCAACCCCAACTACCGCCATCCGCAACAGTTCTGCTTCTCGAACAAGGGGTTCAGGGACGCGATGTACGAGGACATCGTGAAGGCTCTGAAGGGCGGAGCGAAGTATTTCGACGCGATGCCCCAGGACGAGATGGTGCCGTGCGAATGCCCCGACTGCCGGGCCGCATACGCCTCCGGGCCGAAGGGCAGCCCCGCGTCGGAGCTCGTCTGGGGCATGGTCGGCGAATGGGGGCGGCGTCTCATAGCGGACGGCATTCCCGGAAATCTCACGCTCCTCGCCTACTATCCGTACAAGGCGGTGCCGAAGGTCGAGCTGCCGACGAACGTCCAGGTGATGGTCGCCGTGTACGGGCCGTTCTCGCTCGTCAACAAGGCGCACCTTGCGGCCGACGACGCCACGATAAAGGCGTGGACGAAGAAGGTCGGGCACAAGGTGTGGCTCTGGACCTATCCAGACAAATACTCCGGACTCGATATCATAGGGCTGCCGAGCTTTGCGATGCGGGCGTGGGGAGAATACTACGGGAAGCGCAACGACATGATATTCGGCTCGTTCGCGGAAGCCGAGGTGGAGCGCTGGTTCTACAACCATCTCAACTACTATGTCTACGGCAAGGTGTCGTGGGACAACTCCGTCAACGTGGAACGGCTGCTCACGGACTACAGGATGCGAATGTTCGGGCCGACGCTCGTTGAATACTACATGGGCAGGTTCATCGACGACCTGGAGGAGAAGTGGACGAAGAAGGTGGCCGGGCGCATGAAGGAGACGTCGCTGGGGCCGCAGTCGATGGCGCCGTCGAACGACGAGATATGGCAGGACATATATTCGCCCGCCGTTCTAAAGTCCTATGACTCCATGCTCAGACATGCGCTGGACGCCGCCGGCAACTTGCCCGATCCGCTCGTCGCACGGCGGGTGGAGCTGTTCCGGAAGGAGCTGTACGATCCGCTCGTGGCGGCGAGCAGAATGTATTTCGACAAGAAAAGGAGAGTCGCAAGCCTGCCGGTCGTCAAGGCCGGAACCGACATGCCGCTCATCCCGTTCGACATGGACACGAACAAACTCTTCGGGGTGAAGTCCCGCACAATGCCGGAGCGCGACATCCGGGGAACGGCGAAGATATGGAAGGAAGGCAAGTATCTTCGCGTGGCGTTTGATCTCGCGGAGCCGCGTCCCGGCGACTCGCTTGCCATCAGGCGCAAGCACGACGAGCGGCTGGTGTGCCAGGACGAGTCGGTGGAGATCCACTTCTGCCCCACTGGCGACAGGGACCTCACGTACCAGGTGCTGGTGAACGTCCTTGGAAGCCATGCGGAGGTGCGGAAGGTGACTGTCGGGCAGTCCACAACCATGGACTGGACCTGGAACCCGGAGCTCGTGGTCGACATCAAGCGCACGCGGAGGGGATACAAGTACGACGTGTCGATACCGCTCGACTCGTTCGAGCCGATGGCGAAGCGCGTGCCGGTGGAGCTTACGCGCAGCCGGATGATGAAGAGGCCGGACAAGTACCACCAGCTTTTCCACACCTCGCCGCTCGTTGACCAGTTCGGCGACTCGTCCAGCTTCTCGGTGGTGGAGTTCTGATTTGACATAGACATCGAACAAAACAGAAAGGCAATCGAAAATGAAGCAAACATCGTCCTGCCTGAGCGGCAGAAGGGGATTTCTAAGGGGAATCGGCGCCGTCGCGGTCGCGTCCGCCGTCGGAGGCTGCAAGAACGGCCCGGCATGCGGTGGCGCGCCGGCATGCGCTCGCAAGGCGTTGAAGGGCGACAAACTCAAGTTCGGCGTTGTCGGCGCGGGCGGCAAGGGCTGGACGGACTGGCGCAACATGTTCTGGCACGGCAACCTGCCGGTTGCCATCTGCGACGTCGACCGCGGCGCGATAGACAGGTCGCTTGCAGAGATTCGCGCGAAGGGGTTCAACGTCGCCGACGTTCGCACGTACACCGACTACCGCAAGATGATCGACGACCAGTCGAAGCTCGGCATGGACTTCGTCACGATCTCCACGCCGGACCACATGCACGCGCCCCAGGCGGTCGCGGCGATGCGCGCGGGGCTGCACTGCTACGTGCAGAAGCCGCTTTGCAGAACTCTGTGGGAGTCGGCGCACATGCGCGAGGTGGCCAGGGAGACCGGGCGCCTCGTGCAGATGGGCAACCAGGGGTCTTCTGGCGACGGGCATCGCCGCCATGTGGAGCTGATACAGCAGGGCATCATTGGCGACGTGCGCGAAATATACGTCTGGACGGACCGCCCGATATGGTTCCAGGGCGCGAAGGCGAAGCGGTTCGCCGCCGGCAGGGCCGCGACGCCTCCGAAGACGCTCGACTGGGACCTCTGGCTTGGCACCGCGAAGTGGCGCGAGTATCCGGAGAACCAGCCCGACGGCCTCGTCCTTCCCTGCAAGAACCAGTGGGCCGCATGCAAGAAGGGCGTATACCACGACTTCAACTGGCGTGCGTTCTACGACTTCGGGACGGGCGCGTTCGGCGACATGGCGTGCCACACCATGAACCTCCCGTATCGCGGCGCGGAGCTTGAGGCCGTGAAGAGCGCGGAGTGCTACGACATGCACGAGTGGAACGACGTCGCCTTCCCGATGAAGAGCCGCGTGAAGCTCGTCTACGCGGCGCGCGCGTCCAAGGCGCGCCCGGGTGCGACGCTGCCCGAATGCACGGTATACTGGTCCGAGGGCGGCTTCATCCCGGACGATCCGCGCCTTGCGCCGATCATGAAGGTGCTCAAGGAGAACGAGAAAGGAGAAAACCCTCTCAACGGCTGCATCTTCGTCGGGTCGAAGGGAATGTTCGCCTCGCTCGATCCGTACGGCAACGACTGCGTTCTCATGCTTGACGGCGAGAAGGCGCCGCGCAACACCAGGGACCACGAGGCGTGCACGCTCGACCAGGTGCCGATGTACATACCGCGCGTCCCCGGCAAGACCGACGACATCTGGACGGACATGGACCGCGAGCAGACCGGCGAGCTCTGCCGCGCCATACGCGGCGAGGCGAAGTGCTTCAGCGACGTCGACTACTCGACCGGCATTCTGGAGGGAATGCTCGTCGGCTGCATGTCGCAGCGGCTGAACCGCCCGCTCCGCTGGGACGCGGCCGCGTACCGCTTCGACGACAATGACGCCAACGCGCTTGTCAGGCCGTACATACGCCCTGGCTGGGAGTTCTAACGCCGACGAAAGCCCGGGTTCGCCTGATCATTTGATATACTGTTGACATGGGAAATCCACTGAAAGGTACACGACGATGAAAACTCAGCTTTTGTTCGCCGCCACGATCTTGGCGGGAGGGTCGCTGTTCGCGGCTGGCAGAACCCCGGCCGTGACGCCGTTCGCCGACGGCGAGCGCGTCACCTTCCTCGGCGACTCCATAACGCACGGCGGGCTCTACCACGTGAACCTGCAGCTGTTCTGGGACCTGCGATTCCCCGGCAGCGGCACGCGCCTGATGAACTGCGGCGTGAGCGGCGGCACCGCGGGCGGCGGCGCCGAGCGATGGAAACACGACGTGCTTCCGCAACGGGCCGACCGCGTGTTTGTGATGTTCGGCATGAACGACGTCGGGCACGGCAACTACGCGGACGTCCGCTTGAAGTACGACGTCATGCCGCAGTACATGGGCACGGAGTTAACGATGTTCCAGCCCGTGAAGAAGGTAGACGAAAAGACGGCGGCAAGGCGCAAGGCGAGCCTTGACGCGTACCGCGGGAACATGGCGAAAATCGCGGACGAAGTGCAGTCTGCCGGGAAAAAACTAGTCGTGATTACGCCGACCCCATACGACGAATACGGCGACATCTACACGCCGCCTCGTCGCATGGGATGCAACTCGCAGGGTCTGGCGGCGCTCTCCGCGGCATGCCGCGAACTCGCCGCAGAGCGCAAGGCCGAGCTGCTGGAGCTTTACACTCCACTTACGGAATTCATCCGGCCCCAGCGCGACTACGCGTTCTGCCGGACGTCCGACCGCGTCCACCCCACGCCAGATGGGCACATCATAATGACGGCGCTTATGCTGGAGGCGATGGGCGTTTCGCCTGTCGTGGCGAAGGTGGAAATGGACGCCGACGGGCGCGTCGGCGGAACCGTCCGCGCGAAGGTGTCGGACGTGAAGACCTCGCCTCGCAACCTCTCGTTCCGCTACGCGCCGGCGTCTCTGCCGTTCCCGACGCCCGACGACTACCGCAAGGCCGACGCGGTGTATCCGGTGTCGGAGAAGATGAACATGGAGATCCTCAGGGTCGCGGGGCTGCCCTCGGGCGAGTACGACCTTCTCGCCGACGGCAAGGCGATCGGCTCGTTCTCGTCCGGGCAGTTCGCGGAAGGGGTAAACCTCGCTCTGCTGCCCACGCCCGGGGCGAATCTCGCGATGGACGCCTGGAAGATCTCCCGCGAGCTCGTCTCGGTGCAGTCGCGCCAGCGCACGCTCGTCCTCGTCGAGGCGATTGCGGTGGGGCGGGGCGCGAAGCCCGGCGACTACGCCGACGTCTGCGCCAAGATGGACGCGTTCGTGCAGAAGCAGAAGAAGGACGGAAGGTCCACTGCCGGTTACTATTCCGGCCAGCTGGCGTCCTACCGCCGCGACATGCCGCAGGTCGACAAGCTGCGCGCCCAGGAGGACGACGTGCGCCGCAGGCTTGCGGAGGCGGCGGCGAAGAAGGCGGCGTACGCGCTGGCGATTCGCCCGGCCGCCGACCCCAAGAACAGAGCCGGCAAGGACAAGATAGCGGTCTGGGGCTACGTCCTCGACAAGACTCCGACGGCTTGCCCGTTCATGCACGGAAAGACCGAGTTCTCGCTCGAGCGCGCCGCACGCGAATTCGGCGCGGGCACGGCGATGTACATGAACTCCCTGTTCAACCGCGACTACATTCTCAAGAACTTCACGTACTGGGACCACGAGTGCTTCGAGAACTGCATCGACAACCGCCTGACAGACGTGCAGCTGGACAAGCTTCGCGACATGCCGGAGATTTGGTGCGCGACGACGCATGGCAAGAGGCTCGAGTCCGCCGTGCAGATAGCAATGATGTCGCTGAAGCACCCCAACATCGTCGGCGTGAACTTCGACGACTTCGGCATGGCCTCTGCGGATGAGGAGACGGTGCACAAGGTTCGCGCGATAATGACGGCGATGCACGCGATCAACCCGAAACTCAAGCTCTCGGTCGTGTCGTATGCCAAGGACTCCAACGGAACGAACATCGACCTTACGCCGTTTCGCGGGCAGATCGACCACGTGTCGCGCTGGAAATGGGTGACCGACACGAACTACTGGCACCACCTCCGCGCGGACATAGCCGAGCTGCGCCGTGAGGTGGGTCCGAAGGCGAAGATCGTCCAGGGCCTGTACTTCCACGACTTCTCCAAATCCATCGAGAAGGGCATGGACCCGCTGCCGCTCGACTACCTGAAGCTCAGCGTCTCGACGGCGCTGGACGCCGTCGCGGACGGAACGCTCGACGGCGTGATCCTGCCGCAGGTCGCGTGGTATTCTGCGCCTTCGCACCGCGAGCACTACGAATGGCTCCGCGAGAAGATACGCGAATTCCTAAAGGAATGAGCGGTGGCGCCGGATTCGAGACTTTCATTGGACAAGTAGGGAAGATCGCAACATGAAGCGAAGAAACATTCTTGCGCCTTTCGCCCTCGTTGCCGCATGTGCGGCGATGGCTGGCGAAATTGAAGACCGGTTCGTCTACATCGGATGCAACATCGGCGACAAGGCCCATGTCGACCGGGCGATCGACGTGGTCCGGCGCGCGTCGAAGCAGGGGTTCAACGGCCTGGTCGTCCAGGGCGACATCCAGTATGCATGGCTGGCGCCGGAGCGCGACCTTGCGAATCTCGCCCGTCTAAAGTCCGCATGCGACAAGGCCGGAATGGATCTCATACCGGCGATCTGGTCGATCGGCTACGGAACGATGCTGTGGGCGAATCCGAACCTCGCCGCCGGCCTGCCGGTCTTCGACGTTCCGTATGAAGTGTCGCCTGATGGATCGAAGGCGGTGTTTTGCCCTTCGCCTAACGCAATCGTATCCAACGGGGACTTCGAGGACGTCGTTCCTGTCAAGGGCGGCAAGGGGTTCAAGGTGCAGGGCTGGTTTGTCGACACCCCAGGCGAAATATGTTTCGTCGACAAGGAGGTGAAGGCGTCAGGAAGGCAGTCGCTAAGATTCGAGCTTTCGGCATCTGGCAAGCGCGAGTGCCCTCAGGCGCGTGCGTTTCGCACGATAAAGGTCAAGCCGAACCATCGCTACCGCGTGACGGCCAGGCTAAGGACCGAGGGGCTGGACACCACGTATGGCTTCCAGATCGTGGTGTACACCAGGCCCGGGAAGGGCGAGACCACGGGGATGACGCGCCAGCTCACCTCCAATCGCCCGCGCATCAAGCCCACGAACGACTGGACGGACATGACGGCGGAAATATCGACATTGGGCTACACCGAGTTGGACGTCTTTTTAGGGTCGTGGCAGGCGCGCGCGGGGCGCTTCTGGCTGGACGACGTGAAGATCGTTGAACTGGGCGTGGACAAGATTCTGCGCCGTCCGGGATGTCCGCTGACGGTGCGTGACGCGGCGACTGGCAAGGCGTACGTGGAAGGGCGCGATTTCGCGAAGGTGCCGCCGCTCAAGAAGGGGCAGGAGGCGCTTCCCCGCGAGAACGGGGCGCTCGTGTTCTCCATTCCGGCTGGAAGCAGGATGAAGCCCGGCACGAGGCTTCTCGTCTCGGGCTATGCGTCACACAAGATGAAGTCCGATTCGCAGATATCGGTCTGCATGAGCGAGCCGGAGCT
This sequence comes from Kiritimatiellia bacterium, assembly GCA_017405115.1. The sequence continues at coordinate 59,316 of JAFRBA010000114.1, forward strand.
GTACGAGCTATTCGAAAAGTCCGCCGCAGCCATCGAGGCGGCGATCCATCCGCGCAAGTGGTTCCTGCCGCTCGACGAGATACGCGCTGGCGGGACGTGCGCCGCATGCATGGCGCGCAAGGTCGACATGGCGCGCATCTTCGCCGACTGCGTGACGAAGATGCGCGCGGCGATAAAACGCGTTTCGCCGGACGCCACGATCTACATGTGGGGCGACAACCTTCTCAACAAAAAGCCCGACAGCATGTGCCGAGAATCGTTTGACGGGTGCATCGACCTCGTGCCGAAGGACCTCGTCGTGATGCACTGGGGCGGCGCACCCGCCAAGACGCTGAAGTTTCTGCATGGCAAGGGCTTCAATACGGCACGCTCGTTCGACGTCGGCCTTGGATGGAAGTCCGGCGAGGCCGCTCCGCCGTCTCTGACGAACAACTACCGCATCGCCCGCGAAGCGCCGGGCTGCCGTGGCTTCATGTACACCACCTGGTATCGGGACTATTCCCAGGACAAGCTGGAGGCGTTCGGCCGGCTGTGGAGGGACTGCGGCTCCGAGACCGCCGGCGACTTGCCGGTTGAAGGGGAGTTCGCCTTCAGAAAGCGTCTGGAAGAGGTGCATGAACCCGGCTTGCGCGACATGTCGCTCAAGCCGGCGACCGACGAGTTCGAATTGAAGGACGGTTTGGAGATCGCGCTGGACGGCGAACGGACTTTGTACATGCGCCGTGCGATGGCGGACTTCGCGGACTTCATGAAGACGTCCATGGGCGTGACCGCCGCCGTGAAGGAAGCCGGCTGCGCCAGTTCAGGCGTCCAGATCCACACGGGCGGCGGCGGGAAGGGGTACGAAGTCGCCGTCAACGCGGGCGGCGTGTCCATACGCGCGAAGGACGATCGCCAGGCGGCGCAGGCGCTGTACCATCTTGAAGACCTGATGGGGCTCCGCCGCGCGCCGTTCCTGAAGTTCGGGGCGGAGCGTCGCGCTCCGCTCTTCTCGCCGCGCATGGTCCATTCAGGCTGGGGATGCGATCAGTATCCCGATTCCTATCTGATGAAGTTGCAGCACTCCGGCTTCGACACCGTGTTGCTGTTCATGGAGAAGGCCGGCGTCGCCTCGTGCAACACGCACAACGGCGACGGCCTGAAGCTGGACGCCACGGCGTTCATCCGCCGCATGAGGGACTTCGGGTTCGACACGTACGTCTACAGCCAGGCGACGGGCTTCAAGCATCCGTCCGACCCCGACGCGCCGCAGTTCTTCGACGACCTTTACGGCGGGATCTCCAAGGACTGCCGCGGCGCGAGGGGATACATACTCGTCGACGAGAAATGCCATTTCCCGTCGAAGGACCCGCGCGTATGCAAGTGGGACCCGAAGACGCGCCGCAAGGTCGATCCCACCGATCTGCGTCCATATCCGTCGTACTTCCCCGGCTACGACTACCTTGACTGGGTCGACATCGTGAAGCGGTCGCTTCTGCGGTACAGCCCGGAGGCGGAGATCGTGTTCTGGACGTATGCGTTCGTCTGGGCGCCGCCCGAGCCGTGCCGCGAATTCATACGGAAGCTGCCGAAGGACATGCCGGTGATGGCGACGTTCGAGTCCGGCCTGGAGCACACGAAGAGGAACGGGCTTGAATCGCGCGTCGAGGACTACTCCATCGCCGCCGTGGGGCCCGGCGACTTCTTCCGCAGGCAGGCGGGCGAGGCGTGCGCCAGCGGCCACAAGGTGTACACGATGGCGAACTGCGCGGGGCTTGCGTGGGACTTCGGGACCATTCCGTACAATCCGTGTCCGTACCAGTGGCGGCGGCGCTGGGATGCGGTCAAGGCCGCGCAGCGCGACTGGAACGTGCGCGGCGTGATGGAGTGCCACCACTACGGCGTGTGGCCGAGCTTCATCACCGAGCTCGAGAAGGAGGCGTTCACGGAAGGCGGGATGGCCTTCGACGAGCACATCCGAAAAATCGCCGCGCGCGACTTCGGCGAGGCGAACGCCGAGAAGGCCGTCGCGGCATGGCGGTTGTGGAGCGAAGCCATCGAGGACATGCCGCCGCGCGGCTTCAACCAATACGGGCCGTTCAGGATGGGGCCGGCCTATCCATTCAACGCCTTCCAGCCGGAGCTGGAGGCGAAGGACTGGTTCAATGGAAAGAAGCCGATGCACGTAAGCCCCTACTCGCGTGGAAGCTGCAAGGAGGAGTTCGACGGCAAGGAGATGAAGGAGGTGCCCGGCGAATGCATCAAGAAGGAGCTGGAGCTTTTCGAGTCCATGGCCAGGCGCTACTTCGACGGCGCGGCGGCGTTTCGCGAAATCGCGGTGTCGGCGGAAGGCCGAAGGCGCGAGAAGGCGCTGCGCATGGCGTACCTCGGCGAGTACATGGCGCGCGCTGTGACGACGGCGAAGCACGTGCGGGAGGGGACGCTTGCGGAGCGCGCTGGCGATCGCGAGAAGGCGAAGGCGCTGGCCGCGCGGGAGCATGCCAACACGAAGGCCGCAATTGAGCTTATGAAGCGCGACTCGCGCCTTGGATGGGAGCCGACGATGGGTTATCAGGGCGGGGTCTCCGCATGCGAATGGAAGCTCCGCCGCCTCGAGCGGATCTACGGCGTGCATTGATGGCTAAGCGGGCCCGCAAATATGATGAAATAAAGGCAAATGAAACTCAACGGCAGAAAAGGCCTTTTAACTGGCATTGACGCGGCGCTGTTCGCCATTTGCGCGCTTGCGGCGGCTGCCGCAGACATCTCGCTCGAAAATCAAGACTTCCGTCTTGTGCTCGGCGACGACGCGTGCGCGAAGTCTCTCGTCGTGAAGGCGACCGGGGAGGAGTGCGTCGACGCGTCCTGCAAATTGCCGTTTCTCTCGGTAACGCAGGACCGCCCGTTCGACAACGAGTTGAAGCTCATCCACCCGAACAAGCGAGTCGTATACCCTGCGACGACGCTTCGCCGCGAGGGCGACATGCTTTTGTTCGGATTCGACCACGGCATGTACGAGGCGGTTGTGCGGGCCAGGATCGCGCGCGGATACGTCCTGTTCACGCTTGACGATTTCCGCGAGAATCGAAAGGGGTCGTATTCTTATCTGAGGATGGACGTCCCCCAGGCGTCGTCGTGCCGGTTCGTGCAGATTCCGGTGCGAGACAGGAAGAACTTCGGGAACTGGCTCAACGCCTGCTGGGACGATAGGGCCGCAGTCTGCGTCGCCGGCGCTTCGCCGCATCCCGACATCGACCACGAGAACCTGCCGGGCGTGAAGGCGCTCTACGCCGACGCGATTGCGGGCATAAGGCTGCGCAACGCTTCCGCCGCTGTCTTCGCCGCGCCGGGGCAGGAGGCCTTCATGGATGCAATGGACTCCTTCGAGGTCGATCTCGGGCTTCCTCGCGGCGTGAAGAGCCGTCGTTCCGAGATGGTCGCCGAGCCGATATTCCATCTTTATTGGGACTTTGCCCCGTCTCAGGTGGACGAGGCGGTGAAGTACGCGAAGAAAGGAGGGTTCCGTCTTGTCACGCTTGCCGACGGGATGATTTTCAAGACGGCGCCGAGCTGGGGGTTGTGCGGCGACTACGACTGGCGCGACGACTTGCCGAACGGGGAGGCCGACCTTCGCAGAATTCTTTCGAAGTTCCACGCCGCCGGAATCAAGGTCGGCTTCCACACGCTCCATTCGCATATCGGGCTCGAGAGTCGCTATGTGACGCCCGTGGCGGATCCGCGCCTTAACAAGACCCGCAGGTTCACGCTCTCCGCGCCGCTGGGGGCGGACACCAACGTGACCGAGGTAGCAGTGTTCGAGCCTACGGACGACGTGCCCAGGTACAAGCCATGCCGCATATTGCAGTTCGGCGGCGAGCTCCTTTCGTACGAAAGCTGCAGCGCCGAGCCGCCATATAGGTTCTTCGGCGTCCGCCGAGGCGCGCATGGCACGCGCGTGACGGCCCATGCCCGCGGCGAAGTCGGCGGCATACTGGACGTCAGCGAATACGGGCGTCCCAACAGCTGCTACCTGGACCAGAACACCGACCTGCAGGACGAGGTGGCCGCCAAGCTGGCGCGGGCGTACAACTGCGGGTTCGACTACGTGTACATGGACGGTTCGGAGGGCGTGAACCGCCCGTTCAACTACCATGTCGCAAACGCGCAGTACCGCTACTGGAAGCTGCTCAAGCCGGAGCCGCTGTTCGGCGAGGCGGCGGCAAAGACGCATTTCGGCTGGCACATGCTCGCAGGCGCCAATGCGTTCGACACTTTCCCGCCGGAGATATTCAAGCGCAACCTCCGTGCCTATCCGTTCAAGCAGGCGCCGGTCACGCGGCAGGACATGACGCGCGTGGATTTCGGGTGGTGGAGTTTCTGGCCGCCCGTGAAGAACAAGAACGGCGAGGGGTGGGAGACTCTTGGAACGCAGGCCGACCTCTGGGAGTACGGCGTGTCCGTCGCGACGGCGTGGAACTGCGCGGCGTCCATATTGATGCAGCTCGACGCGCTGGAGAAGCATCCTCGCACCGACGACATACTCGCGACCATGCGCAGCTGGGCCGAAGTGCGCCGCAAGGGGCTCTTCAGGGAGGAGTGGCGCGAGGAGCTCAAGAACCATTCGCGCGAGCACCACCTCATAGTCGACGCAGACGGCAAGTACGACCTCGTGCGCTACGACCAGATATTCGCCGGCGAGTCCGCCCGTCCGGTCCGTGCGTTCTTCTTCGAGAAAGGCGGATACGGTTGGGTCGTGTACTGGCATTGCACCGGCGAGTGCCGGCTCTGGCTCCCGCTGTCCAAGGACGACATAGGGCTTTTCGACGAATTCGCCGGGAACCCGGTGCCTGTGGAGGCGGCGGAGGGCGGTGTCCTCGTTCCTGCGGGGAACAGGCTCTACATCAAGTCGCGGCTTGGCCGCGAAGCGCTGGAGCGTGCCTTCTCGCGGTGCCGAACCTGCAATTGACCTCCAACACTCTTCCGCTCCTCCACTCTTCCCCACCATTCCACTTTTCCACCATTCCACTTTTCCACTTCCAGAATTGCGCCTGGGCTTTGCCCGCAGGGCCGTTTTTGCTATAATATGCGGCCAAATGACCAAGGAGAAGCATCAATGGCTAGTTCACTCGACGCGCTGACGGCGCTCTGCAAGCGCCGCGGGTTCATATATCACTCGTCGGAGATCTACGGCGGCATGCCCGGTTTCTGGGACTACGGCCCGCTCGGCTGCGAGCTCAAGCAGAACGTGAAGCAGGCATGGTGGCAGTTCACCGTGCGCGGGCGCGATGATGTCGCCGGCCTCGACGCGACCATCATCATGCACCCGAAGATCTGGAAGGCGTCGGGCCATCTCGACACGTTCGCCGACCCGATGACGATGTGCAAGCAGTGCAAGAAGCTGATGCGCGCCGACCAGATCGACGACATCCGCGCCGAGCTCGGCAAGAAGGCGGCCGCGGTCAACCCGGCCTATCAGCTGTCGTGCCCGCACTGCGGCGGCGAGATGACGGAGCCCAAGCCGTTCAACCTGATGTTCAAGACCGTGGTCGGCCCGATCGACGACCCGTCCAACGTGGCGTACCTCCGTCCGGAGACCGCCCAGGCGATATTCGCGCAGTTCCAGAACGTGCTCGCGACGAGCCGCCAGACGGTGCCGTTCGGCATCGCGCAGATGGGCAAGAGCTTCCGAAACGAGGTCACGCCGCGCAACTACACTTTCCGCAGCCGCGAGTTCGAGCAGATGGAGCTCGAGTTCTTCATCCGGCCGGACGAGGCCGTCGAGATACTCCACGGCCACGTGGTCACCCTTGCGGACAACCCCGACCTGGACGGCCCTGTGCAGGACGACTGGGGCTGGGAGGTCTGGCACAAGTACTGGGTCGAGCAGAGGAAGAAGTTCCTCAACGCCGTGGGCCTGCCGACCGAGCGCTTCGTCGAGTACTGGCAGAAGCCCGACGAGCTGGCGCACTACGCCCGCGCCTGCGTCGACATCGAGTACGACTTCCCGTTCGGCCGCCAGGAGCTGGAGGGCATCGCCGCCCGCAGCGACTTCGACCTCTCGCAGCACCAGAAATGGTCGGGCGAGTCGCAGATGGTCTTCGACGACCCGCTCAAGCAGGCCGCGAAGAAGCTGGACGACGCGGCGCGCAAGGCGTTCGTCGAGAAGGTGCAGGCCGACTGGACGGCGCGCGGCAAGGACGCCGCCGCCGCCGAGAAGTTCTGCCTCGACCTCTTCGACGGCAAGTACGTGCCGCACGTGATCGAGCCGTCGGCCGGCGTCGACCGCCTTATGCTTGCCTTGCTCTGCGAGGCATACGAGGAGCAGAAGCTTACGGACGAAAAGGGCAAGGACGACGTGCGCACGGTGCTGCACTTCTCGCCGAAGGTCGCGCCGATCAAGGCGGCGATCTTCCCCCTCATCAAGAAGGACCCCGACCAGGACAGGCTGGCGCGCGAGATCTACGACAAACTGCGCCGGAAGGTCAACGTGATGTGGGACGTCTCCGGCGCGATCGGCCGGCGCTACCGCCGCCAGGACGAGGCGGGCACGCCGTGGTGCCTAACGATCGACGCCCAGACCGTCCAGGACGGCACTTTCACCGTGCGCGAGCGCGACACAATGGAGCAGCGGCGCATGACGTACGCCGAGTTCCTCGCCATGATGTACGAGGCGCTGGAGTTCTGACGGGGCGGGCGCCCGCGGCGCTCACCGCCCGCGGATGACGGCCGCCATCTGCGAAATGGCCTGCATCGACTTCTCCTCGTGGATGGCGAACGTGCGCGTCCACGGGGCCATCATGTAGCCCTTGAGGAGCTCCGGCCGGCAGTGCGAGTCGCAGAACTTCACCGTGCCGGAGAAGTTCTCGTCGTTGCTGAAGTTCGAGCCTGTCGGCACCTGCTCGAAGCCGGCCTTGTCGAGCCACTCGTATGCCGCGACATACGCGCTGCGGTCGCCCATGGTGGCGGGGTCGAAGTTCTTTCCGTAGTACCAGTTCGACTGCAGCACGCTCTTCGGCATGCGCTTTAGGAACTCGTCCTTGTGCTTCCAGACGTAGTCGCTCCAGATCCACGGACGGCAGCCGGCCTTCTCGGTCACGCCGACGAACCAGAGGAAGTCGTGCCACCACAGCTCGCCCTGGCGGCAGACTGCGAAGAGGTGCTGAGCCTGGTGGGCCGCCGTCTCCTCGTCATAGCCGAGATGGAAGAACCGCGGGCGGTCGAATATCTCCGCGACGTCCTTGATCAGGTCCTCGCAGACCTGGTAGTACTTCTTCGTGGAGACCATGCGGTGGTAGTCCTTCAGCCACGTGTCGTGGCAGGCCGAGAAGTTCATCTTCGGGATCACCTCGAAGCCCATGCCGCGCAGGCGCGCGATCTCCGCGCGCAGCTTTTCGACGCTCCAGCTGCCTTTCACCGCCAGCTCGGGGTGGCTCGGGTAGACGACGATCTCGGCGAGGTCTATGACGATCTGGTTGCAGCCGGCTTTGGCGAGCGCGTTGGAAAGCCTCAGCCAGGACGGCTCGTCGAAGCGCACGTGGTCGGCGCAGCAGCGCGTGAGCCACTTCTCAGGCATCGACGGGTCTTGCGTCTCGAGCGGAATGTCCTTCCACGAGTTCACGCCGAAATGCACGAGATACGACCAGATGAACTTCGGCTCTGGGCGCGTTTCCGCCCGTGCAAACCCCGACGCCGCGCCGAAAGCCGCCGCGCCCGCCGCCGTCTTGATGAAATCGCGCCTGTTGAACGACATGTCCTGTTTCCTTTCTTTTTTCCCCTTGACGCCCGCAGAGCGAGCGAATGAACAAAGCGAACACATGAAATTATACCATATTTCTCCCGTGCGCGGGTTGGTGATTTGCGCCTGCGGCGCGGACCACGAAAGCCGGTGTGCGCGTCAGTCGGCTTCCGCCGACGCGAAAGGGCAGGCCGCCGCGCGTCTTCGAGCAAGCCCGAGGCGCGTCGCCCCGCCCTTTCGGCCCTTTGGGCCAGACGCGCCCGCCGGAACGAACGCGGCTCTTCGAGCCGACACGAACATCTAAACGCTTCATTTGGCCATTAATTTGCTTCATCAAGAGCGGAACGATCTTGGTGAGCGGGAATGGAGAACGGGGAATGGGGAACGGAGGAAAAGTGGAATGGTGGAAGAGAGGAGGAGCGGAATGGTCTTGAACTCTGGCGAGCCCCAAGACTGTTCTGCTCTTGGAGGGCGACAGGCATGGCAAGTGAAGTGGCAATGCTTTCGTGTCCCGCGAAAGCGGGCGTTCGTGTCCGCCGGCGCAGCGAGAACCGAAGGTTTGCGTGGGGCGCGGCGGCTTTCGCGAAGGCCGGGCAGACGAAGGCGAATGAATGGTCTGAATGGAGCCCAGCCGAGGCCTTCGGGCGAAGAAGCCCGCGCCCCACGCAATCGCGCACGATGCGCGATTCGCCGCGCCGACGGGTTCGTGGTCAGCGCCGAAGGCGCAAAACATAGTGTCTCGCAACCGAGTAACCCGTGGGTAAAAAGGGGAGTGGTGCAGAGCGGAGGTCTTTGGTAGAATATACGCCATGAACGGAACGAAGGCTCTTTTTGCCGCCGCCGCGTCCGCGGCGGCGCTTGCGGCGCACGCGGCGGCGCCGCGATGGTTCGTGGTGAACGAGGACAACGACCACTTCTTCAAGTGCAACTCCGCGCTGATGGACGAGAAGGGGCTGTCCGACTATGTCGACTACATCTGCCGTGGGAAGGTGACCCATGTCTTCTTCTGCGTCTGCGGCCAGCGCACGAGCTACGACTCGAAGACGTGGGAGCCGATATGGAAGGGCCTCGACGAAGCCGCGCGTCCCGACACCGCGACGAGGCCGGACGGAACGCACGACCGCTGGGCGGTGAACGCGAAGAAGCTCCACGACGCCGGCATCGACCCGTACGACGTCTGGATCCGCCGCTGCCGCGAGAAGGGCGTGAGCCCGTGGGTGTCCATGCGCATGAACGACGTCCACTTCTTCAACGTGACGAACTTCTTCCGCAACACCTCCTGGTACAAGGCCCATCCGGAATACAGGCTCGACCCGTCCGGCACGAACACGATCTGGTTCATGAACCAGCTGGACTTCGCGCATGCGGAGGTGCGGGCCTACAGCATGGCGCAGGCGAAGGAAATCGCCGAGCGCTGGCCGTCCGACGGCGTGGAGCTCGACTGGATGCGCTTCGGGCACGTCTTCAAGCCTGGCGAGGAGCGCGCGAACGCGCATCTCCTGGACGGCTTCATGCGCGAGGCGAGCGCCGCGATCCGCGCGGCGGGCCGCAAGGTCGCCGTGCGCGTGCCGTACGACCCGGAGGTGTGCGAGGAATTCGGCTTCAACGTCGCCGCGTGGGCGAGGGAGGGCCTTGTCGACGTCGTCATACCCGCGCCGTTCTTCATGGCCGCGAGCGACCTGCCCGTGGAGGACTGGAGGGAGGCGCTGGACGGGACGAAGGCGCTGCTCGTGCCCGACCTCGGATGCGAAGTGAACGCCTCCGACCGCGCATACACTCCGACGATCTACCGCGGCATCGCCCAGAGCTTCGTAAGCCGCGGCGCCGACGGCGTGTACGTGTTCAACCTTCCGTACAAGTCGAATGCCGCGTATTCCGCCGATTCGCGCGGCAAGGCGTGGTGCGAAAAGCTCGACGTCGCGGCGGAGATATACGAGCGCGGGATGATCCCCGAGTCAAACGACGTCGACTACGACTGCCCCGTCGCGCTTCACGACTGGCCGAACAGCCAGATGCGCAACAACGCGAAGTGGGACGCCTTCTTCGCCGGGAAGCGCAGGGAGTACGGCGACCTCCAGTCCGCCATAGACGCGAAGTCCGAGGCGGGCGGCGGACGCGTCGACGTGGAGGGGACCGTCTGGTGCGACGGGCCGATCGTGCTGAAGAGCGGCGTCGAGCTGCATTTCGCGGACGGCGCGAAGCTCGTCTTCACCGACAACCCCGAGAGATACCCCGCCGTCCGTTCGTCATGGGAGGGCGTGGAGTGCCTGAACCATTCACCCCTCGTCTATGCGTATGGGCAGACCAACGTCGCGATCACCGGGCGCGGCACCATTGCGCCGCGCATGGAGCGGTGGAAGGACTGGATTCCGCGCACGCCGGAGCACATGGCCGCGACGCGCAGGCTGTACGACTGGTGCAGCTTCGGGGAGCCGGTGGAAAACCGGGACCTCACGAAGGTGAAGGGCGCCAACGTGCGCCCGCAGCTCGTGCAGTTCAACCGCTGCGCGGACGTCAGGCTGGAGGGCTTCCGCGTGCGGCAGTCGCCGTTCTGGGTGCTGCACCTCTACCTCTGCCGCGGCGTGCACGTGAAGGACGTGGACGTCGTCGCGCTCGGGAACAACACGGACGGAATCGACATCGAGATGACGCGGGACGTGCTCGTCGAGGGATGCACTTTCCGTGAGGGCGACGACGCGATCGTCGTCAAGTCCGGGCGCAACCGCGACGGCTGGCGGCTCGCGACGCCGAGCGAGAACATTGAGATCAGGAACTGCACCATCCACCGCGGCAACGCCGTCGTCGGCATCGGCAGCGAGATGTCGGGCGGGGTCCGGAACGTGTGGGTACACGACTGCGTCTTCGACGGCTTCGGCGGGAGCCTCCTGCAGGTCAAGACGAACGAGCGGCGCGGCGGGTTCGTCAGGGACGTTCGCATGGAGCGCGTCGAGGCGCGCGGCCGCCTGCTCGGGTCGGTGCTTTCGGTCTCAATGGACGCGATGTTCCAGTGGCGGGAATTCCCGACGCACGAGGTTCGCGTGTCGGACATCTCGGGGATCCGCATTTCGGACGTCCACGTCGAACGAGCGGGGCGGCGCGTGTCGATAAGGGAGGACGCGCGGAAGCCCGTGCGCGACGTCGTGCTGGACAATGTCGTCGTCGACAAAGTCGACCTCCAGGACCTGCGGGAGCCCGTCCGCAAAACCATGCCCGAGTGATGCGTGGTCGATCGTCTGGGTTTACCATGGCTAAAGGAGTGAGGGCCTGCTTGCGCAGGAGGGCTTAGTTGTGATATACTTCCCATGTTCCGTAAACGGTCGTTCCGTAAACGTATGTTTACGAGATGAAATGCGAAGGTGGTGAATGAGGTTCTTTGATCGAAAGGACGAAATGGCGCTGCTGCGCCGGATACGCGAAGAATCAAAGTCTTCGGCGCGGATGACTATACTTAAGGGGCGGCGGCGGATTGGCAAGACTGCGCTTTTGCAAGAAGCCTATGGCGACGAGGACTTTCTTTATTTCTTTGTGGCCCGCAAGAACGAGGCCGATCTGTGTGGGGACTTCGCGGCGGAGATTTCGCGTTATCTCGGAGTGACGCTTCCCGGCGGGGCATCTACCTTTGAGTCCATATTTCGATTCCTTTTAGAGGTGGCCCAGACTAGGCCGTTCACATTGGTCATCGACGAGTTCCAGGATTTTCTCCGTATCAACGAATCGATATTCAGCTCCATGCAGCGCGACTGGGATCGGTTGAAGGGGAAGGCTCGCATCAATCTCGTGGTAAGCGGCAGCATCAACCGCATGATGGAGCAGATTTTCGTCGCCGACCAGCCGCTTTACGGAAGAGCCACGAACGAAATAGACCTTGCTCCTTTCTCTACGACGAGCCTCAAGGAGATACTCGCGTTCCATTCGCCCAAGTACTCCAAGGAGTCGCTTCTTGCGCTGTGGACCCTTACGGGCGGCGTGGCGAAGTACGTGGAACTGCTGATGGATCAGGGAGCGTATGACCTTGAGGGCATGGTCAAGGCGATGGTCTCTGATGGATCGATCATCCCCGGCGAAGGCAAGGTGCTGCTTGTGGATGAATTCGGCAAGGACTACGCGACGTATTTCTCGGTTCTCTCGCTTATCGCAGGCGGGAGGACGAGCCGTGCGGAGATACAGAACGTGACGGGCGACGACATCGGCGGATATCTGACGAAGCTTGAGTCGGAGTACCGGCTGATCGTTAAGAACGTTCCGTTCGCGTCCAACGGGCGCAACCGCAACATGCGCTACTTGCTGAACGACAACTTCTACAGGTTCTGGTTCAGGTTCATCTGCAAGTACCAGGCGCTCATCGAGCTGCGCGCATACGAGCGTCTGCGCGAATTGATTTTCCGTGACTACAGCGTGTTCAGCGGAAAGGCGCTGGAGGGGTATTTCGTGCGCAAGCTGTCCGAATCCGGGCGCTACACGCAAATCGGCAACTGGTGGAACCGCAAGGGCGAGAGCGAGATTGACATCGTTGCCGTTGACGATCTTTCCCGCCGCATCGACTTCTTCGAGGTCAAGCGCGATGTGTCGCGATACAGCAAGGGCGACCTCCAGCGCAAGGCGGACGAGTTCCTGACCGTCTCCGCCGAATTCGCCGACTACAAGAAGGGCTTCAAAGGACTGTCTGTGGAGGACATGTAGAAGCAGATCGTTCGGTAGAACGGTCGGCTCGGCCGTTTCTCCCAACGCGCCAGAGGCGCGTTGTACTACGGATGGCGTGTCATGATGCACTCCCCCCAACAAATACCCACCCGCGGCGGGCGCGCGGGACGCGTGCCCCTACCGGGCGGCGGTCCAAGGAGCACCGTCCTGCCGGGCCGAACGCCACGCGGGGCTTTTATTCAAACAAGTCGCTGTGCGTTCCAAGTCGGACGCAGATGAGTTGAAGCTGATTTTCGACAATCCGGTAAATCAGCACAAGGTCGGACTCGACATGGCAATCGCGGTACCCTGCATAGTCACCGGAAAGCGCATGGTCGTGGAGCGTTGGAGGGAGAGGCTGCTGTGCACAGAGGAGTCTGACGACAGCCTTTATTTTCTCCGGGTCTTTTCCCCTCCGGATGGCCCGCTTGAAGTCTCTTTTGAAGGTCGACTTGTAGATGGGCGTGAGCATGACCATCAATCCTTCATGAGGTCATCGAACATTTCGTCGACGCTGTTGAACGGTCCGTGTGAGGGTTCAAGACCTGCCATGTCGCGATCAAGGACGGCACGAGTCTCCGCATTGGGATATTCATTCGCCTCGTCCTCTTCGGTACGCGTGTCTGCCAGAGTGATACCATGCGGGAAGCCGCGGTGCTCCAAGGTGTACATGAGAAGAATGTTCATGGCTGTCGACGTTGTCATGCCAAGGCGGGAGAAAAGGGCATCGGCCCGACGTTTGATTTCTGGTTTGACACGAAAGGCGATTGTTGACGAATTCATCTCAAATGCTCCTGTTTGTTTGACAGATGTGAATAGTTTAGCACAATTGCTTAACGGATGCAATGGCCACAACGCGCGAGCCGCGCGTTCTACTGGCACCGCATCCAGACTGCACCGTTTCCTGCAAAGACCTGAACCAATTTCAAAACTCCTTCTTAGCCGTGTAGAATGTGTAGATCGTGTAGGAGTTTTCTACATGTTCCGCACGTTCTACACGGTTATACCTAATTTGCCGTGGGGTTTTAAAATTACCTCGCCTGTAAGGATCGTAGAAAACAACTGACCGAAATTCTACTGTTTGGAATGGGGCTGGACGCCCGACTTGTTGTGTGCGCGCGAAGACGCCCTTGCGGTATGCGAGGGCGTTTTGCTATAATTCACCCGTTCCGTCCGAAAGGGCGGGGCGATAGATTTCCCGCGCGGGAGCGGTCGCGCTTGTCGCCACTAGTAGAACGGCCGGCTCGGCCGTTCAGGAGAACAGAACATTTAACGAAACCGAAAGGAAAAAGAAGAAATGACCATGAAGAGAATGATGATGGTGGCCGCAGTAGCGGCAATTCTGGGTGGATCAGCCGCCGTGCCGGCCATGGCCGCAGTGAGCGTGACGGATGTAAGGGCCGTGCAGCGCTACCCTTGGAACGGACTGGTCGATATCGACTATACCGTTGTGTGCGACGACGCGAACGCGGACGTGTACGTGTTCCCCGAGGGAACCGACAACGACACGGGCGCGCTCCTCCAACTCAAGACGCTCACGGGCGAAGGCGCGAACGGCGCGGTGAAAGCGGGCACGCACCGCATGACGTGGGATGCGGCGAAAGACCAGCCGAACTTTCACTCGACGTCGTTCTCCGTGAAGATGACGGCCATCAGCGGCGCAGCGCCGTATATCGTGATCGACCTCTCTGGCGGCGCGAACGCGGCGAGCTATCCCGTCCGCTTCTCGGCGGCCGGTCCGAACCTCGACGACGACACCTGCCGCACCACGGAACTGTGGTTGCGTTTGATTTTGCCCGGCACGTTCACGATGGGCAGCCCCTCGACGGAGCTGGGACGGTCGTCGAACGAGACGCAGCATTCCGTGACAATCTCCAAGCCGTTCTACATGGCCGTCTTCGAGATGACGCAGAAGCAGTGGCAGCTTGTGACGGGGTCGAATCCATCTTCATATTCTGGAGATACTCGTTCTGTCAATAATGTGTCCTACAACGACATTCGCGGTTCGCTCGTCGGTGCGAACTGGCCTACGTACGGCCAGGTGGACGCCGACTCGTTCCTTGGCAAGATTCGTGCCCGTACGGCGTTGAACCTTGACCTTCCTACGGAGGCGCAATGGGAATATGCCTGCCGCGCTGGAACGACAACAGCGCTCAACAACGGCAAGGATTTGGAAAACACGTCGCAAGATCCTGCGATGGCGGAAGTGGGGCGGTACACCTACAACAGTGGCAACAGCGGTTCGTCGGATGGTAAGGGTGGTTACTCGTATCATACCAAAGTTGGCATGTATCGCGCGAATGCTTGGGGACTCTACGACATGCACGGCAACGTGTGGGAGTGGTGTCTCGACTGGTACGGGAACTATGCGACGGGTGCACAGACCGACCCATCGGGTGCCGCCTCGGGTTCTAACCGTGTGCTACGCGGTGGCAGCTGGGGCAGCTACGCCGGCAACTGCCGCTCCGCGTATCGCTACAACCTCGACCCGTCGGGCAGGGGCGTCAGCATCGGCTTCCGCCTCTGTTGTTCCGCAGGACAATGATTCTCCCGAATCCTCAGGCAGGCAAAGTGCGAGCGTAGCGATGTAGCCCGGCGGTAAGCCGGGCGAAAGAGCGGAGCGAGCGATGGCGCAATTCAACACATTCTACATTCCGATGACGGACGACGGCTCCAACGCCGAGCGGATGAATGCGTTCCTGCGGGCGCATCGCGTGTTGAGCGTGCGGCAACGCGACTTTCCAGATGGCTGGGGATTTTGCGTGGAGTGGATTGACGGTACTGTTGATGCGGCGGTCGCGGGGCGACCGCCCTACCGGGCCGAACGCCACGCGGAGCGGCTTTATCGATTGCAATCGATAGCACTCGAGGGCAAACGACAGCGGTTAAATTGCGATAGCAATCGAAGGCGATCGATAGCAGCCGGCAGCAATCGAAAAACGACAAACCACGAGCGAAAGGCGATCTGATGGCTGAACTTTTCAAAAACTCCACGGGCTACAAGCGGCTTGATGTTTACATCTTGATGAACATCATCCAGCTTGAGACGCTCGTGTTCTGCCGCCGGTTCCTCTCGCTTGAAAACGACCCCTGCGGACGCCAGTTCGACCAGATGACCCAGGCCGCCCGCTCGGGCGTGAAGAACCTCACCGAGGGCAGTGAGCGCCAGGCCACCTCGATGCAGACTACCCTGAAGCTCATCGACGTGGCGAAAGCCTCTCTCTGCGAGCTGCGCGACGACTTCCTAACCTGGCTCCTCGACAAGAACCTGCCGCCATGGCCGATGCGTTCGCCCGAGGCGCAGGAGGTGTATGCGGTGCGCTTCGACGCGGCGAACTACGGCGACGACGTGAACTACGACCTCGCGCGGCACATCATCGCACAGCGGGCGAAGTTTGCGCGGTGGTTTGGGGGCGGTGATGGTCGAATGCTATCGAATGCTATCGAGGGCGATCGGCAGCAATCGACGATCGAAAGCAATCGATCGCAATCGACAGCAACCGGTAGCAGCCGAGCATCGGCGGCGATCGGCGGCGATCGGCGGCAATCGATTGCAATCGAAAGCGGAGGCCGGCGTTACATTTGTCAACGCGATGCTCATTTTGATCGGGCGTGCCTTGCACATGCTCGACCGCCTGCTGAAGCAGCATGGCGATGACTTCATAAAGGAGGGCGGCTTCTCCGAGCGCATGACGGCGGCGCGCGTGGAAGAGAAACGCAACCAGCGAAGCGCCGTCGATGAAGATGCGCCGCCCTGCCCGATTTGCAGCGGCGTGATGCGCGTAAAGCACGGCAAGACAGGCGATTTCTGGGGATGCACCAATTACCCCGCGTGCAAGGGCACGCGAAACATCGGCCAGCGAGTGACCAA
Organism: Kiritimatiellia bacterium; assembly: GCA_017405115.1. The sequence continues at coordinate 75,581 of JAFRBA010000114.1, forward strand.
GGAGGGCTTATGATTTTCGGAAGCAATCGAAAGCAATCGAGGGCAATCGAGAGCAATCGGGAATCGACAGCAATCGATAGCATTCGATTGCAATCGGCAGCAATCGTAAAATCGATTGCAATCGGCGGCGTTCGACTGCTGTCGATTGCTTTCGCATCTTCCGCCAGCGCCGACATTGATCTCTCGGGGCTCCAGTACTCCACGAGCGCGGCGAGCGCCGGGCGGCGCTTGGAGCTGCGCGGTGAAGGTACCGTCGGCCACGCGCTCGTAAACGGCACGGAGTACAAGGGCGATCCAAATGGCGGCGCGGCGACGGCGTGGAATACCGCCTCTTTAGCGACCGGCTGGCAAACGCTCACGAGCGGCACGAATGCGGCGGCGATTTTGAAGCTTGATTCTGCAACGACTGCAATCGAAGGCGGTCGATTGCAGTCGAATACGACCTGGAGCAACGCCAAAACCCACGTAATCCGCAACTGGGTGACGGTGCCGAGCGGCGTGACGCTCACGATCTCGCAGGGCGCGATTGTGAAGTTCTGCGAGTCGGCGGGCATCAAGGTGCTGTCCGGCGGCAAGGTGCAGATCAACGGCGCGGAGGGTGCTGACGTGTTCTTCGCCTCCATCGGCAACGACACCTACGGCGGCGACACGAACCTGCGCGCGGGCGACTTCGAGACGAACTCCTACGAGATCGTGACGCTCAACGGCGGCACGTGGAGCGACAACGGCTACTGGGTGACGCCAGATGCGCAACTGCGCGGCTATCCCGAAGTGACGCTTCACGATTCGCTTGCGTCAATTTCCGATGGCGTTGCCCGCATCCCTGTGACGGTGGAAAGCACGCGCAATGCGCCATTCTCGATTGACTGGGAAATCTCGGGTTCGCCATTCTCTACGACGAGCGGAACGCTCTCTTGGTCTCAGTCCAGCGAGGGGACGAAGTACATTGAGATACCGCTCAAATCTACCTATGTGCCAAGCGGAGTTGAAACATTCACCGTGCGGGCGACGCTTGCGCGAAGCGTGACGCGTGCGAACGAGACGGCGCAGGTGAAGGTGTTCAAGGGCGACCTTGATTTGTCAGCGCTTCAGTTCTCCACCAGCGCGGCGTCCGCCGGGCGGCGGCTGGAATTGCGCGATGAAGGCACCGTCGGGCACGCGCTCGTGAGCGGCACGGAGTACAAGGGCGATCCAAATGGCGGCGCGGCGACGATGTGGAACACCGCCTCGCTCACCACCGGCTGGCAGACCCTCACAAGCGGCACGAATGCGGCGGCGATATTGAAACTCGACTCGCAATCGACTGCAATCGAAGGCGGTCGCCTGCAATCGAACACAACTTGGAGCAATGCCAAAACCCATGTGGTACGTAACTGGGTGACAGTGCCGAGCGGCGTGACGCTCACGATTTCGCAGGGCACCATCGTGAAGTTCTGCGAGTCGGCGGGAATCAAGGTGCTGTCCGGCGGCAAGGTACAAATCAACGGCGCGGAGGGCGCGGACGTGTTCTTCGCCTCCATTGGCAACGACACCTACGGCGGCGATACGAACATGCGCGACGGCGACTTCGAGATGAACTCATACGAAATCGTTACTCTCAACGGCGGCGAGTGGAGCGACAACGGCTACTGGGTGACGCCGGATGCAGCCGTGAGACCGTACCCCGAAGTGGCGTTGCATGGCGCCATTGGCGCGGTGGAGGGCGGCGTCGTGCGCGTACCCGTTTCCGTGGAGGGAACGCGCAACGCGCCGTTCTCGATTGACTGGCAAATCACGGGGGCACCGTTCTCGACGACGAGCGGCACGCTCACCTGGTCGCAGTCCAGCGAGGGCACCAAGTTCATCGAGATTCCGATCAAGGCGAACTACTCGCCGAACGGCAAGGAATCGTTCGCGCTTTCGGCCACGCGGGCGCGGAGCGTGAACCTCTCGAACGAGACGGTGCGCGTGAGCGTGTATTCCGGGCATATCGCCATCGGCGACGTGATTGAAAACGGCGAATCAACGCCGAGCGCAGGCACGGAAATCGAGACGCGCGGCATTGGCGGCACGATGATCGCCAAGGCGCTGGAACGCATCACCTATTCGCCGCGCTGGAACGGCGCGGCAAGTTGCGAGGTGGCAGTCGATGGCAATCGATTGCTATCGACTGCAGACGAAGGCCAAACCACCTGGCCCCGCCCGGAGACGCCCGGCCTCTACACCTTCACGCACAAGGCCGGCGGCGAAACGCTGACGGCCCGCTTCGCAGTTTTAGGCGACGATACGACTGCAATCGAAAGCAATCGACTGCAATCGAACACAACCTGGACCGCCGACAAGACCTGGCTCATCACGGGCGAGCTCACGGTGCCGAGCGGCGTGACGCTCACCATCGAGCCGGGCGCGGTTGTGAAGTTCATGCCCGGCGCAAAGCTGATCGTCGAGGCGGGCGGCACATGCATCGCGAAGGGCGTGAAGTTCACCCACGCCTACGACGACGCCGTGGGCGGCGATACGCTCTTCGACGGCGCGGCGACGTTGCCCGTGATGGAAGACTACGAAATTAAGGGCACGGTCACGGACGACGATTCGACGGAATACCGTTATACCGCACCGATCATCTTGAGCGGCACGATCACGGCCAACACCACGTGGCGTGGCTGGAAGGTCTATAACGTGACCGGCAACCTCACGGTCCAAAACGGCGTCACGCTCACGGTCGAACCTGGCACGGTGGTGAAGTTCAACTCGGGCGTATCGCTCACCGTCAACAGCGGCGCGACGCTCAACGCCATCGGCACGCGCGCGCAGCCGATTGTATTCACCTCCATCAAGGACGACGAATACGGCGGCGATACGAACGGAGATGGGGAGAAGACGTATCCGTATGCCGGAGATTGGGCGCGAATCTACGCAGGAGGAACGCTCAACATGAACTATTGCCGCATCCGCTATTGCAACAACAATAGCGACCAAGGCGCAATTCAGGGGTCGGGTGGTACTGTGTTGTTTGACAACGGTATCATCGAGGCATCGACATACGAGTGCGTCCGCATGAACAGCGGAAAGTTTACGGCGCACAATTCCGTGTTCCGTGATGCTTCCATGGGCTTTGGCTATTATGGCGGCTCAGGCGTGTATGTTTACAACTGCGTGGTTGCTGATTGCACGATTGCCTGCCGTGCCAGCAACAAGCACTTCTACAACACTGTTTTCTACAACTGCTACACGTTCCTCGAATCAACGTCTTCGAGCTGCGACCACTGCGTGTTCTACAATGAACCGGGGCTTGGTGCTCAGTCGGCTACGCAAGTCGGCTCCAACGGCAACATCTGGGGCGATCCGAAGTTCGTTGATGCGGCGAATGGCGATTTCAGGATTCAGAAGGGATCGCCGTGCATCAACGCGGGCGACGCTGCGAACGCGCCGGATTTCGACTACTACGGACAGCCGCGCGATGACGGCGCGCCCGACATCGGCATCTACGAGCTTGCGGGCGGCATGAGCGCGAATGATCTGGCGGCGGTGGCGGTGAACGCGCAAGCTGCGCGTTCTACTATCGGCGACACACTTACGGTTTCCTACGATGTCGCCAATGTCGGCAAGCAGGCTATCAACGGCTCGTGGCGTGATAAGGTGTCGCTCGTCTCGGCGGATGGCGGCTACTCTATCGACCTTGGTACGGTGGTGCAGTCCGCCGCGTTCGCCGTGGGCGCGACGAACACGTTCGACGCCTCGTTCACGGTGCCGACCGATGCCGAGGGCACGTGGCGCGTCCAGGTGGGCGTGAACGTGGAGCGCGACATCTACGAGGGCGCGAACGTCACGAACAACGTTGCTACGAGCGAGGGGACGGTCGAGGTCTCGTTGCCCGCGCGCGCGGCTTCGGACGGCTTCAGCGGGACGGCGACGAAGGGCGCACCTGCGTCGGCGAAGTTCGCGCTGGACGGCGCGGAGCCGATTGTGGCGCGGATCAACGCTCCGGCGGGCACGGTGGTGTATCTCGGCAGCGGCTTTATGCCGAGCGCATCCAGCTACTCCGCGCGCGCCGTGGTGGGCGCGGACGGCGGACTCATCGGCATTCCGGCAGGCGTCACGAGCGCGTACATTCTGGTCGAGACGACATCCTCGAAGGGCGCGGCGTTCACGATGACGCTTGAATCGGCGGCACTGGCCGTGCAGAGTGTCACGCCCACCACGCTTCCCTACACGGGCACGACCGGCCTCGTGATCGACGGTGCCAACTTCGCGGAAGGGTGCACGGTGGTAGCGTGGCCGGACGGACAGCCGACGGCGGAAGTTGCGCTCGGCGCGGCGAACATGGTTTCGGCCACGCGGCTTTCGATTGCAATCGATTGCAATCGACTGCAATCGGGAACTTCCTACACACTGCGCGTGGCCGACGCTGGTGGCAACAGGGCCGCGCTCCCCAGTGCCGTCACCGTCGCAAATGTCCCCGCCGCGCCGAAGCTGAAGGCGACCTTGGACGCGCCGGCGAGCGTGCGGCGCGGACGCACCCTCACGGTGTACATCGACTACGAGAACGTCGGCAACGCCGATCTCCCCGCGCCGATCTTCGAGCTGATTTCGCAGGGACAGGTGTTCAAGATCGACGGCGCGGTCTATACGAACAGCGTGAAGGTGATGGGGCTTTCGGCGGAAGCGCCCGTCGGCACGCTCCGTCCGGGCGAGCCGCAGCGCATCGGCATCCCCGTCACGATTCTCGCCGAGAACGTGAAGTGGAAGCTGAAGTCATATCACGCGGCGCAGGAGGGGGCGAAGAAGAAGTTGCAGCTGGAGGCAATCTATGATGCCGATTGGATTCGACAGATATCCGCAGTCACAAATACGTCGCTGTATGCGTCCATCAAATCTAAAATGGGTAACACGTGGGGAACGTTCTACCGTGGACTTGGAGCATACGCGGATGGGGCATTGTCTGATGGAACGGCGGTTGTCACGTTTAGGGAGCTTGCCGATGGATTTATGGCGGAGATGTATGAAAGCGTAAAGGATGCTATGCCTAGTAACGATGGCATGGAAAGCAATACTGCAACTTCAATGCTTTCAACTCCGAAATCAATGCTGCTAGGGGATTCTATATCTGCTGATGATGGTGAATGGTTGGAAGGGACGAAATACGACAAGGACAATTCCAATCCTGGCGATGTGTGGTGGTGGCGTGGCAGTGGATGGTTTAAGCCGAAGCAAGATGTAAAGACTGACAGATTCGCAAATTCAAAAGACATATTGTTGATTTGTCATGGCAATGCCAATTCCATACATCAGGATTGGATAGAAGACATGGCCAAGAAAGCCATTTCAAGCGGAAAATTCAAGGTCGTCTTGGCTGCGGATTGGGGTGATGATGCATTTCGCCATCAACCGGATTGGGCGACGGGCTGGCCGGAGGAAACAGCGGTCCACATTCCAGAAGATGCGCGAATGTCTTTTGTTGCACTTCGGAATATGGGGGTGCAGGGAACGGAACTGTCAGTTGTCGGTCATAGTCATGGGGGGCATTACGCGGGCATAGTTGCGAGAAATATTGGAGCTAAGAAACTAATTGGCCTTGATACATCCCCGTATTGGACGCAGAAGAAAAATCCTGCAAGAAACAAATATCCAATAGCATGGAATGCGGAAACGAGTACCGCATCAGAAAGTGTTGCCTTATATAAGTCTTCTTGGTTCTATTCTATGGGGACGGATCCCACTGACGGTGTGAACGGTGCAATTTGGGGCAAGCCAAGTTTCTATGTCTCTCAAGTTGGGGATTTCTACAATGATGCATGGAAGCGTGGAAATGAGAAAAACAAAATGGCGTGGAGGGACATCCTGCGTTATACCGATCTTCGACACGGCTACTCACATCAGTGGCTTCGTTTGAATTTCAATGACATATTGGCTTGGAATTGGTCTAATTCCGGGAATACGTGGAAAGAATTAAGTGGATACGATCAGTCAATCCCAGAGGTAGGTCAGTTTGCAGGTGTACTTCGTGGTACAGAAATGGAATGCGGTGCAAACGTAAAGACTCGCGTTGCTGAAAACATCGGCGTGTCGGCTGATAGCGTCGAATGGCTTTATGACAGATATGTTTTAGGGAAAGACATTGTATCCCATTCGTCTGGTGTTCCTGTCGTGAGATCTCCGGCTTCATCGCTTCCCATTCTTCAAGAGAGATGGTTGAGAATTTCAGAACATGGACTTAATTCCTTTGCCATGTCGGGTGCGAATTCATCTGGCGTGTATGAACTTGGCGGGGATGGCGTGGAATTGACCATGTTCATAGAGAACTATGCGAACAACCTGTCGGTAGATTACAACCATTCGACGGTTTCACGCATAGAGAAACCATGGCAACGAGGGTTCGGTCATTTGATCCTTGTTGCAGATGTCACGGATGCAGGAAGTGCGGTATCGAGTGTCGTGAATGACGTGCGGGCTGCCGGTGGTGCCTCGCGGCTCTCCTGGGAAAAAGTCATGCGGCTTCAAAATGCTGGATTGAAGTTTGCCGCTGTCAATGTCGAGGGCGGTGGCATGATGAATGAAGACGTGTTCCTTCGCCCTGTAAGCGGATCGATAAGACATGATTATTCACTTCCGCTTCCGGCGTCGGTGTTCCCTTCAGGGAAGACAGACGATGAAGAGCCGCGAGACGCAATTGTTCTTGGAATAGTTGGCGTCAATGCCAACACATGGCGCAAGAATGGTTCGATAGAACTCTACGAAGGGGAGTTGTGCCCAGACAACAACTGCATAGCGCGAGTGATAAAGGTCAAGCCTAAGGGACCTTCTGGTGAAGTTATGTCTGGTCGGGCAGTGGAGTTTTATTGGTCTGCAACGCAAGTCTCCGCCTTCGCGCCAGAGAATATCCAAGACGACAATACATGGACGGCAGACGAGAACGGGAATTGGACTGTCACGCTGACGGGCGCGACTTCCTACGGGCCGACGAACATCGTTGCTGGCTCTTGGACAGGATTCGACTGCACTGTGTCGCAGCGAGAATGGACGCCTAATCCGAATGTGACCGTGACGGGGCATTTGTTTACTGGTGAAGATGGTGATTTTGTGCCAGCGCAGGACTACACCGTAATTCTCGCTGTTGAAGATGCCAATGGCAAGATTGGTACGAAAGAATACCAGTTCACGATCTATCGCCATGTCGACGAAGATGACGGCGAGGACGAGGACGCGGGCGGGTCCACAGAGCCGAAGTCGTGCGACCCGAACGCGATGGAGGGCGAAGAAGGAATCGGCGACGCGCGCTACGTGAAGCCCGGCCAGGAACTCACCTACACCATCTACTTCGAGAACAAGTCCGACGCCGAGGCCGCTGCCGCGTGCGTGGAGGTGGTCAACCCGCTGAACGAATGGCTCGACTGGTCGTCGCTCACGATGCTCGACGTGGGATACAACAACAACGTCGACAACGGATTGAGCGGTCTCTCCGAGGGCGTGAGCGAAAAGACGATGGACGGCACGAACGTGAGCGTGCGGACGGAGTTGACGATCATTCCGCCTTCGGCAGCAATCGGCAGCAATCGACAGCCATCGAATGCTGTCGCACAATGGTATCTGCGCATCATCGACCCGAACGGTGACAGCGAAGGTTGGCCGCTCGACATGACGGGAGGATTCCTCCCGCCGAACGGTTCCGAAACGCATTGCGGCGAGGGATACATTCGATACAAGGTGAAGGTGCGCGGCGATGCGCCCGGCAATGTCGTCATCACCAACTCTGCGACAATCATCTTCGACCATTTCAACGACCCGATAGAGACCGATCCGGCGTGGTGGAACACGGTTGCGCCGACGTCGTCGCTCATCACCCTCAAGCCCAATAGCACCTCGCGCGGGTCGGTCAGCGGCGGAGGGACGTACAAGATCGGCGCGACGGCTACGCTGAAGGCGGCGGCGAAGAGCGGATACGCGTTCGCGGGGTGGTTCACCGACAAGGCGTGCACGAAGCCACTGAACCCGAAGGGCTACGACAACCGCAGCCCGACGGTGAAGGTCGTCGTGCCGGAGGACGACACGACGATCTACGCCAAGTTCGTCTCGAAGGGCGACGACAAGGCGGCCCTGAAGTTCACGTCCGCGACGAAGAAGCTCGCGACCACTCCCGCCAAGGCGACGGCTGGCTCCAAGTTCTCGCTGAAGATCGGCGCATCGTCTCTGTCCCTGCCGACGTTCTCGGCGACGGGGCTTCCAAAGGGCCTTTCCATCAACAAAGCGACAGGCGAGATCTCCGGAGTGGGGACAGTCCCCGGAGCCTACACGGCGAAAGTGACGATAATGAGCGCTGCGGGCAACAAAATAACGCAAAATGTGAAGATCACGGTCAGCGCCCCGTCGTGGGCGAAGGGCACGTTCTACGGCACGGCGAAGCCCGGCAAGAAGGGCGACCCGATGGCGTATCTCCAGTTCACAGTCGGCACGACCGGCAAGGTGTCCGGCAAGGTGACGTACAAGGGCAAGGCGTATTCGTTCAAGTCGACGCTCTCTTCCTGCACGGCGTCAAAGGCGGCGTTCACGCCGAAGGTTAAGATCGGCAAGAAGACGTTCAAGCCCGGCACGGTGACGGTGAAGACGAGGAAAATCGGGGGACTGTCCCTAGTCGAGGCGGCCAACTCCAAGGGGACGTTCGCCGCGCAGAAGAAGCCTGGCCTCGTCAAGAAGGGGAAGACGCTCGCCAAGCTCGTCGGCAAGAGCTTCACGTTCACGAAGAAGACGAAGAACTCGGGCCTGACGAAGAGCGGCGACAAACTGAAGGTGAAGCTGGCTGACGGCGACAAGGTTACTGCGTCCGGCACGGTCAACGGCAAGAAACTGGCAGCTCTTTCGGCGCCGTTGATCGTCTCGAAGGTGTCGTCCCTGCCCGGGATGACGACCTACACGCTGTACGCGGACATCCTGGACGCGAAGACCAAGTACTACAAGACCGTGGTCTTCACCGTGAAGGTCCCGGTCGTCCTGAAGCCCGTTCCAAAGGTCTCGGCGGCGTTCGCGAAGTAGCGGGCTGAGTCCGAGAGTTGGCGGCGACTTGGAACGACTTTGCCGAAACGGCGCGGCGCGGGGGCAGCTGATTTTTGGTATAATTCACGGCATGGAAAAGTTCTTCAATGTAGCGGGGCCGTGCATCCCGGCAAAACACTACATGCTTCCGGCGCTCGACCGTTTGCCTGCAATTCGGCGACTGGTCGATCGCGAGCAGTATTTCGTAGTCCATGCGCCGCGGCAGACCGGCAAGACTACAGCCATTCAGGCGCTTGTCGACGAGATTAACGCCAAGGGAGACATGGTTGCGCTCTACTGCACGTTGGAGACGCTTCAGAGCGCGACAGATCCTGTGCGTGCCGCAATGGCCATCGCGTCGCTGCTGCGGTCGAATGCCGAAAACGCCCTGCCAAGAGTGTTCCGCCCTGCCGCCCCAAAAGGGCGCGTCCGCGAGACCGCAGCTCAATATGCGGCAGAATCCCTTGCCGTCTGCGACGCGCTTCGAGAGCTCTGCCGTCGGGCAGGCAAGCCTCTCGTCGTGTTCTTTGACGAGGCTGACTGCCTTTTCGGCAATGTGCTCGTTTCGTTTCTGCGACAGCTTCGCGATGGATACGTTAACCGCGCCAGGATTCCGTTCCCCTCGTCCATCGCCCTCGTCGGCATGCTCGACGTACGCGACTACAAGGCGCAGATACGTCCCGACGGCGAGTCGCTCGGGCAGATAAGCCCTTTCAACATAATATCCGAGGACATGATGTTGCGCAACTTTACCGCCGATGAAGTGCGCACGCTCTACGCGCAGCACACGGAGGCGACGGGGCAGCAGTTCGCGCCAGACGCTCTTGACGCGGTGATGGACTGGACTGACGGGCAGCCGTGGCTTGTAAACGCGATAGCCCGCGAGTGCGTCGAGAAAATCCACGACTTCAGCTACGGCGAGCCCATTACAGCCGCCGACATCGAGACGGCGAAGGAAACGATCATCCGCCGCCGCGACACGCATGTGGACAGCCTCATGGAGCGCCTGCGCGAGCCGAGGGTGCGGCGCGTCGTGGAGCCGGTCATCTTCGGCGGCGAACGAACCGTGTCCAGCAACAGCGAGGACTGGCGTTTCGTCGTTGATCTCGGGCTTCTGCGCGAGGAGAACGGGACGCTGGTTCCCGCCAACAAGATGTACGCGGAGATCGTCGGCCGATATCTTTCCCGCGACGAGCAGGAGAGCATGATGCAGTCGATTCCGCAGACGCCGTGGGCGACTGTGGACGGACTCGACATGCCCGGTCTCATGGCGGCGTTCCAGGCGTTCTGGCGTGAGAACAGTGGCGCGGACCGACGCGCATACGAATACGGCGAGGCGACGCCGCACCTCGTGTTGATGGCGTTCCTCCAGCGTGTCACGAATGGATCGGGGCGCATCATCCGCGAAATGGCGCTCGGCAGCGGCCGCCTCGACCTTTGCGTGGAATTCCGCGACAAGCGCTATGCCGTCGAGGTCAAGACCTCGAAGAACTTCGCCGGCGAGAAGTCCTGCGCGCAGCTTGCAGGCTATCTCGACAAACTTGGTCTGCCAGAAGGGTGGATGGCGATCTTCGACGAGGACAAGGCGAAGCCGTGGGAAGATAAGCTTTTCACCCGCGACGTTGAGCTGAACGGAAAGAAGCTGCATTTGATCGGGCTGTAAAAGCCGGGATGTCTGACGGATAGAGGTTTGATTGCATGAAAGCAAATGGAAAGACGCTGGGGATCCTGCTTGCGGGACTGACGCTGGCCGCGCAGGCCGGCGAGCCGCTGTGCGTGCGGGGCGTATACCCGTCGCTTGCATACTACAACGACGAGGGCGAATGCGGAACCGGCGCGGTGGTGCCCTGGGCGGGAAGCCTGTGGGTGATTACGTACGGTCCGCACTGCCCCGTCGGAGGCTCCGACAAACTCTACCAGGTCTCGCCGGACAAGCGGCTCGTGGCGCGTCCGGAATCCGTCGGCGGCACGCACGCGAACCGGATGATCCACCGCGAGTCGGGCCAGCTGCTGATCGGAACGTATCTGATCGGCTCGGACGGCAACGTGCGCACAATCCCGATCCACACGATGCCGGGACGCCTCACCGGCGTCGCGCGGCACCTCTCCGACCCTGCCGGCAAGGTCTACGTAACGGACATGGAGGAGGCCCTTTACGAGCTGGACGTCAACACGCTTGCAACGCGTGTACTCATCCGCGACGGGCACAACGACGGTGCGTTCAGGAAGCTGTTCGCGGATCTTGGCGTCGAGCCGCCCTGCGGATGGAAGGACGCCGAGCCGTCCACGCTGTTCGGCTACCACGGCAAGGGCACGTGCTCCGGCTTTGGGCGCGTCTTCTACGCGAACAACGGATGGTACAACAAGATCGCGATGCGGGACCCGACCGTTCCGGCCGGGGCGCTTGCCGAGTATTATCCCGGCGATAAGCAGTGGCGGCTGCTGCGCCCGAACCAGTTCACCGAGATAACCACCCGCGACGGCATCTACGGCAACGAGCATCCGGACACCAATCCCGTCTGGGCCCTCGGGTGGGACGCGAAGAGCGTGATCGTATCCGTGACGACGAATGGAAGGGACTGGGTCGACTACCGACTGCCCAAGGGCTCGCATTCCTACGACGGCACCCATGGCTGGAACACGGAATGGCCGCGCATCCGCGAGATCGGCGACCCCGACGGCATGCTCGCGACGATGCACGGCACGTTCTGGAGGTTTCCGTACGGCTTCCGCCCCGGAGCCGCGAGGGGGATACGTCCGCGTTCCAACTACCTGAAGGTCGTCGGCGACTTCTGCGAATGGAACGGCAAGGTCGTGCTGGGCTGCGACGACTCCGCGATGAACGAATTCATGAACAAGCGCAGGGCGAAGGGCGTGCTGAAGGGTCCGGCGAAGAGCCATTCCAACCTGCGCTTCGTCGATCCCGGTGCGCTGGACCGCCTCGGGCCGGCCATCGGCAACGCAATCGTGTGGGACCGCGAGGACGTCAGGAAGGGAGAGGTCTCCGATCCGTATCTTGTCGCCGGATACGACTTCAGGTGGGTGTGGGTTTCCGACGGCGAATACGCGGTCGAGGTCGATGCGGACGGCACAGGCGGGTGGCGGCGCGTCGGCGAGCTGCGCAGGGGAGGGAACGACCTTTCGGGCGTCGCCGGCGAATGGGTGCGGTTCGTCGCGAAGTCGGCGCAGCGCAACGCGACCGTCGCGCTGTGCATGCGCGCGAAGGACGAGAGGCCGGCGCGGGGCCCTGCGTTCTCCGAGGCGGCTGTGGTTTCGCTGGGTGGCGGGGAGCGAGCGCTCCTACACGTGAACGCGATAGACCCGCGCTCGCTTTCGCTTTCCGTCGGCGGGACGAAGGGCTATTCGATTGACGCGGACCTGTCGCTTTCGGAGTGCCCCGCGGCGGCTGCCGCCGTCGCCAGGGACGTGCCTCTTGCGGCAAGCGCTGTGCGACGCGAGGGGTCATCGATACTCTACGTCGACGACTCGGGCCATCGCTGGCGGCTGCCGGTCGCCAGCGGCGCGGCGGAGCGGGATGCCGCGCCCTGCCGCGTATGCCGCGAGGTCTGCACGGAGCGCGATCTTTTCAACGCGGGCGGAATCTTCTACGAGCTGCCGGCCGAGAACGCGCACGGATTCGCGGGCGTGCGGCCCGTGGCCGCGCACGGCAGCGATGTCTTCGACTACTGCTCGTGGCGGGGCCTCTTCGCTGTGTTGCTGCCGGGCGAGGTGAGGTTCATGGACGTGGACGATGCGTGGAACATGGGCAAGGCGGCCGGCTATGGCGGGCCCTGGGACGGCACGCCCGTCCGGGCGGGCGAGGCGTCGGACGCCTATCTTCTCAACGGATTCGACAGGAAGACGCTTGAGCTCCTTGCCGACGGAAGGACGACCGTGGCGATGGAGGTCGACGCGACCGGCTGGGGCGTATGGGTGAAGTACGCCGACTACGACCTCGCGCCGGGCGTGCGCCTCGTGGAGAAGCTGCCGCGCGCGCTTTCCGGCTACTGGGTCCGGTTCGTCTCCTCCTCCTCCTGCGTCGCGACGGCCGCGCTTGCCTACGAGTGACGGGGCACGACGGGGACATCCGTAAATCGCGCAGGTGCGCAATTCGCTCATGGGGCGCTGCGTGGCGGTGCCGCCCGAACCGATTTCGCGGGCACCCCCGACAGGATTTTGACGCTCGCGCCTGGCGCTCGCCTGTGAGCACGGGGTCAAAATCCCGTCGGACCCGCGAAAGTGCTCTCGTGCGGCACCACCTCTCCGCGCCCCGTCGCGAATCGAACGCGCAGCTCGGAGCCGCCTGGACGGGCCGACGTGCGAGCGAGAGGACTTTCGGCGGTGCGGCATGGCCGCGGGAATGCCGGTTCACCTCGGTGGTCGTATGCGAAAGCAAAAGCCAGAGACTTGGTAGACTGTCGGAGGGCCATGCCGCCGGGACCGACGAAATCCGGGTCGGGAGCCGCGTCGGACGGCAAGGCGGCGTTGTCGCGTTCCGCGGTGGCTGTATGATGCGCGGATGTGCCTGCAGGAGGCCTTCTGCGGGAACGCGCGCGGATGTTATGGTATAATACGCGCATGGACTTCGAGAATACGATAGGGCTGGAGACGCACGTCCAGCTGAAGACGAAGACGAAGATGTTCTGCTCGTGCCTGCTCAAGACAGGGTGCGATCCCAACACGAACGTCTGTCCGGTCTGTCTGGGCTACCCCGGCGCGCTGCCCGTGATGAACAAGGAGGCGGTGAAGTTCACCGTCATGAGCGGCATGATGCTAGGCTGCGAGATAAGCCGCCACGCGACGTTCGACCGGAAGAACTACTTCTACCCCGACATGGCCAAGGACTACCAGATATCCGAGAACGGCAGTCCGCTCTGCATCGGCGGCGGGGTCGAGATAACGCGTCCCGACGGCACGAAGAAGCTCATCCGCATAAACCACATCCACCTAGAGGAGGACGCGGCGAAGATCAACCACTACGCGACGACGTCCGGGGTGGACTTCAACCGCGGCGGGACGCCGCTCATGGAGATCGTGTCGGAGCCCGACATGTCCAGCGCCGACGAGGCCATAGCGTACCTGACTGCGCTCAGGGAGATGCTCGTGTATGCGGGCGTGAGCGACTGCAACCTCGAGGAGGGGAACATGCGCTCCGACGTGAACATCTCGATACGCCCCGTCGGGGAGTCGAAGCTCGGCACGAAGGTGGAGATAAAGAACATGAACTCGTTCTCCGGCATACATGCGGCGCTGGAGTACGAGGCGCGGCGCCAGCGCGAGTGCATGGCGCACTCCATCCCCATCGTGCAGGAGACGAGGCGGTGGGATCCGGAGGCGATGGAGACGGCGTCGATGCGCTCGAAGGAGAACGCGCACGACTACCGCTACTTCCCGGAGCCGGACCTCGTGCCCGTAGAGCTCTCCCCCGAGCAGGTCGAGGAATGGCGCCGGCTCCTCCCCGAGAAGCCCGAGGCGCGGCGCCAGCGGATGGTCGAGCAGTACGGAATCGCGGAGTACGACGCGGAGGTGCTCTCGCAGCACAAGGCGAACGCCGACTGGTTCGAACGCGCATGCGGCGCGTACGAGGTGAAGGGGAAGGGTGAAGGGAGCGAGAAGGCGTTCGACAAGAAGCTCTCGAAGCAGCTCTGCAACCTGTTCATGGGCGACGTCATGGCCCTCATGAACGCCAGCGGGAAGGCGATCGGAGAGTGCGCCCTCACGCCGGAGTCGCTTGCCGCGCTCGTGAAGCTCGCGGCGGCCGGCACCATCAACGGCCCCACGCTCAAGGAGCTACTTCCGGAGATCTTCGAGAAGGGCGGCGACCCAGAGGCGATCGTGAAGGAGCGCGGACTGGGCGCCGTGAGCGACACAGGCGCGCTCGAGGCGTTCGTGGACCAGGCGATCGCGGCCAACCCGAACGTCGTCGCCGACTTCAAGGCTGGCAAGAAGGCGGCCGCCGGCTTCTTCGTCGGCCAGGTGATGAAGCTCTCGAAGGGCAAGGCCGACCCGAAGCTCGTCGGCGGAATAGTCGCAAGGAAGCTCGCCGCGCTTTGACGGCGGCGGCCTGCCCCGGCACGCATCTCTGCAGCAATCCCCGTCCGTATCGGGTTTTGTGGTATAATACGCGGCATGGAGAAGATCGCGACAGACATCTATACGTTCGCGGAGCTACGGAACGGTGGGTTTACCTACGTCGACAAGACCGACTTGCTATATGCAATGGCGTCGGGCGAATACGGCAAGCAGTTCTTCATCGCGCGGCCTCGTCGCTTCGGCAAGTCGCTTGCCGTTTCCACGCTGAGGGCCCTCTTCGAAGGGCGTCGCGAACTCTTTGCCGGTCTTGCCGTCGAGCCTAAATGGGATTGGTCCAAGAAGTGGCCGGTCCTCCACCTCGACATGGGCACGATGCTGTACGACACCGTCGAGGAGCTGAAGTCGGCGCTCAAAAGCTATTTTCGCGCGCAGGCGGCCGAGTTCGCCTTGACCATCAACGAAGGCGACACTCTGCCTGCCATCTTCCGCGACTTGATTCATGCCGCCGCCGCCAAGTCCGCCGACGGCAGGTGCGTCGTTCTCATCGACGAATACGACAAGCCGCTGCTCAAGGCGCTCAACACGCCGGACGTGATCAAGTTCAGGGATTTCTTCAAGTCGTTCTACGGCGTGGTAAAGTACGAGGAGTCCAAACAGCGCTTTACGTTCATAACCGGAGTAAGCAAGTTCTCGAAGGTGTCGATATTCTCCGACCTCAACAACCTCAACGACTGGACGATGGACGCAAACGCGGCCACGCTCTTCGGCTATACGCACGACGAAGTGCGGCGGTTCTTCCCGGAGAGCATCCACGCCCTCGCGGAGGCAAACGGCAAGACGGACGACGCCACGTTCGCGGAGATCGTCCGGTGGTACGACGGCTACAGGTTTCACCATTCGGCTAAACCGGTCATAAATCCCGTCTCGCTCGGACAGTGCTTCCAGAAGCGCGAGTTCGCCAACTACTGGTCGAAGACCGCCGTGCCGACATTCCTCGTGGAGATTCTTAAGAAGCATCCGCTTGACTTCTCGTCTGTCGACGTA
This sequence comes from Kiritimatiellia bacterium, assembly GCA_017405115.1. The sequence goes on from JAFRBA010000114.1 coordinate 91,664, forward strand.
ACCGACGACCGGCTTGAAGCGTACGAGCCGGACAACCCGGACATCACCACGCTTCTCTATCAGACCGGCTATCTGACCATCAAGGGCTTCCGGCAGATGGCGTCCGTGCGCAAGTATGATCTTGGATTCCCCAATATGGAGGTGGAGAACTCCTTTGTGACCAAGCTCGTGCCGGCGTATGCAGGGCTGGAGCAGGCGCGTGCCGAGTCTGCGCAGCTCGCTGCGGCGGAGGCTCTCTATGCGCACGACACCGCAGGGTTCGTCAAGGCGCTCAGGTCTTTTTTCGCCAACATCCCGTACGATCTTACCGACCGCCAGAACGAGCAGATGTGGCAGACCATCGTCTATGTGGTTCTCAAGGCGATAGGCGTTGCCGTAACGGCCGAGGTGAAGACGAATGACGGGCGTATTGACATGGTGGTCGACTTGCCGAATGACATCTACATTGTCGAGTTCAAGCTCGATAGGCCTGCCGCCGAGGCGATTGAGCAGATAAAGGGCCGGGACTACGCGGGAAAGTTCGCCACCTCAAAGAAACGCATCACGCTAGTCGGCATTTCCTTTTCCGCCGCGAAGCGAACAATCGTCGAAGAGCTCGTGGAAGAGCTGCCGCGTTGACTTCGTAGTGGTCAGGCTCGTGGTGTTGTTCACGAGGCGGGCGACTTGACCGGTGTGCGTCAAATATGGTATAACTTTAAAGTCACGCAAGGGGAGCTGTCTCCAGCGAAGGAAAGGAGTGCGACCGTGAAAACATGTAATTCCCGCGCAAAAATGCTGAAAAACCTCGTACGGTGGAGGGAGACATGCATTAGCCGTCTCGTTCTTGTATGTGTGGCGGCGCTCGTTGTCTCATCCGCGATGGCTGACGCCCGCGACGGGCTTCGTCGCTGGTGGAAGGCGAAGGACCTCAACAACGACGGCCTCCTGCAGCCAAGCGAACTCTGCGACATGATGACCGTCTCCGCCGCGACGCAGCTGAAGGCAAGCACGATTATCCAGGACTCGACGAGCGAGATGGCCGTTCCCGTGAGCATCGGATCGGGCGTGCTGCATCCTTCCATGCGCAAGACGTACGATTCCGACACCTACTTCTCGCTCAACAACCCGACGAACTACGATTCCGAAGGCAATCTCGTCGCCAACTGGCAGTCGATCACGCTCCCAAGTGCGTCGTCGCTTGCCATTCCTGGCGCCGCGCTCGAGGGCACGGTGATCGCCCGCATCAGATGGCACGGTCTCCAGGCCAAGAAGTATCAGAAGATTGGGAGCAACTGGGTGACAAACTATCAGTATCCCGTGACGTTGTTTGCGAACAACTACTACTACGACGGCGCGCGCGGGTGGCGTGTCGGGCTTCGAATGTACGATTCCGGCACGTCGCGCCTGATGTATCCCACGCTTTTCATCGGAGACGCCTCTAGCCAGCCGGAGCTTCACGCGTATGGATCCAACAGTTCTCTGCTGCGCGTGCGCGCCGGTTACTGGTATGACTACGCCGTGTCCTTCAGGCCTTCAAGCGAGGCTGGAAAGATGACGGCGCTCTTCGTGCTGCGGAGCAACGCCCAGGCCGGCGACAGGGTTCATGGTGTGTGGGAGTATACCGCTACGGTGACGCCGGCAACCGTAGCCGCCGGCTGGTATCCGTCGTACATCGGCTACGACGGCATGACGACGTTCAAGGATCCTGTAGGGAATGCGACTTCCGGAACCGGGCGCGGCGAAAACACGTTCGGCGGGGACATTGCCGAGATCAAGGTCTACGACCGCGCGCTGAGCGAATACGAGATACTGTCGGAGTTCACGGATTCCGCGCCGCTTTGCGAAGTGGGCAGCGTCAATTCGAGCGGCGACGAGTTCTCGGACGCGTCCGCCGAAGCGGTCTACGAGCCGGCGACGATGGAGTGGGCGAAGATGCGCAAGACGCTGAACGCCTCGCATCCGTCGCTCTCGGTCAAGTGCGACGTGGAGGAGAACGGCCATGACATCGGGCGGCTTGTGGAGCTCAAGGTGCTCAACGGCGACGACAACAAGTTTGTGTCCGTCGCCGCCAACGGCATTGTCTTCGGCCGCAAGTACGTCAGGCCGGACGGCTGGATCAGGTTCTTCATCCCGAAGAGAATCATGTCGTCCCTCGTCAAGGACGCGGAAACGGGGACGTACCCGCTGACGTTGACGTTCACGCGTGAAAACGACCTGACAGGCGACCTCGTGGTGGACTACCTGCGCGTGGCCGGCGGGTGGCAGCTTGGCGTGGCGAACGGCAGCACCTCCGAGTTCGGCGGCAACAGCGAGAACTACTACAACTTCCACTACGTCCTCGGGCAGAACAACATCAAGCAGCTCGTCGGTTCGCTCGGGAACCAAAGCCTCTATTCGTATCTCAACCTCTACTTCCCCGTCGGCAGCTGGGCGGCGGACAACCTTGCCCACCGTCTGACGATCAAGACTACGGTCGCCAACGCAAGCCCGATTGCGCTCACGATGAACGGCGCGAGCGAGGCGTACGCTTCATTAGAACTTTCCCAACCCTGTAGGGTTATGCGAAATTGATGCGAAAGCCGCCTTCCCGGCGGCTTTTCTGCTGCTTATCCTTTTCTGGCGTTTTTTGAGTGTCGATTCTGCCAGCGTCAGGCTTGCGAATTCCCTAGGAA